>NZ_JBHZGM010000003.1:0-291962 GCF_043392685.1 Metapseudomonas phytobenefica | reverse complement strand
CAGCGGATTCCATCAGGGCCAGCAGGGCTTATCGGCCTGCACCATAGGCCGGATATAAGACTGCTCCTACCTACACGCCAACATGATTACCGATTGAGCTCCGGGAGGCGTCCATATAAGGATTTCCTTAGGCGGAAAACACAGAAACTCCTGCAGGCGGGATTCCGCGAATCGCCGGTTTCCCGCCCCGTCCAACCGTCAAACCGACTGCATCAGCTCCAGGATCTGCGCATGCAGGCGCGAGTCGCCGCAGGCGATGACGTCGCCGCCGTTCTGCGCGTCGCCGCCATCCCAGCGGGTCACCACGCCGCCGGCGCCCTGGATGATCGGCATCAGCGCCTGGATGTCGTAGGGCTTGAGACCCGGGTCGAGGACAATATCCACCAGCCCCAGGGCGAGCATGCAGTAGGCGTAGCAATCGCCGCTGTAGCGCACCAGGCGCACTTCACTCGACAGTTTGCTGAACACGTCGCTGTAGGGCGGCTGCTGGAAATGCTCTGGACTGGTGACCATCAGGGTCGCGTCGGCCAGGTTGCGGCAGGCGCGGGTCTGGATCGGCCGGCCATTGAGCGAGGCCGAGCTGCCGTCGCCGATGAAGCGCTCGCGGGTGAAGGGCTGGTCCATCAGGCCCAGCGCCGGGCGGGTGCCGTCGTTGAGGGCGATCAGGGTGCCCCAGAGCGGGATGCCGCTGATGAAGGAGCGGGTGCCGTCCACCGGGTCCAGCACCCAGGTCCAGGGTTCTTCGCCGGCGATGTTCTCCTCTTCCTCGCCCAGCACGCCGTGGCCGGGGAAGCGCTGGGCGATCAGGTCACGCATGGCGCGCTCGGCGCCCTTGTCGGCGAGGGTCACGGGGTCGAAGCGCTCGGCCTCCTTGTTCTCCACCTCCAGGGGCAGGCGGAAGTAGGTCAGGGTGACCTTGGCCGCCGCATCCGCCAGTTCTTCGGCGAATTCCAGGTAATCGGGAGGAAGGGTCTGGTCGTTCATGGGCACTCCGGTTCGGACGTATCAGCAGATTTTCAGCTGCGGATAGTAGAGCGAAATGCCGTCCGTATCGACGTGCCTGTTGCGCCAAGGGGCCGGGCGAGCCGCCAGATTGCCGGTGTCCGCAGGCCGGCGCCGGCCTGCGAAACGCGGCGAGCGCCTTACCGGACCTGCTGCGCGAGGTACTCGTCGGTGGAAACCACCTTGGCGTAGGCGAAGGCCAGCGAGGCCATGAACGCGCCGTGGACCTGCTCGGCGGGAATGGTCTTGCCCTGGAATTCCAGGTCCCGCGTGGCGCAGGCATCGTGGATCACGGTGACCTGGTAACCGAAATCGGCCGCCGCGCGGGTAACGCCGTCGACGCACATATGGCTCATGCTGCCGACCACGGTCAGGCTGTCCACCCCGTGGCTGTCGAGGATTTCCTTGAGATTGGTTTCCCGGAAAGAATTGACGAAATGCTTCAGAACAACCGGCTCGCCGTCGGCGTTGAGCACCTTGGGATGGATCTGTGCGCCTTCGGAACCGGGCCGGAAGAACGGCGCCTCCGGGCTGGTGAACTCGTGACGGACATGCACCACCAGGTCGCCGGCCTCACGGGCAGCGCCGATGATCCGGGCGGCATTGTCGGCAGCGGCGTCCGCACCGCTCAGGGTCCACAGACCACCGGGGAAATAGTCCTTCTGGATGTCGATTACGATGACGGCATGCTTGCTCATGATTTACACCTCAGGTTGTGGGAGTGGCGACGTGGGCCCTAAGGTGCACCTTCCGGCGCCGGATGAGGATCGGCGCAACCGACAAATTCGCAGGAAAAACTGACAATGAAATCCATGCTGGAGATCGACCTCCTGCTCTATCCCGGCGCCCAGCTGGCAGCCGCCCATGGCCTGGCCGATCTGTTCGCGGTCGCCAATCGCCTGGCCGCCGGACATGCCGATGCCGACCTGCCCACCCTGCGGGTGCGGCACTGGAGTGCTGACGCGGATGGCGAAATCCGCTGCACCTGGGACAGTCACCCGGATGCCGAAAGCCAGCCCGCCGCGGTGATTGCCCTGCCCTGCATCGGCACCCTGCCCCCTGCCGACACCCTGCAACCCTGCGCCGACTGGCTCAGCCTGCGGCACGCTGCCGGCATCACCCTCTGTTCGGTATGTGCCGGCGCCTTCGTGCTGGCCCAGACCGGGCTGCTCGCCGGCCGTCCGCTGACCACCCACTGGAGCCTGGCCAAGGATCTCGGCGAGCGCTACCCGGAGGTGAAGGTGGATGCCGACAAGCTGGTGGTGGACGACGGCGACATCATCACCGCCGGCGGGGTGATGGCCTGGACCGACCTGGGGCTGACCCTGGTGGATCGCCTGCTGGGGCCGACCATCGCCGCTAACACCGCGAGCTTCCTCGCCCTGGACCTGACCCGGCACTCGCAACAGTACTTCCGCCGCTTCACCCCGCGCCTCACCCATGGCGACGAGGCGGTGCTCAAGGTTCAGCGCTGGCTGCAACGCCAGGACGCACGCCAGGTCAGCCTCCCCGCCATGGCTGCCGAAGCCGGGCTGGGCGAGCGCACCTTCCTGCGCCGCTTCCAGCAGGCCACCGGCCTGCGCCCCACCGAGTACTGCCAGCAACTGCGCGCAGCCAAGGCCCGCGAGCTGCTGGAGCTGACCAACCGCTCGGTGGAGCAGATCGCCTGGGAAGTCGGCTACCAGGACCCGGCAGCCTTCCGCAAGGTGTTCAACAGGATGGTGGGGCTGTCGCCCACGGACTATCGGCGGCGGTTCGGGCGCAGGAGCCTGGGGGAAACATGACGGTTTCTTTGTGGGGGCGAATTCATTCGCCAACCGGACCGAAGGTCCGACCGCAAACGCCTCGGGGGCGCTGCGCACCCCTTGGCGAATGAATTCACCCCTACAAGCTCCGCCTCAATCACCGCAGTAGTCCCCGCCGCACATTGGCCGGCTCCCCTCCCCATCCCGCACCTCGACATCCCGGTACACCCCCAGCTCCGGGTCGAAGCTGCGGATCAGCACCTGCGGCTTTTCGGTGCTGATGCGCGGTAGCTGGGCATCGCGGAACTGGTGGTACTCGGGTACCACCACGAAAGTCTTCGGCGGCAGGTCGGCAAAACGCCGGGGTGGCGGCGAGACATAGGGTTGCAGGGGACTGTCGGGATTGTAGACGGTGCCCAGGTAAGGCCCGAGCCCGTAGTACGAATCGCCATAGCCGGCAGCCCAGGCGCCCGGTACGGCCAGGATCAGCAGCAGGATTCCGAGGCGTGCCATGACGGCGCCCTCCACGGTGAATCCCCCAAGGTGTTCAGTTATAGCACCCGTTCCGCGCCCGCCACGCTGCCAACGGTCCAATACCTCGTCGATGCTGTCGCGCCCCGAGTGGGCGCTGGTTCAAGCACTCAATCCTCCACCCTGAATCGCGCCCGGTAGTCACTTGGCGTCACCCCCAGGCGACGCAGGAAGGCACGGCGGAAGCCATCGACGTTGGCGTAGCCCACTTCGTCGGCCAGGCGTTTCAGGGGAAGGTCCGACTCCTCGGCCAGTCGCCGGGCGGCGTCGATGCGAGCCAATTCGACGAACTCCGCCGGGGTGGAGCCGGCCTCCTGCTTGAACACCCGGGCGAAGTTGCGCTCGCTCATGCCGGCGCGGGCTGCCAGCGCCGGTATGCTCAGGTCGTCCTTCAGGTGAGCCAGCACATAGTCCTGGATAGCACGGATGGAGGAACGCTCGGCGGTCTGTGCCGCCAGATGGGCACTGAACTGGGACTGCCCGCCCGGGCGCTTGAAAAACATCACCATCTCCCGCGCCACGCGCAGCGCCAACTCGCGGCCGTGGTCCTCTTCCACCATGGCCAGCGCCAGGTCCATGCCTGCGGTGACACCGGCCGAGGTGTAGAGGTTGCCATCCTTGACGTAAATGCTGTCGGCCTCGACCTGGGTGTCGGGGTTCTCTTCGGACAGTCGCGTGCTGCTGTTCCAGTGGGTGGTCACCCGGCGTCCGCGCAGCATGCCGGCGGCGGCCAGGACGAAAGCACCGCTGCACACCGAACCGATGCGCCGGACCGATCCGGCCTGCTGGCGCAGCCATTGCTGCAGCACCGGGTTACGGGCGATGTCGTCGACGAAGGGGCTGCCGGCTACCAGCAGGGTGTCGAGCTTGCCCTTGTGGGTTTCCACCGTGGAGTCCACCGCCAGGCGCAGGCCGCTGCTGCCCTTGAGCAGGCCCGGCTCGGTGCCTATCACCTCGACCCGGTAGGCGCGAGGGTTGCCCAGTTGCTTCGCCGCCTCGGCGAAGACGTCGGCGGGACCGACGATGTCCAGCAATTGCACGCGGGGAAAGGCCAGCAGGGCGATGCGCATGAGGGGTTGTCCGTGGTTGTCGAAAGGTTGGCAGAATATGTCGTGACACACCTATTCATGCCAAGTCCAGCATGGCAGAAACTATCTCTACCGACAAATACCGCCCAACGGAGTCTGCCATGAATACCGTCTTCATTCCCCCGCTCGAACAGGTCCAGGCGAAGCCGGCCAGCAGTACCTCGATCAAGAACCTTCCGGTCAACCTGTTCGGCTCCGTGATGGGCCTGGCCGGCCTCGGCCTGGGCTGGCGACTGGCCCACCAGTACTTCGGAGTGAGCCCACTGATAGGCGAGGCCATCAGTCTGTTCGCTGCATTTGTGTTCGTTGTTCTTGCGGTCGGCTACCTGGTCAAGCTTGTGCGCCATCGGCAGGCGGTGGTCAACGAATTCACCCACCCCATCGCCGGCAACTTCTTCGGCACCATCGTCATCGCCATGCTGTTGCTGTCGATGGTCGCCGGCCGCTACAGCGACGTTCTGGCCCAGGGCTTGTGGAGCCTCGGCAGCGTGCTCACGGTGTTGCTTGGTGCCCTGGTGCTTGCCCGCCTGTTCAAGGGCGGACAGGACCTGCAACACGCCGTGCCGGCGTGGCTGATTCCCGGCGTCGCCACCCTCGACATCGCCGTGACCGGGGGCCAGATGCCCATGGCCTGGGCGACCGAACTGAATCTGTTCGCGATGGCGGTGGGCGCGGCCCTGGCGCTGATCTTCTTCACCAGCATATTCCCGCGCCTGGTGCACCAGGAACCGCTGAGCAAAGCCATGCTGCCGTCGCTGATGATTCTGGTGGCACCTTTCGAAGTTGGATTCCTGGCCTACTCCAACCTGTTCGGGATCGACCGTTTCGCCGCCCTGCTCTTCTATTTCGGCCTGTTCCTGGCTGTGGTCCTGGGCTTCAAGGTGTTCCGCCGCGATGTGCCGTTCGCCCCGTCCTGGTGGGCCATCAGCTTCCCCCTGGCCGCGCTGGCCAACGCCGCGCTGAAGTACGCGCACATGCAGGGTGGCGTGCCGCTGCAGGTGATCGCCTGGGGCAGCCTGCTGTTCCTCAGCGTCGCCCTGGCGGTACTGACCTGGAAGACCCTGGCAAGCCTGGCACGCGGCAAGCTGCTCGCCGGCTGACGTATTTCCCCTGCCTGGCGAGCCCCTCGGGGCTCGTTTTTTGCCTGACCGAAGAGATGAATCCATGACTTCGACGAATGCCTGGCTGCTGCTGGTTGTGGCCGGCCTGCTGGAAGTGGCCTTTGCCCTGGGCCTGAAAACCGCCGACGGCCTGCAGCGCCCCTGGATACTGGCAGGCACCCTGCTGGTGCTCATCGGCAGTCTCGCTCTGCTGACACTCGCACTGCGGCACCTGCCGGTGGGAACGGCCTACGCCGTATGGACCGGCATAGGCGCTGTGGGTACCGCACTGGCGGGCGTGCTGTGGATGGGGGACTCCGCCTCCGTCGGCCGGCTGGCCTGCATGGGTTTGATCGTCGGCGGAGTGATGGGGTTGCGCTGGCTGCCCTGAGCCCGCCAATCAGATCCGCCTGCGCTCGGCGCTGATTTCCGGCAGGTCGGTGCGGCGCAGGTAGACCAGCAGGGGATCGCCCAGGTTGAGGCGGTCATTGATGTTCTGGTCCAGGAGGATCTGCAGGCATTCGCGGCTCAGGGTCATCACCTGGTCGGTCTTCGCCGTCCAGACAAATTCGCAGGCCGGGGTGATGCTGTCGTCGGGTACGTCCATGCCGAAGGAGTCTTCGCTGAAACGCACGATGTACTTGCCCAGTTTGCGGTTGAAGCCGACGAATCCCTTGAGGGCGTCGGCGGCATTGCAGATGTCGGTGGAGGTGATGCTCATGCTGTACTTCCCTGGTCGGATCGAGGCGGGTTGTGCACGCATGGGAGGCAATGGATTTCCCACTCTGCGCGGTGGGTAGGCCGGACATTCTGCCAGCCGGCCAGAGGATCGGGGATAGCTTCGCGAGTGTCGGGATGTCGCACCCCGGAGC
The DNA here is from genome assembly GCF_043392685.1 of Metapseudomonas phytobenefica. Lineage (NCBI taxonomy): Bacteria > Pseudomonadati > Pseudomonadota > Gammaproteobacteria > Pseudomonadales > Pseudomonadaceae > Metapseudomonas > Metapseudomonas phytobenefica. The sequence goes on along the minus strand of NZ_JBHZGM010000003.1, from coordinate 285,624 downwards.
CGGCCACCGGCCCCGGGGTGGATGGTCAGTGTGCCGGCTGGACGATGGCGTTGCCCGGCAGTGCCGGCAGCCGTGCCAGGTGCAGAGCCACGGCGATTGCGATCAGCAACAGGGCGCCGACGAACAGGCCGACGCCGTGCCAGCCGTAGTGGTGCCAGAACAGGCCACCGATGGTGCCGGCCAGGCTGGAGCCGACGTAATAGCTGAACAGATAGAGGGACGAAGCCTGGCCCTTGGCGCGCTGGGCGCGCCGGCCGATCCAGCTGCTGGCCACCGAGTGGGCGCCGAAGAAGCCGAAGGTGAAGATCGCCATGCCGGCCAGGATCACCGCCAGCGGGCTGAACAGGGTCAGCAGCATGCCGCCGGACATCAGCAGGATGGAAGCCCAGAGCACCTTGCGCCGCCCCAGCTTGTCCGCCAGGGACCCGACCCAGGCCGAGCTGTAGATGCCGGTGAGATACACCACCGAAAGCACGCCCACCACGGCCTGGCTCATCTGGTAGGGCGAGGCCAGCAGGCGGTAGCCGATGTAGTTGAACAGCGTGACGAAGGCGCCCATCAGCAGGAAGCCGGTGAGGAACAGCCAGGGCAGGCCGGCATCGCGAAAGTGCAGGCGATAGCCTTCCACCAGGGTGGACGGTCGCAGCGGCTGCGCTCGGAAGTGCTTCGACTCGGGCAACACGCGCCAGAACACCAGGCCGGCCACCAGCGCCAACCCACCCAGCACGGCAATGGCCGCATGCCAGGACACGAAATCCACCAGCACACCGCTGATCAGCCGCCCGCTCATGCCTCCAATGGCGTTGCCGCCGATGTACAGCCCCATGGCAAAACCAAGGTGATGCGGATGGATTTCCTCGCTGAGGTAGGTCATGGCCACGGCGGCCAGCCCGCTCAGGGCCAGCCCCACCAGGGCGCGCATCAGCAGCACCCCTTCCCAGGTCGGCATGGCGGCGCTGGCCAGGGTGAACAGCGCGGCGGCGATCAGCGACACCACCATCACCGGCTTGCGGCCGAGGGCGTCGGACAGCGGTCCGGTCACCAGCAGGCCGAGGGCGAGCATGGCGGTGGAAACGGACAGCGCCAGGCTGCTCTGGGCCGCGGAGATGGAGAAGTCCCTGGACAGCACCGGCATCATCGGCTGGATGCAGTACAACAGGGCGAAGGTGGCGAAACCGCCGGAGAACAGTGCCAGGGAGGTGCGCATGAACTGCGGCGTGCCCTTCCTGATATAGGTGGAAAGCTCGGGATCATTGGCGGCGTCAGGCAGTTCGCTGGCTGCGTCGCGGGCCACCTCGCCAAGCGCGGGATCGTCTTCGGTCATGAGTACTGCCTGGGATTTGCTCACGGGGCACCTTCGGGCATTTGTGGCGAGCAGGCACAACGAGGCCGTGCCGCCTGGATCAGGGGCTGGGGTATTCGTTGTTGGGGTTATGGGTCGAAGGATATCGAGCGTTTTATATTATCTCCAATATATTATTCGACACATTTGATACGTTATAAATATCAATAGGCCTCCCATGGAACTGAGACACCTGCGCTACTTCATCGCCGTGGCCGAAGAGCTGCATTTCGGCCGCGCCGCCGAGCAATTGGGTATTTCCCAGCCCCCACTGAGCCAGCAGATCCAGGCGCTGGAAGAGGAAATCGGTGCGCGCCTGCTGGAACGCACCAACCGTCGGGTCGAGCTGACCGAAGCTGGCCGGCGCTTCCTCGATGAGGCCCGCCAGGTGCTGGCCCAAGTGGACAAGGCCGTGCAGATCGCGCGCCGCGCCCACCGTGGCGAGCTGGGGGAGCTGAAGGTGGGCTTCACTTCGTCCTCGCCCTTCACCTCCACCATTCCCCGCAGCATCCACGCCTTTCGCCAGGCCTACCCCGACGTGCACCTGGAGCTCACCGAGGGCAGCAGTGTGGAAACGGTCAGGGCGCTGCAGGAAGACCGAGTGCAAGTCGGGGTGATCCGTCCGCTCAACCTGCCGGACAACCTCCTGGCGGTGGAACTGTTCCGCGAGCCCCTGGTGGCCGTCCTGCGCGCCGACCATCCATTGGCCGCCGGCAGCGAAGAGGGCATCCACTTCACCGCTCTGGCCGAAGAACCCTTCGTGTTCTTCCCGCGCACCTTCGGTACCGGCCTCTACGACCAGATGCTCGCCCTCGCCCGCGACGCCGGCTTCACGCCGCGCGTATCCCAGGAGGCCAGCGAAGCCATGACCATCATCGGCCTGGTGTCCGCCGGGCTGGGCGTGTCGGTGCTGCCCGCCTCCTTCCGCCGCACCCGCGTCGATGGCGTGGTCTATCGCACCCTGCTGGACCCTGGCGCCACCACCGCCGTCTGGCTGGTGCGCCGGCGGGACGAGCGCTCACCCCTGGCGCGGTCGTTCATCGAACTGGTGACCCGCGAGGCCGCGGCCATCCGCGAGCGCCGATAGACCCCCAGCCATTCCCTGTGGGAGAGGAGGCTACGGAACTTCGCTCGCGGAGCGCCGCCCGCCCCAACCTGCAAAAGCCTCCCACGAAGGCAGATTTTCGAGGCCGCGTCACAACCCGGCTCCCTGGTTCGTCGTGAAAGTGTAAACGCCTTTCAACCCCGAACGAGGAACACGTGATGAATCAGGCAAGCCCCCTCGACTACCAGCAGGTCATTCCCGAGGTCATCCACGCCATGGGCGAGGTGCACGCACCGCTGGATGCCCTCGGCCTGGAACGCAGCCTGCACCACCTGGTGCAATTGCGCGCTTCGCAACTGAACCAGTGCGCCTTCTGCGTGAGAATGCACACCCGCGAGGCGCGGGAAGACGGCGAAAGCAACGAGCGTCTGGACCGCCTGGTGGTCTGGGACCACTGCAACGACTTCACCCCGCGCGAAAAGGCGGCCCTGGCCTGGACTGAAGCGCTGACCCGGCTCGACCGCCGCACCGACTATGCTGCCCTGCGCACCTCGCTGCGCGAGCACTTCAGCGAAGTGGAGATCGGTGCACTGACCGCCACCGTTGCGATGATCAACCTCTGGAACCGCATCCAGATATCGAGGCACTGACGTGAGCGTGACCGATGCCACGGCTGTCTTCGAAGACAGCCGCCGCTTCCTGCTGAACCTGGCCTACCGCATCCTCGGCTCGCGCAGCGACGCCGAAGATGCGGTGCAGGAAACCTTCCTCAAGTGGCGCGAGAGCGACCATTCCAGCCTGGACAACCCGCGCGCCTGGCTGACCACTCTCTGCACCCGCCACTGCATCGACCAGCTGCGCCTGGGCCATCGAGCGCGGGTGGACTACGTGGGCACCTGGCTGCCGGAGCCCATCCACAGCGAAACCCTGGAGTCGCCGGAACAGATACTGGAACTCTCCGCCTCGCTGTCCACTGCCTTCCTCCTGCTGCTGGAACGCCTCACCCCGCGCGAGCGGGCGGCCTACCTGCTGCACGACATCTTCGACCTGGACTACCCGGACGTGGAGCGCGCCATCGGCGTGCAGGAAGCGGCCTGCCGCAAGCTGGTGTCCCGCGCGCGCAGCGGCCTGGCCGCAGGCAAGGTGCGCCATCAGCCGCCACGGGAACGCCAGGAGCGGCTGCTGGAAGCCTTCCACGCGGCCATCGCCAGTGGCGTCACCACCGGCCTCACCGCACTGCTCTCGGAGGAGGTGGAACTCTGCGCCGACGGCGGCGGCAAGGTACCGACCCTGGGCCATATCCTCCACGGCAAGGCCAAGGTGCTGGCGTTCATCTCCGACTCCCTGCGCGGCTACTGGCGCGACTACCAGTGGCTGCCCGCCGAACTCAACGGCGGACGCGGCGTCATCCTCGCCCACGGCGACCAGGTGTCCGCCTCGGTCACCTTCGCCTACGACGACGAAGGCCGGGTCAGCAACATCTACATCGTGCGCAATCCGGAGAAACTGGCGGGGCTCAGGCTGCCCGAGTGACCGATGCCAGCGCGGTTCGACGCAACAGTCCGACCTCGCCACGTGAGGCGATTCGACGTTTTCTTCACATTCCCTCTGGCATTGTCCGACGCCTTCGGCGGACCAATCGGAGCAAGGTGCCATCAGGTGATCTACTCATCCCCGGTATCATTCACCTCCAGATGCCGCCACGCCCCGAGTTGACCAATGGATGCTTGATCGCATGACCGCACAGGAACCCGTAGCCACCCAGCAGTCCTCGTCCCGACTGTTTACCCCGACCGTCAGGAGCCACCTCGCCTTCACCCTGCTCAGCGCCAGTGCGCTGCTGGTGATGTACAGCCTGCTGCGAGTGGCGCTGCTGGTGTACAACAGCGACCAGATCGGAGACAGCCCGGCGTCGGTGTTCATCGAGGCCTTCCATAACGGCCTGCGCTTCGACTTGCGCGTAGTGGTATTCGCCCTGGCTCCGCTGTTGCTGTCGCTGCTCAGCGTCCGCGCCATGGCCGCCCGCGGCCTGCAACGGATCTGGCTGACCCTGTTCGCCAGCCTCACCCTATTCCTCGGCATCAGCGAAATGGACTTCTACCGCGAGTTCCACCAGCGCCTGAACAGCCTGGTCTTCCAGTACCTGCAAGAGGACCTCGGCACCGTCGCCAGCATGATCTGGAACGGCTTCCCGGTGGCTCGCTACCTGATCGCCTGGGCGCTGGCCACCGCCCTGCTCTACCTGATGTTCCGAGGCCTGGACCTGGCCAGCCGTCCGCGCCCCCACTCCACCAGCGTCCCGCCCGCGTCTCGCGCCACCGTCCCCTGGTTCGGCCGGCTGGCAATATCCATGATCTGCCTGGTGATCGCCGTGATCGCCGCACGCGGTCATCTGCGCCAGGGCCCGCCGCTGCGCTGGGGCGATGCCTTCACCACTGACTCGATGTTCGCCAACCAGCTGGGCCTGAACGGCACACTGACCCTGGTGGATGCGGCCAAGAACAGCTTCTCCTCCCACCGCGACAATGCCTGGAAGGCCACCCTGCCCGAGGATGAGGCCCTGGCCAGCGTGCGCGAGATGCTGCTGACCCCCAACGACAAGCTGGTGGACCCCGACAGCGCCGCCATCCGCCGCGACTTCACCCCACCGGCCGCCGGCACCCTGCCGATCAGGAACGTCGTGGTGATCCTCATGGAGAGCTTCGCCGGCCGCTGGGTCGGTGCCATGGGCAGCGATGCCGGCATCACCCCCTACTTCGACAAGCTGGCAAAAGAGGGGCTGCTGTTCGATCGCTTCTTCTCCAATGGCACCCACACCCACCAGGGAATGTTCGCCACCATGGCCTGCTTCCCCAACCTGCCGAGCTTCGAGTACCTGATGCGCACCCCCGAAGGCGCACACAAGTTCTCCGGCCTGCCGCAGCTGCTCAGTGCCCGCAACTACAACGACCTGTACGTCTACAACGGCAACTTCCAGTGGGATAACCAGTCCGGCTTCTTCAGCAACCAGGGCATGACCCGCTTCATCGGCCGCGAAGACTTCGTCAACCCGGTGTTCATGGACAAGACCTGGGGCGTATCCGACCAGGACATGTTCGACCGGGGCGCCGCCGAGCTGGCGAAGATGCCCACCGACAAACCGTTCTACGCGCTGCTGCAGACCCTCTCCAACCACACGCCTTACGCCCTACCGGCCGACCTGCCGGTGGAGAAGGTGACCGGATACGGCGCCCATGACGAGCACCTGACTGCCATGCGCTACGCCGACTGGGCCCTCGGCCAGTTCTTCGAGAAGGCGCGCAAGGAGCCCTACTTCAAAGACACCCTGTTCGTGGTGGTCGGCGACCACGGCTTCGGCAGCGACAAGCAGCTCACCGAAATGGACCTGTTCCGCTTCAACGTGCCGCTGCTGCTGATCGGCCCCGGCGTGCAGGAGAAATTCGGCAGCCTCGACCACACCGTCGGCACCCAAATCGACGTGGTGCCTACCATCATGGGCCGCCTGGGCGGCGAAGTGCGCCACCAATGCTGGGGCCGCGACCTGCTGAACCTGCCGGAAGGCGATCCGGGCATCGGCGTGATCAAACCATCCGGCAGCGACCAGACCGTGGCCATCGTCAGCGCCGACCGCATCCTGGTACAGCCCAGGGACTTCCCGGCGCGCCTGTACCAGTACCAGCTGGGCGCCGATGCCAGGGCCGAACGCATCCCCGGCGACAACGACCCGCGCCTGCAGAAATACCTGGAAGCCTTCCTGCAGACCGCCACCGGCAGCCTGTTGAGCAACACCGCCGGCGTCCAGGACGCGAAACAGAACCAGTGATGAACCAGGCCCCGCTCGATGCGGGGCTTTTTATGGGTGCGCCTGCAGGTAGAAAGTCCCTGCGCCGCTCCCGGATTTCATCTGGGCTACGATTTGCTACGAATCACCAGACCTTTCGCGCGCGCCAAATAAAAAACCCGGCCTTGATAAGGCCGGGCGAAGGGGGTGCGCTCAAGGAGCCATGGCGCACCTGGAGGAGCGAGGAGCAAAGCCGCGGATCAGGCGACCTGGGCGAGTTGAGCCTTGGCGGAAGCCAGGCCCTTCTCGTGGAATTCGGTGCCCAGGTTCAGGCCTTCGGCGTGTATGAAGGTCACGTCATGGATGCCGATGAAGCTCATGGCCTGGCGCAGGTAGGGTTCCTGATGATCCACCGGGCTGCCGGCGTAGATGCCGCCGCGAGCGGTCAGGACGATGGCGCGCTTGCCGGTGAGCAGGCCCTTGGGGCCGGTTTCGGTGTACTTGAAGGTGACGCCGGCGCGCAGCACGTGGTCCAGCCAGGATTTCAGGGTGCTGGGGATGGTGAAGTTGTACATGGGGGCAGCCATGACCAGTACGTCGGCAGCCAGCAGTTCCTCGGTCAGCAGGTTGGAACGCTGCAGGGCAGCCTTTTCGCTTTCGCTTTGCTGGTCGGCGGGCTTCATCCAGCCGCCCAGGAGGTCGGCGTCCAGGTGCGGAACCTGCTCGATGGCGAGGTCGCGGACGGTGATCTCATCGGCCGGGTGAGTGGCTTGCCACTTGGCGATGAAGTCCTGGGTGAGCTGGCGGGAAACGGAACCTTGCTGGCGGGCGCTGCTTTCGATGACGAGTACGCGGGACATATGGGCTACCTCCATCGGGGGGGTTGATTGCGTCGATGGGGCGCAGATTATTTCGTCACGAATCGATAAAAAAGCGTAAATATCCGCCTAAAAATATCAAGAAAATTGATTTGTAGCAGAAGGGGCACTAGGCTGGTTCCTGTGCCCGAATCCTGGTTTCGACTACGTGGGATTGCACGTCAGCTTGATCCGCAGCTTGATCACTGCACGGGTGAAATTGGCCGTCACATAGGCGCTCTTGCCACTCTCGATCACGGCTTTGCGCACCTTGGGGGTTTCAGGCCCGTTGACGAACACCGCCTTGCACTCCGCCGCGGTTCCACCCACGTTCTGGATATTGATGGCGGCCATGTTGCTTGCGATATCGGTGGTGTCGTAGACGATCTCGGCGCCGTTGTACTGCTTCTCCACCTCGATGGGGAAAGCGAAGGCCAGGGTTGGCAACAGGGCGAACAGGGCACAGCAGCGTTTCTTCATGGGCGGTCTCCAGTGCAGAGAACGCCAGCTTAACAGAGCGCCACAGGCGTCATCAGCGCCATCGGCGCACAGGATCTGCCGGCATGAGCAGCTAGAGGAGCAGCACCGCATGAAAGCCCCGCGCGTAACCCTGGACCAGTGGCGCACCTTGCAAGCCGTTGTGGATTACGGCGGCTTCGCGCAGGCGGCGGAAGCCACCCATCGTTCGCAATCCTCGGTCAGTTATACGGTCGCGCGCATGCAGGAGCAGCTGGGCGTCCCCCTGCTGCGCATCGAAGGGCGCAAGGCGGTGCTGACCGAAGCTGGTGAAGTGCTGCTGCGCCGCTCGCGCCAACTGGTCAAGCAGGCCAGCCAGCTCGAAGAACTGGCCCACCACATGGAACAGGGCTGGGAAGCCGAGGTGCGCCTGGTGGTCGACGCCGCCTACCCCAACGCCCGCCTGGTACGCGCCCTCTCCGCGTTCATGCCGCAAAGCCGCGGATGCCGCGTACGCCTGCGTGAGGAAGTACTCTCCGGCGTCGAGGAGGTGCTGCTGGAAGGATCCGCCGACCTCGCCATCACCGGCCTGGACATCCAGGGCTACCTGGGCGCCGCGCTAAGCCCGGTGGAGTTCATCGCCGTGGCCCATCCCGATCATCCCCTGCATCGCCTGCAACGCCAGATCAACTTCCAGGACCTGGAAAGCCAATTGCAGGTGGTGATCCGCGATACCGGCCGGACCCAGCCGCGCAACGTCGGCTGGCTCGGCGCGGAGCAACGCTGGACGGTGGGCAGCCTGTCCACCGCCGCCAACTTCGTCAGTAGCGGCCTGGGCTTCGCCTGGCTGCCGCGACACCTGATCGAGCGGGAGCTCGAGGATGGCCAGCTCAAGCCACTGCCCCTGGAACAGGGCGGCAGCCGTCATGCTTCTTTCTATCTCTATTCGAACAAGGACAAGGCCCTGGGGCCGGCCTCGCAGATCCTGGTCGAGCTGATCAAGACCTTCGACTCGGCGCCGCTGGACGCGCCATTCGCTGCCCCGCTCCCCAGCGCCTGACAGGAGGTCGCCCATGTCGTATTTCCAGAACGATGGTTGCCAGCTGCACTACGAGGACTACGGTCACGGCATGCCGGTGCTGCTGGTACACGGCCTGGGCTCCAGCACCCGCGACTGGGAGTACCAGATCCCTGCCCTTACCACCCACTACCGCGTCATCGTGATCGATGTGCGCGGCCACGGCCGCTCCGACAAACCCCAGGAGCCCTACAGCATCGCTGTATTCGCCGAGGACGTGGCCGCGCTGATCGAGCATCTGCGGCTAATCGACGTGCATCTGGTGGGCATCAGCATGGGTGGCATGATCGGCTTCCAGCTCGGCGTCGATCGCCCGGAGCTGCTGCGCAGCCTGACCATCGTCAACAGTGGTCCCGAGGTGAAGCCCCGATCCGCGAAGGACTACCTGGAGATTGCCAAACGCTGGACCCTCTCGCGCCTGCTCAGCCTCGACAGCATCGCCAGGGCCCTTGGCCACCTGCTGTTCCCGCTGCCCGAACAGGGCGACCTGCGCCGCAAGATAGAGGAGCGCTGGCCGCAGAACGACAAACGCGCCTACCTCTCCTCGCTGGACGCCATCATCGGCTGGGGCGTGCGCGATCGCCTGCAGCGTATCCAGTGCCCGACCCTGGTGATCACCGCCGACCGCGACTACACGCCAGTCTCCCGGAAGGAGGCCTACGTGAAGGAGTTACCGAATGCGCGACTGGTGGTCATCGAGAACTCCCGTCACGCCACACCGCTGGACCAACCCGAACGATTCAACGCCACCCTGCTCGACTTCCTGGCCGAAGTGGAGCGCAACAAGGAGCCGAAACCATGCTGAAAAAACTCGTCCTGGGCGCCTGCGCCCTGTTCGTTTCCCTCAACCTCCTGGCCGCCGACAAGCCTCACGTGCTGCTGACCACCAGCGCCGGGGAAATCGAGGTGGAACTGGACGCCGACAAGGCACCGGTCAGCGTGAAAAACTTCCTCGATTACGTGGACGCCGGTTTCTACAATGGCACCGTGTTCCATCGCGTGATCCCCGGATTCATGATCCAGGGCGGCGGCTTCGACACAGACATGAGCCAGAAGGAAACCCGCGACCCGATCAAGAACGAAGCGGACAATGGCCTGCGTAACCTGCGCGGCACCCTGGCCATGGCACGCACCCAGGCGGTGAACTCGGCCACCAGCCAGTTCTTCATCAACCACAACGACAATGCATTCCTCGACCACGGCAGCCGCGACTTCGGCTACGCGGTGTTCGGCAAGGTGGTGCGGGGCATGGATGTGGTCGACCAGATCGCCAACGTCCCCACCGGCAATCGCGGCATGTACCAGAATGTGCCATTGCAGCCGGTGGTGATCCTCTCCGCCAAGCGGCTCTGATCGATTCGGCCCGGATGTCCGGGCCACGTCCCTGCATCGATGCGACTGATCTCCATTACAAGCCGCATCGATTTCAACCCGGCGCCACTGGCTGGTCATATGGAGTCCCTATCCGGTTTCACCTGAAACCACCAACGGACCCAGAGAGGATCAGCCCATGAAGATTGCATCCGCCGTCAGCGCCGTGCTCGCCAGCCTCGCCCCCAGCGTGTTCGCCCAGGAATACCAGCGGGATATCGGGGCCGGCATCCCGGCCGTCGACTATCACTACGGCATGGAACTGGACGTTCAGCGCGTCCTGTATCGCACCGACGCCAGCCAGCGCGCGGGCGTGGTGCCCGTCACCATGGTCTACGAAGACAGCCAGGGCGAACTGCACAAGGTCCGCTTCCTGGAATGGGGCAGCCATACCAGCAACAGCTGACAAGCATGCGCAGGGAACCCGCACGGGTTCCCGATTCCACACCAGCCCCTCCCCCACCGAGACGGCCCCTCCTCGAATCCGGCGCCCCCCTGACGAACGGTTTCAACAGCGGGCGAAAGTACGCGCTTTTAGACCAGAGAATGGAAAATTTCCAGACGTGCGACAAACGGTCGCAGCACCTCAAGGACGGGGGATTCCAAGTGATCAAAAAACGCTCAACCAGGATACGCCGCAGGGGTTCACTGAACTAACCGTTTCCGATGGGTCAGATGAAGTCCCTTGTAAGCGAAACCCAACAGAGGAATACAAGCCCTATGAAAATGGCCTCGGTTGTAAGCGCCCTGCTCACTAGCCTCGCGCCCAGCGTATTCGCCCAGGATGGCCTGCAGAATCAAGGCACCGGCATCAAGCCGGTGGATTACCACTACGGGATGGATGTCGATATCCGCAAGGTACTGCACCGTACCGACACGTCCGACAAGGTCGGCGTCGTTCCCGTGATCCTCGTCTACGAAGACAGCGAAGGTGAAGTGCACAAGCTGCGCTTCCTCGAATGGGGCGGCAGCACCGTCTCCCCCGATCCCACCCAGCTCGGCTGATCAGTCCCGCCGGTAGGGCAGCAGGCCACGCGCCTCTTCGGCGTAGGCCAGCACGCCACCCCGCTCCTGCACCAGGAAATCGTCCACCGCAGCCCGCAAGCCGGGATGGGACAGCCAGTGCCAGGAGCGGGTGATCACCGGCTCGAATCCCCGTATCAACTTGTGCTCCCCCTGGGCCCCGGCATCGAAACGCTGGAGCCCCGCGGCGATGGCCTGGTCGATCCCCTGGTAGAAACAGGTTTCGAAATGCAGCCTGTCGAACTCCGCCAGACATCCCCAGTAACGCCCGTAAAGGGTGTCACCGCCCTGTAGCGAAAACGCCATGGCCACCGGCCGGCCGTGCTGCAGCGCCAGCACCACGCGAATCATCTCCGGCATCCGCTCAGCCAGCAGGCTGAAGAAGCTGCGCGTCAGGTAAGGCGCCTGGCCGCGCACCCGATAGGTGTTGGCGTAGCACGAATAGACGAAATCCCAGTCCGTCTCATCCAGTTCCTGGCCATTGCGCAACTGGAACTCGATCCCCTGCCCCGCCACCTGTTCGCGCTCCTTGCGAATCTGCTTGCGCTTGCGCGAACTCAGGGCGTCGAGGAAATCCTGGAAATCCCGATAGCCGTGATTGCGCCAGTGGAACTGGCAGCCGAGGCGTTCGAGCCAGCCGGCGCGGTTACGCAAATGATGATCGGCGAAGGCATCGGTGAAATTGATATGCAGCCCGGACAGGTCATCGGCAGCCACGTCGGCCACCGCCGCATCGAGCAGCTCGCGTGCCGCTGTGTCATCCACCGCCAGCAACCGCGCGCCGCCCACTGGCGTGAATGGCACCGCCACCAGCAGTTTGGGGTAGTAGGGAATGCCTGCACGTCGGCAAGCATCGGCCCAGGCCCAATCGAACACGTACTCGCCGTAGGAATGACTTTTCAGGTAAGCCGGCATTGCCGCCCTGAGCTCGCCATTCGCCCCGCGGAGCAGGTGATGGGCCGGATGCCAGCCGCTGCGGCCACCCACACTGCCGCTGTCCTCAAGGGTGGACAGAAAGGCATGACGCAGGAACGGCTGGTCGTCCGGCAGCAGGGCGTCCCAGTGCTGCGGGTCGAGTTCGTCTAGGCGGGAAAGGGTCTGGATCGGCATTGCGCCAGTCTGGCGCGGGCCGGGAAGGAAGAAAAGCGGGAACAAAAAAATGGGCGACCGAAGTCGCCCGAGGTGCCTTGCGTGCCTGTAAACCCAGAGTGACTCAACGCGATTTGCGTTTTTGCGAGTCTTTCCAGATGAAGTAACCAACACCGGCGAAGAAAGCGACCATGAGACCGACGGTGCCTATACCGGCAAAAACGACTGTATCGATGAACATGATCTGCCTCCTGCGTCTTGGCGTTGTTGCTTCGATGGGTTCAAGGTACCCGCACGGCAGGCGTGGAAAATTGACCTGGATCAACAGGCTCCGGGCGCCCGGGAGCAGCCTGTAGGGACACTGATCCAGGTCAATTTTTGGGGATGTGCGACAGCGAAAAAGGGTGGGAATGGACGTGCTTTGTGGGAGATTCCATGCCAGTCAGTTCCGTAGGTTGGTCCGAGGTACGAGGCCCAACGCTGCTCGGCGAGGCCGCCGCGTTGGGTTTCGCAAGCTCGCGGAGCGCCGCCCTTGCAGGGGCGAACTCATTCGCCAGGCAGGCCGGAGGTCTGCAATTGCGAACGCCCAGTTGGCCGGATACCTCCCTCTCCCCCAACCCCTCTCCCAGAGGGAGAGGGGAGCTGAAGCTGATGGGCCGAGACACCGTGAGCGAATTCATTCGCGAATGAATTCGCTCACACAACGATCGGATGCAGTGCTGGAGGTCGGGACGCGCAGTACCCCGCGCCCCCATATAGATAGAGAAGCTCAGCGCTTCTTCGGCTTCTTGGCTTTCTTGCCCTTGGACAGGGGCATGGCCTGCTCGAAGGCCTTGCGCATGTCGTTCAGGCGCTTCTCGTGGATGTCATGGATGCGCTTGTCGCGCTCGGCGCCGAAGTCGATCAGGTTTTCGTCGTTGCTCATCAGCGGATCCAGCGGAATGTGAGGTTGAGCCGGGGAGTGCAAGGGGTACGGGTCTTCGCCACCTGGTGCTGCCAATGATGCTGCGTCGGCCCGCTCATGACCAGTAGCGCGCCGTGCCCCAGTTCCAGGGAGTGCTCGATACGGCTGGCGCCCTTGCGTCGCAGGTCGAAACGGCGGGTGCCGCCCAGGTTCAGAGAGGCCACCAGGGGGTTGTGCCCCAGCTCGGGCTCGTCGTCGCTGTGCCAGCCCATGGAATCCTGGCCGTTGCGATAGTAGTTGAGCAGCACGCCATTGAGGGGCTGGCCCGTCGCCTCCACCAGCCGTGCGCGGATTTCCGCCAGCAACGGCGTCCAGGGCAAGGGTTGGTGAGTCAGGCCGGAATAACGATAGCTGGCCTCGGGATCGCCGTACCAGGCCACCAGGCGCGGCACCGGGTAATAGCGGCCATGCAGATAGACCTCGGGCTGTTCCCAAGGCGTTTCGGCCACGAGGCGCGCGAGCCAGTCGCTGGCCTCGTCCCGCGACAGGAAGTGCGGCTCGTAGCGCAGCTCGGCATCGGGCAGCTGGAGGGGGATATCGTCGAACAGGTCCACCGGCATCGGCTTCAGGGGAAGAGATGGCTCATTCTGCGCGCCTCAGACCTCCACATCCACCCACAGGCCCTGTCGCGGCAGCTCTTCCAGCGCCGACAGGTCTTCCTCGGCCACCTCGCCCGCCGCCAGTTCCTCCGGGGTATAGCCACGTCGTTGGCGGCGGCGCTGCTCTTCGCGCAACAGTTCCTCAGCCTCCTGGGGATGGCGCTTGTCCAGGCCCACGGCGCTTTCCTGCGCGCTCTCCTGCATGGGCGTGACTGGCGGAATGTCGGGGCGCGGCTTGACCACGTCCTGTTGGGCCGTGACGGGGACCAGGCTCTGCGGAATGGGTGGCAGCATGATGACGCCCTCCTTTGATCAGGCTGTCGGCCGTCTTCGGCGCTTCTTTACCGGCGCTCGCTACACTTTTGCGGATATATGGCCCGTATCCGGCGTCGCCCTGCGCCTTGGGTTCCGTTAACATACGCGGCTTTTTCATCTCAGGGAGACAGGCATGGCGCAGCAGTATCAACCGGGGCAACGCTGGATCAGTGACAGCGAAGCAGAGCTTGGGCTCGGAACCATCCTGACCTCGGATGGCCGTCTGCTCACCGTGCTCTACCCGGCCACTGGCGACACCCGCCAGTACGCGCTGCGCAATGCTCCCCTGACCCGCGTGCGCTTCGCCCCCGGCGACGAGATCACCCACTTCGACGGCTGGAAACTCAACGTCCAGGAAGTCGAGGATGTCGACGGCCTGCTCATCTATCACGGCATCACTGCCCAGAACGAGCGCCGCACCCTCCCGGAAACCCAGCTGAACAACTTCATCCAGTTCCGCCTGGCCAACGATCGCCTGTTTGCCGGCCAGATCGACCCGCACAAGTGGTTCGCCCTGCGCTATCACACCCTGGAGCACCGCTCGCGCCTGCTGCAATCGTCCCTCTGGGGTCTCTCCGGCGCCCGCGCACAGCCCATCGCCCATCAGCTGCACATCGCCCGCGAGGTGGCCGACCGCGTTGCGCCGCGCGTTCTGCTGGCCGACGAAGTGGGCCTGGGCAAGACCATCGAAGCCGGCCTGGTCATCCACCGCCAGCTCATCTCCGGCCGCGCCAACCGCGTGCTGATCCTGGTTCCGGAAAACCTCCAGCACCAGTGGCTGGTGGAGATGCGTCGCCGCTTCAATCTGCAGGTTGCCCTGTACGATGCCGAGCGCTTCGCCGAAAGCGATGCCAGCAACCCCTTCGAGGACACCCAGCTCGCCCTGGTTTCCCTTGAATGGCTGAAGGACAGCGAACGCGCCCAGGATGCCGCCTTCGCCGCCGGCTGGGACCTGCTGGTGGTCGACGAAGCCCACCACCTGGTCTGGCATCCGGAACAGGCCAGCCCCGAATACCGCCTGGTGGAGCAACTGGCCGAAGTCATCCCCGGCGTGCTGCTGCTCACCGCCACCCCGGAACAGCTGGGCCTGGAAAGCCACTTCGCGCGCCTGCGCCTGCTGGACCCGAACCGTTTCCACGACCTGGACGCCTTCCGCGCCGAAAGCGCCAACTACCGCCCCGTGGCCGAGGCCGTCCAGGAACTGCTGGACCAGGGCCGCCTGAGCGCCAAGGCCGAAGCCACCATCAAGGGTTTCCTCGGCGAAGAAGGCGAAAGCCTGCTCAAGGCCCTTGCCGAGGGCGACGCGGAAGCCTCGCCGCGCCTGGTGCGCGAGCTGCTGGACCGCCACGGCACCGGCCGCGTGCTGTTCCGCAACACCCGTGCCGCCGTGCAAGGCTTCCCCGAGCGCCAGCTGCACCCCTACCCGCTGCCCAACCCGGTGGAATACATGGAGCTGCCGATCGGCGAGCATCCTGACCTCTACCCGGAAGTCAGCTTCCAGGCGCAGCACGACAGCGGCGAGGAAGCCGAGCGCTGGTGGCGCTTCGACCCGCGCGTCGAGTGGCTGATCGACACCCTGAAGATGCTGAAGAAGTTCAAGGTGCTGGTGATCTGCGCCCACGCGGAAACCGCCCTGGACCTGGAAGACGCCCTGCGCGTGCGCTCCGGCATTCCCGCCACCGTGTTCCACGAAGGCATGAGCATCCTCGAGCGCGACCGCGCAGCCGCCTACTTCGCCGACGAGGAATTCGGCGCCCAGGTGCTGATCTGCTCGGAAATCGGCTCCGAAGGTCGCAACTTCCAGTTCGCCCACCACCTGGTGCTGTTCGACCTGCCGGCCCACCCGGACCTGCTGGAGCAGCGTATCGGCCGCCTCGACCGTATCGGCCAGAAGCACACCATCCAGCTGCACGTGCCCTACCTGGACAATAGCCCGCAGGAGCGCCTGTTCCAGTGGTATCACCAGGCACTGAATGCCTTCCTCGCCACCTGCCCCACCGGCAACGCCATCCAGCAACAGTTCGGCCCGCGTCTGCTGCCCATGCTCGAAGGCGGCGACGACAAGGCCTGGGATGCCCTGGTGCAAGAAGCCGAAGCCGAGCGCAAGCGCCTGGAAGCTGAAATGCACAATGGCCGTGACCGCCTGCTGGAACTCAACTCCGGCGGCGCCGGCGAGGGCGAGCGCCTGGTGGAGGAAATCCTCGAACTGGATGACCAGTTCGCCCTGCCTATCTATATGGAGTCCCTGTTCGAAGCCTTCGGCATCGACAGTGAAGACCACTCCGAGAACGCCCTGGTGCTCAAGCCCGGCGAGAAGATGCTCGACGCCGGTTTCCCCCTGGGCGACGACGAAGGCGTGACCGTCACCTACGACCGCAACCAGGCCCTGTCCCGCGAGGACATGCAGTTCCTCACCTGGGAACACCCCATGGTGCAGGGCGGCATGGACCTGGTGCTCTCCGGCTCCATGGGCAACACCGCCGTGGCGCTGATCAAGAACAAGGCGCTCAAGCCCGGCACCGTCCTGCTGGAACTGCTCTACGTCAGCGAAACGGTGGCCCCGCGCGCCCTGCAGCTCAGCCGCTTCCTGCCGCCCAAGGCCCTGCGCTGCCTGCTGGACGCCAACGGTAACGACCTGGCGGCGAAGGTCGCCTTCGACACCCTCAACGACCAGCTGGAAAGCGTGCCGCGCGGCAGCGCCAACAAGTTCGTCCAGGCCCAGCGCGACGTGCTCGCGGCGCAGATCAACGCCGCCGAAGCCAAGATCGCCCCGCGCCACGCCGAACGCGTGGCCGAGGCCAAACGTCGCCTGAAAGCCGAACTGGACGAAGAACTGGCCCGCCTCACCGCGCTCCAGGCGGTGAACCCGACCGTTCGTGACAGCGAGCTGGAAGCCATTCGTCACCAGCGTGACGAGGGCCTGCAACTGCTGGACAAAGCAGCCCTGCGCCTGGAGTCGATCCGGGTGCTGGTAGCGGGTTGATCGGGAAACCAGCAGAAAGTCCCTCCGCCGCCCCCTACGCCGCCCCCTCTCCGTTCAGGGAGAGGGTTGGGGAGAGGGCAGCCAGGCAGCACAAGTGCCACAAACAAGAAAGGCGCCCCGGGGCGCCTTCTTCATTCACTGTGGGAGGCTTTTGCAGGGCGGGGCGGGCGGCGCTCCGCGAGCGAAGCGAAACCCAACGCAGCAGACTTGCCCGGCAGTGTTGGGCCTCGTTCCTCGGACCAACCTACGGGACTGGCGGCTTCCCGGTTTGCCCAATAAATTCGCCCCGCAGGCTTTCCTCGCTCCGCTCTCCGCTTGACAGCCCCGCCCCCAGCCCGCAAATTACGCAAAGTGTAAATTGATTACGAAAACAATAACGCCGGCATCCGGAGCTCACACCGGAACGCCTGCCGCCGAGCGATTGCCATGGACCTCTATACCTATTACCGCTCCACCTCTTCCTACCGGGCGCGCATCGCCCTGGCGCTAAAGGGGCTGGAAGCCCGGCATATCCCGGTGAACCTGATCCAGGACGGTGGCCAGCAGCACAAGCCCGAGTACAAGGCGCTCAATCCGCAGGGCCGTGTGCCCAGCCTGCGCCTCGACGACGGCCAGGTCCTGACCCAGTCCCCCGCCATCATCGAATACCTCGAAGAACGCTACCCGCAGCCCGCCCTCCTGCCCCAGGGGCTGGAAGCGCGCGCCCGTCAGCGTGCGGTGGCGGCCATCATCGGTTGCGATACCCATCCGCTGCACAACGTCGCCGTGCTCAACCGCCTGCGCGGGCTGAAGGTGGAGGAAGCCGAGGTGACGGGCTGGATTCGCCACTGGATCGCCGAAGGCTTCAACGCGGTCGAAGCCCTGATAGGCGATGAAGGTTTCTGCTTCGGCGAGCCCGGCCTTGCCGACGTCTATCTGCTACCGCAGGTCTATGCCGCGCACCGCTTCGGGCTGGAGCTGTCAAACTATCCGAAGATCGCCCGGGTCGAACGCCTTGCCCTCGAGCATCCGGCCTTCATCCAGGCGCACCCCGATCAGCAAGCCGACAAGCCGGCCTGAGGCCACCTCCATGAAAAGCCTCGGATTCAAAGTCACCATCGGCGACTACCTCGCCCGCAGCGTACGCGGCATTTCCTGCGCGCCACCGACTGCCACCTCGCATTGACCCATACTTCCAATCAAATGCTTGAGGTGCCAAAAAATGGCTGACATCTTCGAAAACCCCATGGGCCTGATGGGCTTTGAATTCATCGAATTCGCCTCGCCCACCCCGAACACCCTGGAACCCATCTTCGCGATGATGGGCTTCACCAAGGTCGCCACCCACCGTTCCAAGGACGTGCACCTGTATCGCCAGGGCGAGATCAACCTGATCCTCAACAACGAGCCCAAGAGCCAGGCCGCCTACTTCGCTGCCGAGCACGGCCCGTCCGTGTGCGGCATGGCCTTCCGCGTGAAGAACGCCCACCAGGCCTACGCCCGCGCCCTGGAGCTGGGTGCCCAGCCCATCGAAATCCCCACCGGACCGATGGAACTGCGCCTTCCGGCGATCAAGGGCATCGGCGGCGCGCCGCTGTACCTGATCGACCGCTTCGGCGAAGGCTCGTCGATCTACGACATCGACTTCGAGTTCATCGAAGGCGTCGACCGTCATCCCAAGGGTGCCGGCCTGAAGCTGATCGACCACCTCACCCACAATGTCTACCGCGGCCGCATGGCTTACTGGGCGGACTTCTACGAGAAGCTGTTCAACTTCCGCGAGATCCGCTACTTCGACATCAAGGGCGAGTACACCGGCCTGACCTCCAAGGCCATGACCGCGCCGGACGGCAAGATCCGCATTCCGCTGAACGAGGAATCCTCCAAGGGTTCCGGGCAGATCGAAGAGTTCCTGATGCAGTTCAACGGCGAAGGCATCCAGCACGTGGCTTTCTTCACCGACGACCTGGTCAAGACCTGGGACGAGCTGAAGGCCCTGGGCATGCGCTTCATGACCGCGCCGCCGGCTACCTACTACGAGATGCTCCAGGACCGCCTGCCGAACCACGGCGAGCCGGAAGCCGAGCTGCAGGCACGCGGCATCCTGCTGGACGGCACCACCGGAGGCGGCAACAAGCGCCTGCTGCTGCAGATCTTCTCGGAAACCCTGATGGGCCCGGTGTTCTTCGAGTTCATCCAGCGCAAGGGTGACGACGGCTTCGGCGAGGGCAACTTCAAGGCCCTGTTCGAATCCATCGAGCGCGACCAGATCCGCCGCGGCGTACTGAGCACCGAATAAGGCTCGATCCGCTACGAAAAACCCGGCTTCGGCCGGGTTTTTCTTTTTCTACTGAGTCCCTGAACGACATCGGGTAGGGTGTGCACATTCCGAGACTCGGACTCCTGTCTATGCTTTCCATGGGGGTTGGAGGCGCACCACATGCAACTCGTCAGCGTCAGCATCGACAAGCCGGAATCGATCAACTTCATCTTCGGCCAGACCCACTTCATCAAGTCCGTCGAAGACATCCACGAAACCCTGGTCGGCGCCGTGCCCGGCATCCGCTTCGGGCTGGCCTTCTGCGAGGCCTCGGGCAACTGCCTGGTGCGTTTCCGGCACCGACGACGCCATGCTCGAACTGGCCAGCAGGAATGCCCAGGCCATCGGCGCCGGGCACAGCTTCATCATCTTCCTCGGCGAAGGCTTCTACCCGGTCAACGTGCTCAACAGCCTGAAGCTGGTGCCGGAGGTCTGCCGCATCTACTGCGCCACGGCCAATCCGACCCAGGTGATCCTGGCCGAAACCGACCAGGGACGCGGCGTGCTCGGTGTGGTGGACGGCTTCTCGCCTCGTGGCGTGGAAGGCGAAGAAGACATCGCCTGGCGCAAGGGCCTGCTGCGGCAGATCGGCTACAAGCTCTGAGCCCGGGGCAGCCTTGATTCTCAGTTTCGTAGCTCGGATGAAATCCGCGGAAAGTCCCACCGCCGCTCCCGGATTTCATCCCCGGGCCACGATTGGCTGCGACTTTCGCGCGCGCAAAAAAAGCTGCCATCGGCGGCAGCTTCAGTTTGCACCCTGGCGCGTCCTGCGCCCTTTCTGTTCCTGCAGGCAGGATGCCTGCGGCCGATGACAATCCAATGTCCGGATCGCTACAGGTAGATGTCAGTCGTCATCGGCATGCAGATCGTCCAGGGACACACGCTGGCGGTACTCGGCAACCGATACGGGCCACCCAAGCTGCTGGTGGATGCGCCGGCGCAGGCAATCGGCGGCGTCGGGTTCGCCATGGACCACGAAACTCCGCACTGGCCGCTGGCTGAAGCCCTTCATCCATTGCAGGATCTCGTCGGCATCGGCATGGGCGGAAAGGTTTTCCAGCATGACCACCTCGGCCCGGATGGGAATATCCTCGCCGTGGATTCGGACCTCCCGTGCTCCACCGGCGATCAGCGCGCCACGGGTGCCGCCCGCCTGGAAGCCCGACAGCAGAATGGTATTGCGTGCATTGGGCGCCAGCGCCTTGAGGTGATGCAGCACGCGCCCCCCGGTGGCCATGCCGCTGCCCGCGATGATCACCGCCGGCGAGCGCATCTGTTCGAGACGTTTGGATTCATCCACCGTACGGACAAAGCGTGCCACCCGGCAAACGCCCTCGCACTCCTGGCGACTCAGGCGATGCTCCGCGTGGAAACGCTGATAGAGCGCCGTGACGTCCGTGGCCATGGGGCTGTTCAGATAGATGGGCAGATCGGGAATGCGACCTTCCTGCTTCAGCCGATAGAGCAGGTACATCAGCAATTGCGCCCGGCCCACCGCGAAGGACGGCACGACGACAATGCCCTGCCGCATGGCGGTGCGGTTGATCACCTCGGCAAGGATTTCCAGCGTGTCTTCAGCGGGATGCTGGCGGTTTCCGTAGGTCGACTCCACCACCAGGAAGTCGGCGCTCGACACGCTTTCCGGCGCCACCATGAGCGGATCGTGCGGCCGCCCCAGGTCACCGGAGAAGAGGATGCGCCGGCCTCCGGCCGTCAGTTCCACCATGGCCGCCCCCAGGATGTGCCCGGCCGGCCGCAATTGCAGCCGGATGTCTCTGGCAACCTCACAGCCATGATGGAAAGCGACGGGCCGCAGGCGCTTCAGCGCACGCTCGGTATCCGCCTCGGTGTACAGCGGCCTGGCCGGATGATGCCTGGAGTAACCCCGCCGATTGGCGTACTCGGCCTCCTCTTCCTGAAGACGCGCACTGTCGCGCAGGAGGATCTCGGCCAGCGCACAGGTGGCCTCCGTGGCATAGATGGGTCCCTCGAAACCCTCGCGCACCAGCACCGGCAGATAACCGCTATGGTCCAGGTGGGCATGGGTGAGGACCACCGCATCCAGACGCTTCGGACGGATCGGAAACGGCTCCCAGTTACGCAGGCGCAACGCCTTGTAACCCTGGAACAACCCACAATCCACCAACACCCGCTGGCCATCATGTTCCAGCAGGTACTTGCTTCCGGTCACGGTACCGGCCCCGCCAAGAAAGCTGAGATGAGTTCCCATCGCTACGATTGCCCCCTGCGCTCCGAATGGAATCATGGGTAGCAAATCTAGCCTTTGACCCCATGACTTGCCGTGTCCTGGGTCAAGACACCCCGTGGCTCGATCACCCGCGGCAACGATCTTCAGGGTCCCTTAAGACTTCGCGCGGATACTGCCTCTGCATAAGCCAAACGCCCGGGGGCACCATGAACAGCGCCGAGTGGAACGCCTTGTTCCCATTCCGTTTCGGTCACCAGTCGCAGCAACACTACCTTTCCCTGCTGTTGGCCGGAGACGCCGGACGGGGTCAGGTCGAGGACTTCGTCCATCGCCGCTTTCTCAGCGTCCACGGTGCCGATATCCACCAGTACATGCCCGAGCTGCTGGGCATGCGCAACTTCCACGGGGCCCTCAGCGCCGTGGCCGGCATCCGCCTCGCCGAGCAGGAGGAGCTGTTCCTCGAGCAGTACCTGGAAGCGCCGGTCGAATCCCGGATCGCCAGCCTGACCGGTGTCCCGGTGGAGCGCCGACAGGTCGTGGAAGTGGGCAACCTGGCGTCGATAAGCGCCGGCAATGCGCGCCTGATCATCGTTGCCGTCACCTGGCTGCTGCACCAGCGTGGCCTGGAGTGGGTGGTATTTACCGGCGCTCCGGCGCTGATCAACAGCTTCCACCGGCTGGGTCTGGCCCCCCTGCATCTCGGCGAGGCCAACCCCAATCGCCTGGGCCGCGACCAAGAGCAATGGGGCTCCTACTACGAGCAGAAGCCCCAGGTGTTCACCGGCAACATCCACTTCGGCTACGAGCAGCTGCAACGCAACGGTGTCTTTGCGCACCTGGGTTTCCCTGAAGCCGACGAGGCGGCCCACCATGCAGCCTGAAGCCTTTCGCGAAATCCTGCGCCAGCACGCCAGCCACCTGCCGCAACCCCTGGCCCTGCGCGGTGATACCCGGCGCTACACCTATGCCCAGTTGCTGGCCGAGGTGGAACGGCGGGAAGGCCTGCTGCGCGCCGAACCCGAGGGTGTACTCGCCCTCGGCCTGGACAATGGCCCGGAGGCGCTGATCTGGGACCTGGCAGCGCTATTCAGCGGGCGCCCCTGCCTGATCCTGCCGCCCTTCTTCAGCCCCGCGCAACGTGCCCACTGCCTGGAACAATGCCAGGTCCGCCTCGCGGTGCTGGACGCCGGCTTCGCCAACGAGCTGGAAGGCGCCGGCTTCCAGTCTGACGGCACCTTCTGGCGAAAGCCCGGACAGGACCAGCCAACCCTGCCCGCCGGCACCCTCAAGGTCACCTACACCTCGGGCACCACCGGCCAGCCCAAGGGCGTCTGCCTGGGCGCCGATGCCTTGCTGCGGGTCGCCCATGAGCTGGAAGTCGCCAGTCGCCCCTGCGCACCGGCTCACTACCTGGCTGTGCTGCCGATGGCGGTGCTGCTGGAGAACCTTGGCATCTACGCGGCGTTGCTGGCCGGTGCCTGCGTCACCCTGCTGCCGCAGCGACAGATGGGCATCCAGGGCGCAAGCGGCGTGGACTGGCCAAAACTGCTGGCCAGCGTCGTCCTCAGCAGTGCCCAGAGCCTGATCCTCGTGCCGCAGCTGTTGCTGGGTCTGGTCACCGCCATCGAGCGCGGCCACCTGGACGCCGCGCAATTCCGCTTCGTCGCCGTGGGCGGGGCGCGTGTATCGTCGGACCTGCTGGCCCGTGCCGCGCGGGTCGGGCTGCCGGTATTCGAAGGCTACGGGCTCTCCGAATGCGCCTCGGTGGTCTGCCTGAACCATCCCGGCGCCGTTCGCCCGGGCAGCGTCGGCCAGCCCCTGCCCCATGTCCAGGTGCGGCTGGCGGACGACGGCGAAGTACTGGTCAGCGGTTCCACCCTGCTCGGCTACCTGGGCGAAGCGCCCTTTGCTGGCGACTGGTGGCCCACGGGTGACCTGGGCGAGTTCGACGCCGACGGCTACCTGCACCTCAAGGGCCGCAAGAAGCACCAGTTCATCACCAGCTTCGGCCGCAACGTGAACCCGGACTGGGTGGAGGCCGAGCTGACCCAGCGCGGCGTGATCGCCCAGGCCTTCGTCCATGGCGAGGGCCTGCCCGGCAACCTCGCCCTGCTCTGGCCGCTGGACCCGAACTGCGATGGGCAGGCCCTCGCCGACGCCGTGGCCTGCGCCAATGCCGCGCTGCCCGACTACGCACGGGTCAGGGCCTGGCAGCGCCTGGAAACCCCTTTCAACGCCGCCGACGGGCTACTCACCAGCAATGGTCGCCTGCGCCGCGAGGCCATCCTCGCGCGCTACCGCGACACCCTGTTCGAACTCCAGAACGAGGCAAGATCATGAGTTTCTTCGACCAGTTGCAAGCCGCCACCACCCGCGAACGCGAGGCGCTGTTCAGCGTCCCGGTGATACGCGAGGCGCTGGCCGGACAGGTCAGCCTGGAGGGCTACCGCGCCTTCCTCGGCCAGGCCTACCACCACGTCCGCCACACCGTGCCGCTGATGATGGCCTGTGGCGCACGCCTGCCCTCGCGGCTGGAATGGCTGCGCGGCGCGGTGTGCGAATACATCGACGAAGAATACGGCCACGAGCGCTGGATCCTGAACGACATCGCCGCCTGCGGCGGTGACCCCGAAGCCGTCAGCAACAGCCGCCCCTCGCTGCCCATCGAGCTGATGGTGGCCTTCCTCTACGACCAGATCGCCCGCAGCAATCCGGTGGGCCTTTTCGGCATGGTCAACGTGCTGGAAGGCACCAGCATCGCCCTGGCCACCCAGGCCGCCGGCAGCATCCGTGAAAGCCTCGGCCTGCCGGCGGACGCCTTCAGCTACCTGTCCTCCCACGGCGAACTCGACCAGGACCACATGGCCACCTACCGCGCTCTGATGGACCGCCTGGACGACGAAGGCGACCAGCAGGCGGTGATCCATGCCGCCAAGGTGGTCTACCAGCTCTACGCCGACATGTTCCGCGGCCTGCCTCGCGCCGGCGAGGTGTCCCATGCGTCTCGCTGATTGCCGCGTATTGCTCACCGGCGCCAGCGGTGGCATCGGCCTGGCCCTGGCCGAACAGCTCTGTGCCCGCGGTGCCCGGGTGCTGGCGGTGAGCCGGCAGCCGGAAGCCCTGGCGCCCCTGCTGGCACGCTATCGGCAGCAACTGGTCTGGACCGGCGCCGACCTGCGCCAGGCGCAGGGACGCCAGCGTGTGCTGGAAGTCGCACGCGGCATGAGCGGTATCGATGTGCTGGTGAACGCCGCCGGGGTCAACTGCTTCGCCATGCTGGAGCAGGTGGACGACGAGCAGATCGAGGGCATGCTCGCCCTCAACGTCACCGCCACCGTGCAGCTGACCCGTGCCCTGCTGCCGCTGCTGCGCCAGCAGAACCACGCCCTGGTGGTCAACGTCGGCTCCATCTACGGCTCCATCGGCTATCCCGGCTACGCCGTCTATTGCGCCAGCAAGTTCGCCCTGCGCGGCTTTTCCGAGGCCTTGCGCCGGGAGCTGGCAGACACCCCGGTGAATGTCCTCTACGTCGCCCCCCGCGCCACCCGCACCGGCATGAACAGCCAGGCCGCGATGGCGCTGAATGCCGAACTCAAGGTCGGCGTGGACGAGCCGGATCAGGTGGCCCGGGCGGTGATCGCGGCCATCGAGAAAGACCTCAGCGAGCTCTACCTGGGTTGGCCGGAGAAGTTCTTCGTCCGCCTCAACGGCATGCTGCCCGGCGTGGTGGACCGGGCGCTGTCCAGACAACTGCCGATCATCCGCCGCTTCAGCGGTGCCCACCACGGCAAGGAGCATCCATGATGAACAAGCTCATTGGCACCCTCGGCCTGTTCCTGGTTCTCAGCATCCCCGCCTGGGCCCTGGACGACGCCGGCAATCAGCGCCTGGCGGCGATCCAGCAGCGCTGGGCGGAAATCCAGTACCAGGTAATGGAACAGCAGCGCGCCGACGAATTCGAGAAGCTCGCCGCCCAGAGCAGCGCGTTCACCCGCAGCGCCCCGAACTCCGCCGAAGCCTGGATCTGGCACGGCATCGTCACCAGCAGCTGGGCTGGCGCCGAAGGCGGCCTGGGCGCGCTGGGCAAGGTCAAGGACGCCCGAGACGCCCTGGAGCGCGCCATCCAGCTCGACCCGACCGCCTTGCAGGGCTCGGCCTACACCAGCCTCGGCGCGCTGTATGACCGGGTGCCCGGCTGGCCGGTCAGCTTCGGCGACGAAGACAAGGCCGACCAGTTGCTGCGCAAGGCCCTGGAGATCAATCCGGCGGGCATCGACAGCCTGTACTTCTGGGGCGACCACCTCTACCGCCAGGGCCACCCGCAGCAGGCACGCGAAGCGCTGCAGAAGGCCAGGGCCGCCGCCCCACGCCCCGGTCGCGAGCTGGCCGACCAGGGCCGCCGGCGCGAGATCGATGCTTTACTGCAGGAAATCGGCAACCCCTGACGGACATTCATGAGACTGCTTCTCGTCGAAGACGACAACGCCCTCGGCTCCGGCGTGCGCGCCGGCCTGCGCCGGGACGGCTACACAATCGACTGGCTGACCGACGGCGCCAGCGCCCTGCATGCCCTGCAGACCGAAGAGTTCGACCTGGCGATCCTCGACCTGGGCCTGCCGCGCCTGGACGGCCTGCAGGTCCTGCAGCAATTGCGCGCCGGCGGCTCCATCCTGCCGGTGCTGGTGCTCACCGCCCGCGACGCCCTCGATGACCGCATCCTCGGGCTGGACGCAGGGGCGGACGACTACCTGGTCAAACCCTTCGACCTCAATGAACTCAAGGCCCGACTGCGCGCCCTGCTGCGCCGCAGCGCCGGCCGGCCACAAGTGCTGATCGAACACGGCGGCGTGGTGCTCGACCCCGCCAGCCAGCAGGTCAGCTACCAGGGCAGCCCGGTCGCCCTGACGCCCAAGGAGTACCAGCTGCTCCACGAACTGCTCTCGCAACCGGGCAAGGTCATCACCCGCGAGCGCCTGGTGCAGACGCTCTACGGCTGGGACGAGGAAGCCGAAAGCAACACCCTGGAAGTGCATATCCACAACCTGCGCAAGAAGCTCTCCAGCGACCTCATCCGCACCGTGCGCGGCATCGGCTACCTGGTGGACGGACGCCCATGACCTCGTTGCGCCGCCGCACCCTGTGGCTGGTGATGGTTCTGCTGCTGCTCGGCACCCTGCTCATCGCCTACTTCAACTACCGCGACAGCCGCCACGAGATCGAGGAAATCTACGACGCCCATCTGGCGCAGAACGCGCGCCTGCTGATGGGCGTGATGCGCATGCCCCTGGCCAAGCCCGAACAGGACGAGCTGTACCGTTCCTTCAACGACGCCCTCGGCAGCGCCGCCCCGCGCAAGGTCGGCCATCCCTACGAGAGCAAGCTGGCCTTCCACGTCTGGAGCAAGGACGGCCGAAGCCTGGTGCAATCGCCCAGCGCACCGCCTTTCGACCACGCGCCGCTGAAAACCGGCTTTCACTACATCCAACTGGCCGGCCACCACTGGCGTGGCTTCGTCCTGCCCGACCCGGAACGGGGCCTGCTGATCTGGGTGGGTGAACGCGACGACGTGCGCCAGGACCTGGTACAGCGCATCGTCCGCCATACCCTGGGGCCCAACCTGGTGGGCATTCTCGTGCTCGCAGCGCTGGTCTGGCTGGCCATCGGCTGGGGCCTGAAGCCCTTGCAGAACATGGCGCAGGTGATCCGCAGCCGCCACGCCGAATCCCTGGCACCGTTGCAGATCGTGCCGCTACCCAGGGAGCTGGAACCCATGCAGGCGGCGATCAACCGCCTGCTGGCGCAGATCGAACAGATGCTGCAGCGCGAACGGCGCTTCATCGGCGACGCCGCCCACGAGATGCGCACGCCGCTGGCGGTGCTGCGCCTGCACGCGCAGAACGCGCTCGAAGCCACCAGCGACGAGCAGCGCGCCGAGGCCCTGCGCTTCCTGACCCAGGGCGTCGACCGCCTGACCCGGGTGGTCCACCAGTTGCTCACCATGGCGCGGGTGGAACCGGAACTGGCGCGGCAGAAATGGCAGCGCCTGGACCTGGAACACCTGGTCCGCGAGCACCTGGCCGAGCTGACGCCGCTGCTGCTGGACAAGGGCCTGGAACTGGCCCTGGAAGTGGCCGGCGGCGACTTCCACACCACCAGCGACGCCGCCGCCATCGGCATCGCCCTGCAGAATCTGGTGACCAACGCCACCAACTTCTCCCCGCCCGGCGGCGAGGTGAAGGTCAGCCTGCTGCCGGACGGCCGGGACTTTCTCCTGCTGCGGGTGGAAGACCAGGGCCCAGGTATCGAAGAAACCCGGCTGGAACGCCTGTTCGAGCGCTTCTACAGCCAGGACAACCCCCAGGGCGCCGGCCTTGGCCTGGCCATCGTGCAGATGATCGCCACCCGCCTGGGCGGCAGCATCACCCTGTACAACCGCGAAGGCGGCGGGACCTGCGCCGACCTCAAGCTGCCCCGGCTGGCTCCGGGATGACGCCGGGTCTACCGCTCCGCGGAATCACAGCAGCGACAGGCAAATTCGGCTGTACTGAACTAGCACGCTATCTCTCCGAGGGAGGCAATGCCATGGGAACTCCCCGCCTTCCTGTTGTCCTGGCTGCGATGTTCCTGCTGGTTTCGGCAGGCGCATCCTGGGCCACGGAACAGGCCCAACAACGCCGCGCTGCGCGGGAAGTCCGCCAGGAAACGCGCCAGGACGCCCGCCAGATCAAACAGGACTGCCGCGCTGCCGACATGCAGTACAACGCCCAGTGCCGCCAGGACAAACGGCACACCAAGCAGCAAGGGCGCGAAAGAGCGCGGGATATCAAGTACTGAGCGCCCCCTTGGACCTGATCCTGCAGAGACGAACTCAATCGCTCACCCTGCGGGATGGCTGGGGCAACTGCGTTGCCCATAGCGAATGAATTCGCCCCCACAAGGTATGGGGCCCTGCCGTGGAATATGTGCAAGGGCGGCGCGCTTTTCCTGTGGGGGCGATTTCAATCGCCAAGCAGTCCGAAGGACTGCCCAATGGGATCGCAGGGGGCAACGGTGTTGCCCATAGCGAATGAATTCGCCCCCACAAGGTATGGGGTCCTGCCGTGGAATATGTGCAAGGGCGGCGCGCTTTTCCTGTGGGGGCGATTTCAATCGCCAAGCAGACCGAAGGACTGCCCAATGGGATCGCAGGGGGCAACTGCGTTGCCCATAGCGAATGAATTCGCCCCCACAAGGTATTGGAGGCCCGCCGGGAGAGGTTCGCTTTTCCTGTAATTGCCCTCATGTGACAGATGTTTCACGCGCGAGCCAGATGAAAACTTGGCGCGGTTGTACGGAAGCGACAACACTGAATCTCGACACGCCCCGGAGCCCATCGAGATGCCCGAGAACGCCGCCACCCCGAAGCCCCGCAAGGGATTGCTGCTCCGACTGCTGCGCTGGCTGTCCTGGTTGCTGATCATCGTCGCGCTGGCGGGAGTGGCGATCTACCTGGCCTTCGGCCCCGCGCGCATGATCGATCGGTTGAAACCCCCACCACCGGCGTTTCCCGAAGAGGTGATCGAGGAGCCGGCCGCGGTGGCGAAGCCGGTCGCCGCGCCGCCCCCCGCCGCCATGCAGCAGGCGCCGGCCGACTCCCAGGCCCTGACCGCCCTGCTGCTCGACAGCATCGAGGACATCTGGGGCGAGTTCCTCGCCCGCGCCGACTACACCTACAAAAAACCCAAGGTGGTGAGCTTCCGGGACCGGCTGGAGTCGCCCTGCAAGCTCAAGGGCACCTTCAGCGGGCCCCTGTATTGCTCCGGCACCTCGCAGCTCTATCTCGACATGACCTACCTGGACGACCTGCAGGAGAACGTTCCGCATGTGGGCGATCTCGCGCGTAGCTACGTGGTCGCCCACGCCGCCGCGCACCATATCCAGAAGCTGGTGGGCGTGGTGGGTGGGTTCAGGAATCTCGATGCCGAGCTGGACCCGAGCCGAAGCCGCGCAAGCCTGCGGCTCAACCAGGAGCTGGTGGCCGATTGCCTGGTGGGCAGCTGGATCAGCTATGCGCGGCGCAAGTACGCCTGGCTGGACCCCGAGCAGCTGGACGAGGCGCTCAAGGCCGTGCGCGAACGCGACGCCGCGCGTGCCGCCGCGGGTCTGCCGCCCATGGCCGACCCTCGGGAACTGCCCGATCCGGAGACACGCCTGCGCTCGCTGAACGTCGGCATCGAATCCGGCGACCCGCGGGAGTGCAGCGCGTTGCTCGCCATCGAGGAATAACGCTCGACTACCGGCAGCGAACCGCTCAGGCCGGCTGCCGCCCCCCCATTCGCAGGCTGATGGCTTCGGCCGCACGGTGCAGGCGCTCGGCGGCGGAGCCTTCGGTATCGGCACTGAACACGCTGGCCGCCCCCACCACCGTGATCACCCCGGCGAGCTTGCTGCCGGTGGCGAACAGCGGCGCCGACAGCGCATTCACCCCCGGCATCAACAGGCCATGCACCGGGTGCAGCCCGGTGGCACGGATCTGCGCCATCTGTTCCTGCAACTCGGCAACAGCGGGCGCCCCGGGCTGGGCCATTTCCTCGTCCCGCAGGAAAGCGGTTTCGGCCTCGGGCAGGTAGGTGTTGAATACAAGGCCGGTGGACGATCCCAGCAGCGGCAGCACCGAGCCCACCTGGGTCACCAGGGTCACCGCGCGCAGGGCCTGTTCGACGTGAACCACAGTCGGCCCCTTGTTGCCCCATACAGCGAGGAAGCAGGTTTCGTTCAGCGTGTCACGCAACTCCACCAGGTGCGGCATGGACACCTTCACCACGTCCAGCCGGCCAATGGCCGCCAAGCCGACCAGCAGCGCCTCGCGGCCGAGACCATAGTGATTGGTGGTGGCGTCCTGCTCGGCGAAGCCGCTGGCGATCAGCGCCTGCAGATAGCGGTGCACCTTGCTCGCCGGCATGCCGACGTGCTCGGCCAGCTTCGACAGCGAGGTGGCCGGCGCCAGCTCCGCCAACCCCTTGAGGATGTCAGTGCCCACCTCAGCGGCCTGCACCTTCTGCCGCCGCGGTGCGCCCGCGCTGTCGTTCTCGCTCGTCATGTCATGGCCTTGGTCGGTGTGGAGGGCGCTGTTATAGCTTGACCCCTTTTTCCTTTCAAATTACGTTATGCGTAATCAAATTACAAAAACAGCGAGGTCAACATGGTCTCCCCCGCTCCGCTCACCTATCAGTCCGGTTTCAACAACGAATTCAGCAGCGAGGCGCTGCCCGGTGCCCTGCCCGTCGGCCAGAACTCCCCGCAGAAAGTGCCCTACGGCCTGTACACCGAGTTGCTTTCCGGAACCGCCTTCACCGTGCCGCGCAGCGAGGCCCGGCGGACCTGGATGTACCGCATCAAGCCGTCGGCCAACCATCCGCGGTACCAGCGCCTGGAGCGCCAGATCGCCGGCAACCGCCTGGGTCCGGTGACGCCCAACCGCCTGCGCTGGAACCCGCAGGACATCCCCGCCGAACGCACCGACTTCATCGACGGCCTGCTGACCATCGCCGCCACCAGCGATGCCGAACAGGCCTCCGGCGTCAGCGTGCACCTGTACCGCGCCAACGCCTCGATGCAGCGGGTGTTCTTCAATGCCGACGGCGAACTGTTGATCGTTCCCGAGCAGGGACGCCTGCGCATCGCCACCGAACTGGGCCTGCTGGATATGGAGCCCCTGGAAATCGCCGTGATCCCGCGGGGCATGAAGTTCCGTGTCGAGCTGCTGGACGCCAGCGCCCGTGGCTATATCTGCGAGAACCACGGCGCCGCGCTGCGCCTGCCGGACCTCGGCCCCATCGGCAGCAACGGCCTGGCCAACCCGCGGGACTTCCTCGCCCCGGTCGCCCACTACGAAGACCTCGATGAAAAGGTGGAGCTGGTGCAGAAGTTCCTCGGCGAACTCTGGGCCACCACCCTCGACCACTCGCCGCTGGACGTGGTCGCCTGGCACGGCAACAACGTGCCCTACAAGTACGACCTGCGCCGCTTCAACACCATCGGCACGGTGAGCTACGACCACCCGGACCCGTCGATCTTCACCGTGCTCACCTCGCCCAGCGACACGCACGGCCAGGCCAACGTCGACTTCGTGATCTTCCCGCCGCGCTGGATGGTGGCCGAGAGCACCTTCCGTCCGCCGTGGTTCCACCGCAACCTGATGAACGAATTCATGGGCCTGATCCAGGGCGCCTACGACGCCAAGGCAGAAGGCTTCGCCCCGGGCGGCGCCTCGCTGCACAATTGCATGAGCGCCCACGGCCCGGACAACGCCACCACCACCGCCGCCATCGCCGCCGATCTGAAACCGCACAAGATCGACAACACCATGGCCTTCATGTTCGAGACCAGCCGCGTGCTGCGCCCCAGCCAGTACTCGCTGGAATGCCCGCAGCTGCAAAGCGACTACGATGCATGCTGGGCCGGCATGGCCAAGACCTTCGACAAGGGCAGGATCTGACATGACCCAAATAGACAACCGCCGTAGCTGGATCGCCTCCGCCAACGGCCACCCGGATTTCCCCCTGCAGAACCTGCCGCTGGGCATCTTCAGCCCGGCGGGTGCTTCGCCGCGCGGCGGCGTGGCCATCGGCGACGCTATCTTCGACCTGAAGGTGGCCAGCGACGCCGGCCTGTTCAGCGGTGAAGCCGCCGAAGCGGCACGCTCCGCCTGCGGCGACAGCCTCAACGCCTTCTTCGCCCTCGGCGCCTCTGCCCGCCGCGCCCTGCGCGCGCAGCTGCAGGAGCTGCTGGCCGAAGGCAGCAGCGCCCAGGCGCGTCTGGAAGCCATGGGCCAGGCCCTGCTGCCGGCCGCGTCCACCTGCCAGCTGCATCTGCCGGCAAAGGTGGGCGACTACACCGACTTCTATGTGGGCATCCACCACGCCAACAACGTCGGTCGCCTGTTCCGCCCGGACAACCCGCTGCTGCCCAACTACAAGTACGTGCCCATCGGCTACCACGGCCGTGCGTCCACCGTCTGCGTCTCCGGCACCCCGGTGCGCCGCCCGCTGGGCCAGACCATGCCGCCGGGCAACGAGGTGCCGAACTTCGGCCCGAGCAAGCGCCTGGACTACGAACTGGAACTGGGCATCTGGATCGGCCAGGGCAACGAGATGGGCGAATCCATCGCCATCGCCGATGCCCAGCAGCACATCGCCGGTTTCTGCCTGCTCAACGACTGGTCCGCCCGCGACGTGCAGGCCTGGGAATACCAGCCCCTCGGCCCGTTCCTGGCGAAGAACTTCGGCACCACGGTTTCTCCCTGGGTGATCACCGCCGAGGCCCTGGAACCCTTCCGCACCGCCCAACCGGCGCGTCCGGAAGGCGACCCGCAGCCCCTGCCCTACCTGCTGGACGAAGCCGACCAGGCCAATGGCGCCTTCGACATCGAACTGGAAGTGCTGATCCTCACCCCCGCCATGCGCGAGCAGGACCTGGCGCCCCATCGCCTGGCGCTGAGCAACACCCTGAACATGTACTGGACCGTGGCGCAGATGGTTGCCCACCACAGCATCGGCGGTTGCAAGCTGCAAGCCGGCGACCTGTTCGGCTCCGGCACCCTGTCCGGCCCGGAACCGCAGGCGTTCGGCAGCCTGCTGGAGAGCACCTTCGGCGGCAAGCAACCGATCACCCTGCCCAGCGGCGAGCAGCGCACCTTCCTCGAAGACGGCGACGAAGTGATCCTGCGCGCCCGTTGCCAACGGAATGGCTATCCGAGCATCGGCTTCGGCGAATGCCGGGGCGTGTTGCTGGCGGCACGCTGAGATGAAAAAGGGGCAGCCAACCGGTTGCCCCTTTCATTTCTAGCGGTGGCTCTTGCCGTCGTTCTTGCTCGAAGAAACGCCCGCCTTGCCCAGGCCGTCGGCGTTGTGATCGCCGGGCGTCGTGTCCGAGACGGCACGAGCATTGGCCAGGCCGCGGCTGTCCCGGTCGCGGGCGACGGCGGACGTCGCCACGCCGTGGCCCTTGTCGTCATTGCGCAGACTGCCGTAGCGGTTGCCCTTGTCTTCGCCATTGCGGGTGGCCTTGCCGGCATGGTCGGCGCTCTTGCCATAGCCATGGCCCTTGCCATCGTGGCTGCCGGCATGACCGCCGCCGACACCACCGCCAAAACCGCCACCATGGCCGCCGCCATGGCCACCACCGTTACCACCGCCATTTCCGCCCCCGTTGCCTCGGGCGTAGGCGGAGTCCACCAGGGATGCACCGCCGGGCAGGACGGTACCCGCCGCCAGGACCATCGCACAGGTAGCTGCGGCCAACAGGGTTTTCTTCTTGATCAATTTGGAGCCTCCACGGGCGTTGTTTCAGGGTTAGCCGTGAGACCGCTTTCCCGTACACAGGTTCGCCGCCGAAAGACGAGTGGAGAGCTCGGTCGATGCCCGATTGGCAAAGCATGAACGCCATCACGAATCCGCACGCATCGAGCCCGGGAATTTTCTGCAATAGTGGCGGCACTCGCCCCTGCTTTCGCAGTCCATCAGAAAAGGGAAAGCCCCCATGGAGGCCAAGGACATGACTACGACCCGCACCCTGATCGCTGCCCTCGCCAGCATCGCCCTGATTACCGGTTCACCCGCCCTGCTGGCGGACGCCGGCAAGGGCAAGGGGCATGACAAGGGCCACTCCAGCCATCAAGGCAGCAACTGGTCCGACGGCCCGCGGGTGGATATCGGCGGCATCCGCATCATCCTCGACGACAATCGCGACTACTGGGGGCCGGCCCAGGCCCTGCCGCCGGGCATCCAGAAGAACCTGGCACGCGGCAAGCCGCTGCCGCCGGGGATCGCCAAGAAGCTCGACGGCCGCCTCGTCAGCCGTCTGCCCCATTACGAAGGCTATGACTGGGTACGCGCCGGCACCGACCTGATCCTGGTGGCAGTGGCCACCGGGATCATCTACGAGGTGCTGGAAGACGTGATGGATTGAATCCTTCATTCCCCTCTTAGGTTTGTCCGAGCGCAGCGAGGCCCAACGCAGAAACTCAACCTCGCACTGTTGGGTTTCGCTTCGCTCTACGCCAACCTACAAAGGCATCGGGTTTTCGGATATGCCCGGCCTACGCCCGCTTGCTCAGCAACCGCGCCAGGCGGTCGCCGCCGAACTGGATCAGGGTGACCAGCACCACCAGCAGGA
Organism: Metapseudomonas phytobenefica; assembly: GCF_043392685.1. Lineage (NCBI taxonomy): Bacteria > Pseudomonadati > Pseudomonadota > Gammaproteobacteria > Pseudomonadales > Pseudomonadaceae > Metapseudomonas > Metapseudomonas phytobenefica. Next base: position 251,058 of record NZ_JBHZGM010000003.1, on the reverse strand, counting down.
TGATCACGGTCAGCATGATCTGCGTATCGAAGCGCTGGTAGCCGTAGCGGTAGGCCAGGTCGCCCAGCCCGCCCGCACCGATGGCGCCAGCCATGGCGGATGAGTTGATCATGGTCACCAGGGTGATGGTGAAGCCCCCGACTATGCCCGGCCGCGCCTCCGGCAGCAGCACGCTCCAGATGATGTGGCGCCGCTGGCAGCCCATGGCCTGGGCCGCTTCCACCAGGCCGAAATCCACCTCCCGCAGGCTGACTTCGGCGATACGCGCGAAGAACGGCATGGCGGCGATGGTCAGCGGCACCACCGCCGCCCAGACGCCGTAACTGGTGCCGACGATCAACCGGGTAAAGGGAATCAGCGCCACCATCAGGATCAGGAAGGGAATCGAGCGCAGCACGTTCACCACGCTGCCCAGCGCGCGGTTCAGCATGCGTGCCTCGAAAATGCCGCCGGGACCGGTGGTGACCAGCACCAGCGCCAGTGGAATGCCCACCAGAAACACGATCAGCGACGAGGCCCCGACCATCAGCAAGGTGTCGAGAATGCCCTGCAGCAACCGGTCAAGCATGGGCGACATAGCCGAGCACCTCCGCCTTGTCCGCCAGGGGCCGCGCCCGTTCCAGCAGGTCCAGCCCCCCCTGTCCCGCAAGCGTCGCGCTGAGCAGCAGATGCCCCTGGGCACGCCCCTGAATGCGGTCGATGCCGCCATGCACCAGGCTCACCCGCGTGCCCAGGGCCTGGGCGATCGCCAGCAGGTCCGGCTCGCGGCCGCTGGCGCCGGTGAAATGCAGGTCCAGCAGCAGTTCGCTGGCACCTTCGCCGGGCTGGCTGAGCAGCCGCGCCAGCAGGTCGTCCGGCAGGTCGTGACGCAGGGTACCCAGCAGGGTGCGGGTAACCTCGTGCTGCGGGTCGCCGAACACGCGCCAGACTTCGCCGTGCTCCACCACCCGGCCACGCTCGAGCACCACCACGCGGTCGCAGATTTCGCGGATCACCGCCATCTCATGGGTGATCAGCACGATGGTCAGCCCCAGGCGTTTGTTGATATCGCGTAGCAGCGCAAGAATCTGCTGGGTGCTTTCCGGGTCCAGCGCCGAGGTGGCCTCGTCGCAAAGCAGGATTTCCGGCTGATGCACCAGCGCCCGGGCGATGCCGACGCGCTGCTTCTGCCCGCCCGAAAGCTGCGCCGGGTAGGCATCGCGCTTGTCCGCCAGCCCCACCAACTGCAGCAGTTCACTGACCTTGCGCTCGATCTCAACCCTGGGCACGCCAGCTACCTTCAACGGCAGCGCGACGTTCTGCCAGACGGTCTTGGCGGACATCAGGTTGAAGTGCTGGAAGATCATGCCCACGCGGCGGCGCAGCAGTACCAGCTGCTTCTCGTCGAACTGGCCGATGTCTTCCTGGTCGATCACCACCTGCCCGCTGCTGGGCTTTTCCAGGCGGTTGAGGGTGCGGATCAGCGAGGACTTGCCCGCGCCGCTGCGGCCGATGATGCCGAACACCTCTCCCCGGCGGATTTCCAGGTCGATGCCCTGCAGTGCCTGCACCAGCCCCTTGCTGCCCTGATAGACCTTGCCCAGCCCCTGCAGGCGGATATGCGGCAGGTCCAGGCTGATATTGCGGTTGAAACTGACCATGTCGGGCCTCTCTGTTCCGTGGTGATTGGCGCCGGATTGCTCTTCTGTGGGGGCGAATTCATTCGCGATGGGCAGCACAGCTGCCCCCTGGCGATCTGCAGGGCGAACCTGCGGTTCGCTTGGCGATTGAAATCGCCCCCACAAGAAGCAAACGCCGACCCCGTGTTACTCCCAACCCGGCTGGTAGAGCTTGCCGTGGGCCTTGTCCAGCGCGGCGCGTACCTGCGGAGAGTGCTGGTAGATGTCCACGAACGTGCTCAGGCGGCCGTCATCCTGGTAATCGGCGCGGGTGACGAACTGGATGATGTATTCGCGGTTTTCGATGCCGTCGAACAGCAGCGCGCTGTTGGGGTCGAGGGTGCCGGCCAGGCGGATGTAGTGCGGGTAGCCCTGGGCCAGGTCGACGTCATCCAGGGCGCGCACCAGTTGCACCGCCTCCAGCTCGATGATGTCGAGCTTCTTCGGGTTCGCCACGATGTCCTCCAGGGTCGCCTTGTAGCCCACGCCTTCCTTGAGTTTCAGCAGTCCGGCCTTCTGCAGCAGTTGCAGGCCGCGACCACCATTGATGGGGTCGTTGGCGATGGCCACCTTGGCGCCTTCCGGCAGGTCGGCCAGCCCCGCGTACTTCTTCGAGTAGAGGCCGACGTTGTTGATCACGCCGGGCGCGAAGGGCTTGAGGTCGAAACCTCCCTCCTTCTTGGCGTTTTCCAGGAAGGGCGTGTGCTGGAAGTAGTTCACGTCGATATCACCGGCGGCCAGCGTGATGTTCGGCGCGTTCCAGTCGGTGAACTCCACCAGTTCCACCTTGAGGCCCGTCTTCGCGGCCTCTTCCACCGCCACTTCCAGCGGCGGGGCGAAAGCGGCGGTGGTGCCGACCTTGAGGACCTTGGAGTCGGCGGCATGGGCGATGCCAGAGGCCAGCAGCAGGCCGAGGGTGAGGGATTTGAGCAGGTGTTTGGGCATGGTTTCGATCCTTGGGGAAATGGAGGTCATTTACTTGTGGGGGCGAATTCATTCGCTGAGCGGGCCGAAGGACCGCCCTGCAGGAAATCAGGGAGCGCTGCGCGCTCCTTAGCGAATGAATTCGCCCCCACAGGAAAAGCAGGAACAGCACAGGCGAAACGCGCGCCCGGATGGCTGTCGGGCAGCCGATCCCCCGCCCCAAACAGCTTCTGGCGCAGGGTCCCTTCGGCGTAGGCAGTCTTGTAGGCACCACGCGCCTGCAGTTCCGGCACCACCAGGTCGATGAAATCGGCGTAGCTTTCCGGGGTGACGATGCGGGTGAGGTTGAAGCCGTCCAGGCCGGTCTCGTCGACCCAGGCCAGGAGTTCGTCGGCCACCTGGGTGGGCGAGCCCACCAGCAGGATGTAGCGCCCGCCCAGGGCGTGCTGCTCCAGCAACTGGCGGCGAGTCAGGCTGTTGTCCTTGAGCTTGCTGGCGGCCGACTCGATGGCGTTGGTCTTTACGTAGGGGATCGGCTCGTCCAGGGCGAAGCGGGAAAAGTCGATGCCGGTGGAGCTGGCGAAGTGCGCCACGCCGGCCTCGGCGCTGGCATAAGCCAGGTACTCGGCATGCCTGGCGCGGGCTTCGACTTCCGTCGGCGCGACTATCACGCTGATGCCCATGAACACCTTCACCGCGTGCGGATCACGGCCAGCAGCCTGGGCGGCGGCGCGGACCTTATCCACCTGGGCTCGGGTGGCGGCCTTGTTGTTGCCGCTGATGAACACGCACTCGGCATGCTCGCCGGCAAAACGCAGCCCGCGCGCGGAAGATCCGGCCTGGAACAGCACCGGCGTGCGCTGCGGCGAAGGTTCGCAGAGGTGATAGCCCTCCACGTCGAAGAACTCGCCATGATGGACGACCTTGTGCACCTTGTCCGGCCGGGCGTAGATGCGCCGTTGCCGGTCATTGAGAACGGCGCCCTCCTCCCAACTGCCCTCCCAGAGCTTGTAGAGCACCTCCAGGTACTCGTCGGCCTGGTCGTAGCGGCGGTCATGCTCCACCTGCCGGGTCAGGCCCATGGCGCGGGCAGCGCTTTCCAGGTAGCCGGTGACGATGTTCCAGCCCACCCGGCCATCGCTGAGGTGGTCCAGCGTCGACATGCGCCGGGCGAACAGATACGGCGCGTCGTAGCTCAGGTTGGCGGTGATGCCAAAGCCCAGGTGCCGGGTCACGCCGGCCATGGCGGAAACCAGCAGCAACGGGTCGTTGACCGGTAGCTGGATGCTTTCCTTGAGGGTCAGGTCGAGGTTGCCCTGATAGACGTCGTAGACGCCGACGATGTCCGCCAGGAACAGGCCATCGAACAACCCGCGCTCCAGCAGTTGCGCCAGTTCGGTCCAGTAGGACAGCCTGTGGTAGTCCGCCGAGCGGTCGCGCGGGTGGGTCCAGAGCCCGTGGTTGATGTGCCCCACGCAGTTCATGTTGAAGGCGTTGAGGAGAACCTGCTTGCACGCCATCAGATCGTCCCCCGGCGCGGCGGCAGTTGGCCGTTGAGGTAGAAGTTGCCCACCGCGTGGTACTTCCAGCGCACCGGGTCATGCAGCGTGTGCACCCGCGCGTTGCGCCAGTGGCGGTCGAGGTTGTGCTCGGCAAGGCTGGCGCGGCTGCCGGACAGCTCGAACAGCTTGCTGCCGGCGGCCAGCGAGATGTCCGTAGTCAACGCCCTGGCTTCGGCCACGCCGATGGAGGCGGCAGCTACGGTTTCGGCCGATGGCGCGGCGGTGGCGGCATCCAGCAGGCGGCCGGCGCGGTCGAGGATGGCTTCGGCGGCGTGCAGGCGGATCGCCAGGCGGCCGAACTCCTGAATGGTTAGCGGATCATCGCTGGCCCTATCCACGCCGGAATCGATCCACGGACGCGAACGGCTGCGCACGAACTCCAGCGCATCCTCATAGGCGGCGCGGGCGATGCCGGCGTCGATGGCCGCATGGAGGATCTGGGCGAAAGGACCAACCGTGGTCGGGCGCTCGAAGGCGGCCTGGAAGGACACCAGGTCCTCGGTGCGCACCGGCACATTCTCGAACAGCACCGACCCGCTGCCGGTGGTGCGCTGACCGAAGCCGGACCAGTCGTCGATAACGGTCAGCCCGGGGGCGTTGCGCGGCACGAAGGCGAGGTACTGGTGGCCATCCTCGCCCACCACCAGGGTCGGTACGCGCTGGGCGTAGAGGGCTCCGGTGCAATAGAACTTGCGGCCGTGGATGCGATAGCCGGCGCCTTCCCTGATCAGCCGCGTATTGCGGTCATTGGCGGTGCGGGTGCCGATCTCGGCCAGGGCGTTGCCGAAGCGCTCGCCGGCCAGGACAGCGGCGAACAGGCGGCGCTGCTGGGCCTTGCTGCCGTTCACCCGGAGGACTTCCAAGGCGTAGAAATGGTTCTGCGGGATCTGTCCGAGGGAGGCATCGGCGGCACTGATGATGGCGATGACCCGCGCCAGGGTCACCCGCGATACGCCAGCGCCACCGAACTCGCGCGGCACGCTGATACCCCACAGGCCAGAGCGGGTGAAGGCGTCGAGCTCCTCATGGGGCAGGCGCCGGTAGCGGTCGCGATCGGCAGCGCCGGGCTTGAACTCGGTGGCGATGCGGCGCGCCACGTCGAGGGCTTCGGCATCGTCGCGGATGATGGCAACGCTGATGGCCGGGGCGGGTTGCGGCAAAGTCATGGTGAACTCCTCAGATCCAGGAATGACGGGCCGGCCTGGCGCCGTTGAGGTGATAGGCGCCGACGGCCTGGACCTTCCAGCGCACCGGGTCGTGCAGGGTGTGTACGCGGGCGTTGCGCCAATGGCGGTCGAGGTTGAACTCGGCAAGGCTGGCGCGGCTGCCGGCCAGTTCGAAGAGCTTTTCGCTGGCCAGCAGGCTGATCTCCGTGGTCAGCACCTTGGCCTCGGCCACGGCGATAGAGGCACGGGCGGCAGCCTCGTCATCGATGGGTGCGGCGGAGACTTCATCGAGCACCTGCCCGGCACGCTCCAGCAGGGCGTTGGCGGCGTTCAGTTCGGTCTTCAGGCGGCCGATCTCGGCGATGGTGAAGAGCTCTTCGCTGGCGCGTTCGACGCCGGCATCCACCCAGGGCCGCGAGCGTTCGCGGATGAAGGCGATGGCATCGTCGATGGCCGCCTCGGCGATACCAGCGTCGATGGCTGCCTGAATCAGCTGCGACACCGCGCCCTGGATGCTCGGCACCTCGGCCAGCCGGCTGTTGTGGAACACCAGGTCGTCGGACACCGGTGCCTGGTCCAGCAGCACGGTACCACTGGCGGTGGTGCGCTGGCCGAAACCGGACCAGTCATCGACTATGCGCAGCCCCGGTACACCGCGCTCGACCAGACCGAGCACGCCAACGCCGTTGTCGTCGATGGCCTTGACCGCCACCCAGTGGGCGAACAGCGCGCCGGTGGAATAGAACTTCTCGCCGCTGACCCTCAGCCCCTCGCCGGTGCGGGTGATGCGCGCCTTGATCTCCAGGGTGTTGCGGGTATTGCGCTCGGGGCCGGCATTGGCCAGCCGGCGACCGGCAAGGATGCCGGCGAACACCTTGCGCTTCTGCGCCTGGCTGCCGACGTTTTCGACCACACTGAGCAGGCCGAACTGGTTCTGCGGAATCTGCCCCAGGGCAGGGTCGGCGGCGCAGATGATGCGGAACACTTCGGCCAGGGTGACGTGGGACACCTCGGCCCCGCCATATTCGCGCGGGATGCGTATGCCACCCAGCCCCAGGCGGGTGAAGTGCTCCAGCTCGCGCCACGGCAGCAGGCGGTCGCGGTCGCGTTGTGCGGCCTGTTTCCTGGCCAGCCTCGCCACCTCGTGAGCGGCTTGCAGGGCCTCGGCATCGTTCTCGATCAGCGCCGCCGGGAGTAATGGCGGGGCTTGATCACGAAATGCGTTGTGGGCGGTTTCGTTTGTCATGGGGTGCGGCCTTCGATTGCAGGGTTGCGCCCGCCCCTCTCCCCCAGCCCCTCTCCCAGAAGGGCATGGGGAGGCAAGAGGCGCGAGGCTGGGGAGTCAGAACACCGGGGAGGCATTGCGCAGGGCCTGTACAGGACGGCCCGGTTCGAACAGCTTGCTGGAGGCGTTGATGGCAGCGGTGGTAATCCGGGCGTCGGGAAGGCCGACGAGGTACTGGGCGGAAATCGGGGTTTGCGACATGGGACTCTCTGCATTGCCATTTCGCCGCGAACATTCGCGGCCTCACTTGCAGAAGGACATAGCAGTACCCGTGCCAGCTTTATTTATTCTTTAAAATCAATGTATTAGAGAACTTACCCAACAGTTCCAGACGAAGCAGGCGGGCAACTTGCTGGTCAGATGTTGCTGGAGAGACATCTGGATGGCGCCAGCATAAGTGCAATTTTTTTGCACTAAACCACCAACAACATTCATTAGCCCGCTATCCAGTCATCCCTTAGCATTCCCGCCATCCCCGACGCCCGGCCCGGCGAGGGTCTGCATGAGCAGCCCCCTCCGAGGAACCGTGCGCGAGAAAAAGACGTTTCCACATCCAGGGATGGAGCCCCCACTTCGGTGGGATTGAGGGGACCCGGGGCCTGTACGAAAAGCCGTCCGGTTTCGGCACTTTCCGTACAGCACCTCCGGCCTCTCCGTTTATCAACTGCCTAGTGTCATGCCCATGCCCCAGAACTCTCTGCGTCTCTGGCTGCAACGCCTGCTGCCGGACGCCAGCAATGCCTCTCCCCGGGAGTGGCTGCGCGCCGCCATCGGCGGCTGCATCGCCGTTTCCCTCGCCACCCTGGCCGGAATCCAGCTATTCGGCACTGACCTGGCGCTACGCATGGCCGCGCCCTTCGCTGCCTCCTCCGTACTGCTCTTCGCCGTGACCTCCAGCCCGGTGGCCCAGCCCTGGCCGGTGGTGGCCGGCAACGTCCTGGCGGCAGCCACCGGCCTGCTGGTCGGCCACTGGGGCCTGCCGCCGCTGGCAACCGCCGGCCTGGCCTTCGCCCTGGCACTGGTGGTCATGCAGGCCCTGCGCTGCCTGCATCCGCCGAGCTGCGCCGTTGCCCTGGGTGCCGCGCTGGGTGGTCCGATCGTCGCCGCGCAAGGCTGGCACCTGCTGCTGCCGGTGCTGGTCGGGTCACTGCTGCTGGTGGGGACGGCGCTGGTATTCAACAACCTCAGCGGTATCCCCTATCCGCGCAAGATCGCGCATCCGGCCACCGGCCCGCACCTGACCGCCGACCCCTTGCCGAGCGAGCGCAATGGCATCGCCGAAATCGACCTGGACCGGGCCCTCTCCGAGTTCGGCAGCTTCGTCGACGTGACCCGCGATGACCTCCAGCGCCTGCTCCTGCTGGCCGAGAAGCACGCCTTGCGTCGCAGCATGGGCGACCTGCGGGCGGCGCGGATCATGTCCCGCGACCTGCGCACCATCGCGCCGGATGCGCCGGTCAGCGAAGCCTGGAAGCTGCTCGACCGGCATCACCTCAAAGCCCTGCCGGTGCTGGATGACAAGGAGCAGCTGGTGGGCATCCTGACCCTCTCCGACCTGCTCGGCCACGCCGCGACCGCCGCACCGCGCAGCATCGCCGACCGCTTCCGCTCCCGCCGCGAGGCGCCGGTGTCACGCCTGATGACCCGTCCGGTGCGCTGTGTGACCGTGGATACGCCGGTGGTCGAGCTGGTGTCGCTCTTGTCCGACCAGGGCCTGCATTGCCTGCCGGTATTGAACGACGTCGGCCGCGTGGTGGGCATCGTCAGCCAGAGCGACTTGATCGCCGCGCTCTATCGCAACTGGCTGCAGGAGCTGCACCAGCAGCCGGTGCTGCAGCTGGCGAGCTGAGTCCGGCACGCACCTGGCCTGCTTTTCTGTGGGGGCGATTTCAATCGCCAAGGGCCGCGCAGCGGCCCCGTAGGGTGCGCTGCGCGCACCGAAACCCCGCGCCGGAATACCTGGTGCGCACGGCGCACCCTACGTGAGAGCCAAGTGATTCGGGATCAGATCGGGTCCCAACGCCGGGACCAGTCGATGTCCTCGGCCACGACTTCCCGCAGCAGGTCGATGGCCTGGCGCAGGGCCGGGGAGTCCTTCTCTCGGGAGTAGACGAGGTAGGTGGGATAGGTGAATTCCGGCGCCTTCTCCACTCGTTCCAGCTCGCCGTTTTCCAGGTGCCCCTGCACCACGCGGGCGCGGAAGTAGCCGGAGCCGCCGCATTGCAGGATGTAGTGCAGGGCCAGCGGGCCGAGGTTGGTGGCCAGCACGGCGCTGGCCTTGTCCGGGAGCGCGGCATCGTGGCGCTCGCGGAATTCCGGCCCCCAGTCGTTGTAGATGTAGGGTTCGGGATTGGTCGCCGAACGCACCTGGATCAGCTTTTCCTCCATCAGCAGCTCCACCTGCATGCCCGCCCAGTAATCCGGGCGGTAGACCAGCGCGGCATCCAGCAAACCACTCTGCAACATCTGCTGCAGATGGCTGGCTTCGCCGACTTCCGCGCGCACGGCGAGGGACGGCATGCGTTCGCGCAGGCGGATCACCCAGCTGAGCACCAGCGGGCTGCACAGGCTCATCTCGCCCCCCAGGTTGAGCACGTCGCGGTAGCCCTCGGGCAACGGCAGGTCGCGTCGTGCCGCCTCCCAGGTCTCCACCAGCTTGTTGGCGTAGGCGACGAACACCTCGCCGTCGGCGGTCAGCCGCGCCCCGGCACGGTTGCGCACGAAGAGCCGGCAATCCAGTTGCTGCTCCAGGTTCTGCACCCGCGCGGTGATGGTGGTCTGGGTGACATGCAGGCGTTCGGCGGCGGCGACGAAGCTGCCGGTGCGGACGATCTCCAGGAAGGTACGCGCCAGGTCGATATCCATGGGCTTGCTCGGGTACTGAAAGGTGGGCCGAGTTTACCGGCTGACGCAGCGCGTCGTGTCGACTTGTGCAGCGAAATCATTGGCCATGCCTGCATCAGCTGTCGCCTGGCTGGTTGATTCATCCCCCAGGAAGACCCGAACCGCTTCTGCAGGCGGGGCGCTCCGCGAGCTTGCAAAACCCAACGCTGCAGGCGCGCCCACAGCGCTGGGCCTCGTTCCTCGGACCAACCTACGGACGGTACCCCTTCCGGGGTCAGGGCTGCAGGTCGAACAGGGCGCTGCCGCTTTCCATATCGAAGGGCGCGGAGAAGTGCTCGTGGACGATCTTCCAGGCGCCGCCGCGCTTGACGTAGCCCTGGGTGCCGCGCATCCAGCTGGTCTTCACCACGCCGTCCTGCTCGCCGCCGCAACGGACCAGGCAGTGCAGGAATGCCACGTCGCCACTGGCGTGAATGGTCAGCTCGGCGGGTTCGAAAATGCCGTCGCCAGAGCACATCTCCATGCAAAAGCGCCAATGCTGGCCATAGGCGCCGAGGCCCTTGAACTCCAGCTTGAGAATGGCGTCGTAGGCGATCACATCATCCGCGTAACAGGCCAGGATCGCATCCACGTTCTTGGCACGGGCGGCCTTCAGCCATTGGTCGAAGACTTCGTGCACTTCCAGTTCGGTGGTGGCCTTCAGGGTTTCGCTGCTCATGGTAGGTCTCCAGGTTTCCGCCAGGGCTGCACCGGCAGCGTGCCGGTGGTTTCACCTCTGGTCGATGGCCGCTGTCCGGCTTCGACATCCGCTTCGCCACGACCGACGAGCGGTGCCGTCACGCCTCCAGCTCACGCAGGCGCTTCTCGATGAAGCGCCGCTCGGGTTCCTGTCGCACCAGCGCCAGGGCGCTGTGGTAGGCCGCCCGCGCTTCGTCCTTGCGCCCCAGGCGCCGACAGAAATCAGCCCGGGCGGCATGGGCCAGGTGGTAGTCACGCAGTTCTCCGTCCTCCAGCAGCGCGTCCACTTCCGCCAGGCCCGCTTCCGGTCCGTCACGCATGGCGACCGCCACGGCGCGATTGAGGGCGACCACGGGCGACGGCACGAGGCGTTGCAGCACGTCGTAGAGGCCGACGATCTGCCTCCAGTCGGTCCTCGCCGCATCCGGCGCCTGGGCATGCACGGCGGAGATGGCTGCCTGCAGCAGGTAGACGCCGACGCGCCGGCTGGCCAGTGCCTGGCTCACCAGGGCAAGGCCTTCGGCGATCTGCGCCTGGTCCCAGAGGCTGCGGTCCTGTTCGTCCAGCAGGATCAGTTCGCCGTCCGCCGTGGCTCGGGCGGCGCGGCGCGAGTCGTGCAACAACATCAGTGCCAGCAGGCCCATCACTTCCGCGTCCGGCAGCAGCTCCAGCAGCAGGCGCGCCAGGCGGATGGCCTCGGCGGAAAGATCGGTGCGGGTCAGGGAATCGCCGGAGGTAGCCGAGTAGCCTTCGTTGAACACCAGGTAGATGACCCGCAGGACGTTATCCAGCCGTTCTGGCAGTTCGGCCAAGGCCGGCACCTGATAGGGGATGCGCGCATCGCGGATCTTCGCCTTGGCCCGCACGATACGCTGGGCGATGGTGGACGGCGTGCTGAGGAAGGCGCGGGCGATTTCCTCGGTCTTCAGGTCGCAGATTTCACGCAGGGTCAGCGGCACCTGGGCGTCGGCCGGCAGCGCCGGGTGGCAGCAGGTGAAGATCAGCCGCAGGCGGTCATCCTCCACATCCTCGCCCTCCTCGAAGGCGCTGGCGGCCTCTTCCAGTTCGGCCACCAGGTGACGCTTCGACGCATCGAAACGGGCGCGCCGGCGCAGGCTGTCGATGGCCTTGAAGCGCCCCGCCGACACCAGCCAGGCACGTGGGTTGGCGGGGATGCCATCCCGCGGCCATTGCTGCACCGCAGCGATGAAGGCATCGTGCAGGGCTTCCTCGGCCAGGTCGAAATCCCCCAGCAGGCGGATCAGCGTGGCGAGGACACGGCGCGAATCGCTGCGGTAGATCGACTCGACCCGCTGGCGCAGCTCGGCCTCCTCCATCAGGCCCTCCCAGGCATCACCAGGCGACGCCCAGGGTCGGCCGCACTTCGGGTTCGCGTACCGGGCGCACTTCGATGCAGCCCAGGCGGGCCGGCGGAATCTTCGCGGCGATCTGCAGGGCTTCGTTGAGGTCGCGGGCTTCGATCAGGTAGAAACCGCCGAGTTGCTCCTTGGTTTCCGCGAAGGGCCCGTCGGTCATGGTCACCCGCCCGCCCTGGATGCGCAGGGTGGTGGCGGTGCGTACCGACTCCAGGGCATCGGATGCCAGGTAATGGCCGCTGGCGGTGAGCTGCTCGGTGTAGTCCACGCATTCGCCGGCGATGGCCTGGTAGTCGGCATCGGTCAGGGTGGCGAGCCTGGCTTCTTCGATATAGATCAGGCACAGGTATTTCATGACGGGTTCCTCGGGTGGCTGCGGGGTACTGACACCCATTGGTCGTTCGGCCGCGCCGGGAATCGACAGGGCCGCAGGAAAATTCCGCTCTTCGTCAGGGATGACCATGCCCTGTGGGAGCGCATTCATTCGCGAATGAATGGGCTCCCACAGGAAGGAATTCAGGATAGCCCCGCTCCGTCACCTCGCCCGGCGAAGGGCCGAGCGGTCCGTTCCGGGTTATTTCTCGGCGGCGGCCTTGAGGTTGTTCAGGCCCTGGTCGAACTTGCTGCCCACCATGTCCTCCATGTCGAAGAACACCTGCATCAGCCGGTGGGTATAGGGCGACGGCCCGTACATGGCCCAGGTGAGCTGGGTGCCGCCACCCTGGGGCTGGAGGAGGAATTCGGCGGTGTTGTGGGCCTCGAAGGGCATCTGGAAATCCAGCTTGATCTCCACCCTGGAGGCCGGTTCGCTGCGGGTGATTTCCATGCGCCCGGTACCCACTTCGTTATTGCCCTGCCAGGCATAGGCGGCGCCCACGCCTTCACCCGGCCCGCTGTAGCTGCGCTTTAGGGCGGGGTCGAGCTTTTCCCAGGGCGACCAGGCCGTCCACTTGCGGAAGTCGTTGATCAGCGGGAAGACCTTCTCCGGCGGCGCGGCAATGGTGGTCGTACGCTCGATGCGGAAGTGGTCCGGAATGAAGGCGGCGTATCCCAGTACGCCGAGAATCGCGACGACGATGATGGCGAGGATGGCTTTGAACATGGCGCCCTCCAAGGGCTTGCAGGCAGGTTGGCTGGCACATCGGCAGTACTGCCAGAACAAGGTTAGCCGCTCTGCGCGGGGGTGCCCGGCAGCCTGATGACGGCGGAAGCGCTTCGCGGGCAAGCCCGCTCCTGCAAGCCCGCAATCTCAACCGATGAAGGCGCTGGCGCGGTAATCCCTGGGCGACTGCTGGAAATGCTTCTTGAAGGTGCGGCTGAAATGCGCCGAATCGGTAAAGCCCCAGCGGAAGGCGATGTCGGTGATGGACTCGTTGCGCAGACGCGGGTTGGCCAGGTCGGCGGCGCTGCGCTTGAGGCGGGCGCGCTGGATGAAGCGGCAGACACTGTCGCCCTGGTCCTCGAACAGGCGGTAGAGCTGGCGTACGGAGATGTTCAGTTGCCTGGCCAGGGTCAGCGGCGTCAGGCCGGGCTCCGAAAGCGACTGCTCGATCAGTTGCTGGGCCAGGCTGCGCATGCCGGCATTGTGGCAGCCGTCCAGTTCGCTGGTGGTCTGCCCGGCCCGTTGCCGCAAGGTCGGCGCCAGCAGGGCGATCAGCGCTTGCTCAAGGGCATCCCCCTCCTCCAGGCCCGCGCAATGATCCAGCTCGCCGCCACAGATCTGCTCCACCAGGGTGCGCAGTACACGGCCGCTGGCGCAGTGCTGGGACAGCTTGCCGAACTTCGGCCGCCCCTCTGGCATATGGCGGCAGACGTCCTCGCGGGACAGGTGGAAGGAGGCGTGCTCGATCAGGCCATGGGGGAGAATTTCGCAGGCGCGGGCCGAATCCATCAGGGCCATTTCGCCTGGACCGAGTTCGACGCTTTCACCGTTCTGGCGCAGTTCAGCGCGGCCGCTGCGCTGGACGACGAGGAAGCAGTGACGGTCGTCATCCTGGTCGATGGAGGTGCGCTGGCGGCTGATCACCCCCGCATTGGTGCGGATCTGCGCCACTTCCAGGCCGGAAAGGTCCTGGCGGGCGATCTCGCCGATGAACAGGCCGTGAGCCAGCGCGGGGCGCGACTCGAATCGGCCGCAGACGCCCCGCAATGAACGGAGCCAGGCATCGAAATCAGGAGAGCGGACAGCTTGGGCAACCATCGGAGACCTCCGGAGCGGGCTGGAGCCACATTGTTTTTATGACGATCTAATTAACATGTTAATCATATGACGGCAAGCCATCTCCCACCTGAAGGCTCCGCGCACAAAAAAGGGCCGCAATGTGGCCCTTCTGCTACCCGTGGCAGGGATCAGATATCCGGCTCGAAGAGCTTGCGCCTCATCACCAGCTTGACCCACGCCAGGGCGATCAGGCTTACCAGGCCGAGCACGGCACCGGTCAGCAGGTACACCGTCTGCGTCATCTCTGGAGACGGCGAGTTGTTCAGGGCGATGTAGCCCATGCCGAGGATGCCGACGATCTGCGGCAGCGGGTAGAACTTCGACTTGTAGGGGCGCGGCAGATCGGGGTGGCGGCGACGCAGAACCATCACGTTGATGTGGGCGATGATGTAGGCCAGCAGCCAGCTGGTGGACGCGGCGATCAGCAGGGTAATGATCGAATCCGGCCCCATCAGCAGGAACGGCAGGGCAATGATGATCGCGACGAAGACGATTGCGATCCACGGCGTACCGAAGCGCTTGTGCAGCACCTTCATCTGCGGGAAGGCCTGGCCGTTCTCAGCCATCCCCCACAGCATGCGCGGCACCGCGGCCAGCACGGTGTTGACGGTAGAGCAAGTGGCGGTCAGCGCCATTACCGTGGCGATGATCACCGCGCCCTTGCCGAATACCGCGAACACATAGTCCAGGTACGGCAGCGGCGAGGTGGTCAGGGTTTCCACCGGCAGGTAGCGGCTGGCGCCAATGCAGAAGAGTACGAACAAGGCAAAGGTGATGGTCAGCGAGAGCATCATCGCGCGTGGGATGTTGCGCTCCGGCCGACGCACTTCACCGATCAGCGGACAGATGAACTCGGCCCCCACCAGCAGCCACATGGCCAGGGCCACCAGGCCGATGAAACTGCCATCGAGAACGCCGCCCCACCCCCAGTTCACATCCGCCACGAAGTTCGCCGCCGGTGCTTCGGCCAGCCCGCCCACGGCGCTCAGGCCCACCAGCAGCAAGGCCGCCACCATGGCGAAGGTGAAGAGGTTCTGCAGCTTGGCGAAGACGTCGGTGCCGAGGATGTTCAGCACCGTGAGGGCGACCAGGATGAACAGCGGCACCAACCTCGCGGGGAATACGCCGGGGAACAGCTTGTCGAGAATCGCATCCACCAGCAGCAGCTCGGCGGAGAGCCCGAACATCGCCACGATCACGTAGCCGGCGAACACGGCGACGATGGCCGGGAAGTGGCCGATGGCCTTCTGCGTGTAGGTCGCCAGGGTCCCTGCCTGGGGAAACATCAGCGCCAGCTCGGAGAAACTCTGTACATAGCACTGCGCCAGGAGGAAGGCCACGGCGAAGGCGGCGATGAAGCCCAGGCCGCCAAAGCCCAGGCCCTGCAATGCCGACATCATCGCGCCCTGCACCACCACGACACCAATGCAGATGGCGATCATGCTGGCGAAACCCAGGGGCTTCTTCGCAGGCCCGACGGACGCGCCGGCCGACGCCGGAGTCGCCATGTCGAGAACGCTGCTGGAGGTCTTGTTCATTCTTGTATTCCTCACGGATGGATGCAGGGGACGTTTCTCAGTAGGCGATGCACACCGACTTGTTCTCGGTGAAAGCTTCGATGGCCGCATGGCCCATCTCGCGGCCGATGCCGGACTGCTTGAAACCGCCGAAGGGCATGGACGGGTCCAGCAGGTTGTGGGCGTTGACCCAGACGGTGCCGGCCTTCAGGCGCGGGACCAGGCCCATCACCTGCTTCAGGTCGTTGGACCAGATGCTCGCCGCCAGCCCGTAGGGCGTGTCGTTGGCCAGCCGCAGCACTTCGTCGACCTCGTCAAAGGCCGTGGCGACCAGCACCGGGCCGAAGATTTCCTCGCGCACCACCCGCATGTCCGGACGCACATCGGCGATCACCGTCGGCTTGACGAAGAAGCCCTGCTCACCGTGCGCCTCGCCGCCGCAGATGACGCTGGCGCCTTGCGCCCGGCCGCTGTCGATCATGTCCAGTACCCGGCGTTGTTGTCTGGCGGAAATCAGCGGGTTGATCTGCGCGGACGGATCCAGGCCCGGCCCGATGCTGAGTGAACCGGCAATGCCGTGGAGGCGCTCCAGCACCTGGTCGAAGGATTTGCGCTGCACGTAGAGACGCGAGCCGGCGGTGCACACCTGGCCCTGGTTGAAGAAGATGGCCCCGGCGGCACCGGCGGCGGCCTGGTCGAGGGCGGTGTCGTCGAGCACGATCACCGGCGACTTGCCGCCCAGCTCCAGGGTGAAGCGGGTCATGTTCTCAACCGCCGCGTGACCGATCAGCTTGCCCACCGGGGTGGAGCCGGTGAAGGCCAGCTTGTCGATCCCGGGATGGGCCGCCAGGGCGGCACCCGCTTCGGCGCCCACACCCGTGACGATGTTCACCACGCCTGGCGGGATGCCCGCTTCCAGGCACAGTTGCCCCAGGCGCAGGGCGGTGAGCGGGGTTTCGTCCGCCGGCTTGAGCACCACCGTGCAGCCGCACGCCAGGGCCGGCACGATCTTCCACAGGGCCATCAACAGCGGGAAGTTCCAGGGCACGATGGCGCCGACCACGCCCACCGGCTCCGGCACCGTGTAGGCGCGGTACTTGCCGCCGGGAATGGCGCCAATGGAGACATCCAGGCTCTTGCCTTCGATCTTGGTGGCCCAGCCGGCCATGTAGCGGGTGTATTCCACGCCGGCGCCCACTTCGATGGCGCGGGACAGGTTGATCGACTTGCCGTTGTTCAGGGTTTCCAGTTGCGCCAGCTCTTCGCCATGGGCCTCCAGCAGGTCGGCCAGCTTCAGCAGCAGGCGCTCGCGGTCCGCCGGACGCTGGGCCGCCCAACTGCCCTCGAAGGCACGGCGGGCGGCTGCGACCGCCTGGTCCACGTCGGCCTTGCCGGCTAGCGCCACGCGCGCCAGTTCTTCGCCGGTGGCGGGATTGAATAGGGGCATCTCGGCAGCGGACAGCGCTGGACGCACTTCGCCGTCTATCAGCAGGCCGTGGCGGGCCTGGACAAAGGCCTCCACGCGGGGGTCAAGGGCAATGCTCATCTCGATTCCTCTTCTGGTTCGGTCGCCGCGGCGGCGGGGTATCTCGGATAGTCGAGTGGCACTCTGCGGCAAACCCGGCGGGCGCTCTTGACCCGGCCTGCCGGGGGACTTGCCACTGGCTGCCAGGGCTTCACCAGAGTTCGAGGGGGTAGTCGAGCACCAGCCGCGTTTCGTCGACATCGCCGTCCGCGTAGGCCGCATTGCCCCGGTGCCAGGCCTGGCTGGCGCGCAGGGACAAGCCGGCCAGCGGTCCGGCCGGGACCTTCCAGCTCAGGCCGGCATCAGACTCGAAGTGCCGCCCATTGCGTCCGTAGAGACCGGCATAGCGGCTGTCCGCCGCCGTGCCGCTGCCATCGCTGCCACGCCCACGGGCATGCAGGGCATGGACCTTGACGCCAGCCAGGCCGAGGGCGCCCAGATCGAGGTCGTAGCGCAGTTGCCAGGAACGCTCGCCCGGCCCTTTGAAATCGGAGTAGCCCAGGGAGTTGGCCAAGGCATTCGAGGCGCTGGCGCGGCCGTCGCCGAAGGCCATGTAGTCGAATGGCTGGTCGCCGCGTACCCGCTGGTAGGCCAGGGTCAGACGCTGCGGTCCCTGATCGAAGGCCAGCGCCAACGAAACCGCCAGGTTGTCGATGGCGCCGAAGCGATCCTGGCCGGTGTCGCGGCTGCGGCAGGCATCCAGCTTCACGCGCAAGGCACGCTCGGCCATCAGCGGCAGGCGGTAGTCGGCGCCCAGATAGTGCTGCCGCCAGACGTCCTCGAAGCGCGAGCTGTAGAGGCTCAACACCAGGTCATCCGACAGCGTCCAGACACTGCCCAGGTAGTCCACCGAGTCGATCCGTCCCCGGCCCAGGACGGTGGATATCTCGCCATGCACCTTCGACTCGCTCGGCCCCGACGCCGCGGTGAAATGCCCGGCCTCGAGCAACCAGCCATCGATGCTGCGGCTCTCGGCAAGCAGGCCGTAGCCCATGCCCGGCAGAGTGCGGTTGCTGCTGGCGGCGAACACCGGCGCCGTGGTGGTCATCTGGCCGTATTTCAGCTGCGTCGCGCCGTGGCGCAGCTTCAATGCGCCGCCGGCCTTGCCGTAGTGGTCGTCGGGATGACCATCGGTGCCCACTGGCAGGTTGCCGGTGCCGGTGCGCCCGCCACCGCTGTCCAGCTTGAGGCCGAGCATGGCATGGGCATCCAGCCCGAGCCCGAAGGTGCCCGGCGTGTAGCCGGAACTGAAGCGGGCCTGCAGGCCCTGGGTCAGCTCCTCGCGGTAGCCATTGCGCGCCGCTTTCGGCTTGGAGCGGTTGCGCCCGGCGTTGTTGGGCTGGTCGCGGTAGTCGCGGTTGAAGTAGTAGGTACGGTTCAGCAGCGTCAGGCGGCTGTCCTCCACGAACCCCTCGGCTTTCACCGAGTGAGGCAGCACTGGCAACCCGCAGGCCGCCACCAACATTCCCAGCTTGCGCATCATTGTTCTCCTTAACGATGACCTTCCTCCGGCACTCCACTCCGTCCATTTGGCCACCGATCCGCGAGCGGGCTCGATCCTCCGTGCCAGCGTCTTGACCCTCCCTGCCCCGGGCAGGCAGAGACAAGTGCCCAGGCAGGGAAAGACAAGCAGCGCCTCCGCCTTTGGCGGACAAGAACGGCCGAAGTGGCCCGTCAACGCCGCCTCGCCCCCACAACAACAAGGACCGTCGCCATGCAAATGTCCCCACGCGCCCTGCTGTTCGGCCTCGCCCTGCTCCTTCCCGCGCTGGCCATCCAGGCCGACCAGGCCACCAATTACCCGCCTTATCTCACCGAAGCCCGGCTGCAGCTGGCCGACTACCTGCCTCAGCCGCCCGCGCCCGATTCGCCGGTCGCCCGCGCCGACCTCCAGGCCGTGCTCGACGCCCAGGCCGCGCGCAGCGCCGCACAGGTGAAGAAAGTGCAGGCCGACGACCAGTGGCAGGACGGCGTCTTCCCCTTCGCCGCCGACCTGCTCGGCAAGGGCTTCGACGCAGAGCGGCTGCCGCTCACCCGCGCCTTCTTCCGTCGCGCCCAGGAAGACCTGGTGCAGGTGCTGATGCCGGCCAAACAGCACTTCGACCGGCCCCGCCCCTACGAGGCCGACCCCAGGGTGAAACCCGTGCTGCCACCGCCGCAGGGCGATTCCTACCCCAGCGGCCACAGCATGAATGCCTACCTCAACGCCACCCTGCTGGGCATGGCGGTGCCGGAACGACACGCCGAGCTGTTCGAGCGCGCACAAGAGCATGCCGG
Organism: Metapseudomonas phytobenefica; assembly: GCF_043392685.1. Taxonomy (NCBI): domain Bacteria; kingdom Pseudomonadati; phylum Pseudomonadota; class Gammaproteobacteria; order Pseudomonadales; family Pseudomonadaceae; genus Metapseudomonas; species Metapseudomonas phytobenefica. Next base: position 231,965 of record NZ_JBHZGM010000003.1, on the reverse strand, counting down.
CAGCCGGGTGATCGCCGGGGTGCACTACCCCAGCGACCTGCTGGGCGGGCAGCTCGCCGCCGCGGCGCTGGTGGCGAATCTGCTGGCGGACCCGCAGGCCGCCGCCGACTTCAACCGGGTGCGCCAGGAAATACGCGCGGCCTTGGGATCGGTCGGGGACTAGGCAGGGTCAGGCAACCGGCCTGGCAGGGACAGACAAGACGTCCCGGGCCGGTTGCGGCACAAATGGCCCACACAGCCGCACCGCTGCACGACAGGAGAATTCACATGACTACCCGAGACACCGCCTTCTGGCACCCCATGCTGCACCCCAACGAAATGAAACAGCGCGAACCCATCCGCATCCTCCGTGGCGAGGGCTGCTTCGTCTTCGATGACAAGGGCAACCGCCTGGTGGATGGCGTGGCGGGGTTGTGGAACGTCAACGTCGGCCACGGCCGCGCGGAGATCAAGGCAGCCATCACGGCACAGTTGGACGAACTGGAGTATTTCCAGCTGTTCGACGGCATCAGCCATCCCCGCGCCGAAGAACTGGCCGCCAGGGTGATCGGCATGCTGGAACCGGAAGGCATGCGTCGCGTGGCCTTCAGCTCCGGCGGTTCGGACGCGGTGGAAACCGCACTCAAGCTGGCCCGCCAGTACTGGAAGCTGCAGGGCCAGGCCGACCGCACCAAGTTCATTTCCCTGCGCCAGGGCTACCACGGCACCCACTTCGGCGGCGCCTCGGTGAACGGCAATACCGTCTTCCGCCGCAACTACGAGCCGCTGCTGCCGGGCTGTTTCCACGTCGACACGCCCTGGCTCTACCGCAACCCGTACAGCCAGGACCCGGAAGAACTCGGGCAGATCTGCGCCGACCTGCTGGAGCGGGAAATCCAGTTCCAGAGCCCGGACACCGTGGCCGCCTTCATCGCCGAGCCGATCCAGGGCGCCGGTGGCGTGATCGTGCCGCCGGAGAACTACTGGCCGCTGATCCGCAAGGTCTGCGACAAGTACGGCGTGCTGCTGATCGCCGATGAAATCGTCACCGGCTTCGGCCGCGCAGGCGAGATGTTCGGCAGCCGCCTGTGGGGCGTGAAGCCCGACATCATGTGCCTGGCCAAGGGCATCTCCTCCGGTTACATCCCCCTTGGCGCCACCGTGGTCAACGAACGCATCGAGCAGGCCTTCGCCAACAACGGCAACTTCACCGGCGCGCTCATGCACGGCTACACCTACTCCGGACATCCGGTGGCCTGCGCCGCGGCCCTGGCCAACCTGGACATCGTCGAGAAGGAAAACCTGCCAGCCAATGCCGCGAAGCAGGGTGACCACCTGCTGAAAAGCCTGGCCGCCTTCCCCGAGCGCTTCGCGGCAGTGGGCGAGGTGCGCGGCAAGGGACTGATGGTGGCCCTGGACCTGGTGGCCGACAAGGCGACCCGCGAGCCCATCGACCCCATGGGTGGCTACGCCAACCGCGTCGCCGAAATCGCCCGCGCCAACGGCGTGATGGTGCGCCCGGTGGGCACCAAGATCATCCTCTCGCCACCGCTGGTGATCGAGCAGGAGCAGATCGACACCATCGTCAATGCGCTGGCCATTGGTTTCCAGGAAGCCCGCTGAGGAGATGTGCCATGACCACCCAACCCGAATGGATCACCGTCGGCGCCCTGGCAGAGGGTTTCGCCCCTGAAGCCTTCATCCTGCCGAGCCTGGCCGACCTCGCCGGCCGCACCCTGACCCTGCACTTCGCCAACGGCTGGCGCATCGAGCACCGCTTCGAGGCCGGGCATCTGGCCTGGCGTGACGCTTCCGGCGCAGGCGGCGAGGCGCCCTACCGCGCCACCTCGGTGCGCGAAGGCCTGTACCTGGTGGACTTCCTCAAGCCCGAAGACGGCCGCACCCTCTCCGTCAGCCTGGTGCTGGATATCGCCAACGCCGCCTTCACCGCCGTGCTCGGCCGCATGCCCAAGGAGGCCGAGTGCCGTGGCGACCTGTTCGGCAAGGCCCTGGCCGGCGCCGAGCTGACCAGCGTGCAGGTGGAGTTCCTCCACGGCAGCCTCGACCGCCCCTGGCGCGAAGGCGCCTGCCCCCATGCCCCGACCCGCGAGCTGGTTGGCCTGCGCAACCTCTATCGCTACAGCCCCAGCGAGGCCTACGAACACATCTACCTCAACGAGGACTTCTATAGCTGGCAGTGCCTGAAGGGCGTCGAACAGGGCCTGGCCGACACCGACCGCTGCCACACCCTGAAGATCGCCGATGAGCTTTATCTGTTCGTCTGGCGCGAGAAGATCATCCCCACCCTCGGCGTGGTGCTGATCGACCTGGCCAGGCACCGCAGCGACGGCAAGATCTGCGGCTATGCCGGTGGCGACTTCGGCCAGTTGGCGAACTTCCCGGTCAGTTCCCACTGTAGTGTGCTGAACCGCACCGAGTACCCGCTGTGAAGGGCCATCTTGTGGGAGCGAGTTCATTCGCGAAGCGGGGCGAAGTCCTGCCGATGGAAACTCCCCAGGGGCCGCTGCGCGACCCTTTTCGAATGAATTCGAACCCACAGGAAAAGCCAGCCGGAGCCCACGCCTTGAGGGAGCGAATTCATTCGCGAAGTGGGGCGAAGCCCCGCCCATGAAACTTCCCCGGGGCCGCTGCGCGGCCCTTTTTCGAATGAATTCGAACCCACAGGAAAAGCCAGCCGGAGCCCACGCCTTGAGGGAGCGAATTCATTCGCGAAGCGGGGCGAAGTCCTGCCCATGGAAACTCCCCAGGGGCCGCTGCGCGGCCCTTTTTCGAATGAATTCGAACCCACAGCAAAAGCCAGCCGGATGTCACGCCTTGTGGGGGCGAATTCATTCGCGAAGCGGGGCGAAGCCCCGCCCATGGAAACTTCCCCGGGGCCGCTGCGCGGCCCTTTTTCGAATGAATTCGAACCCACAGCAAAAGCCAGATCCAATGCCACACCCGGCAGGTAGCCTGTATATGCAATCCGGGAAGCGGCGATCGGGACCTCTCCTGACTTCATCCGGATACGATCTGCCGACGAAAACCTGCCGAGCTCAAACCCAAAGTAACGTGCTTGACGTTAAGATATTAATCTTCTTTCCCCGTCCCGCCCGTAGCCCTTCCGATATCCGAACCCACCCCCTGGCCTGCCGCCATTCGCGCCCTGCGCCCCCCAACTTCCGTCTCTACTTCGCCGGCGTGTTGCTGCTCGGCTATTGCGCCTGGCTGCTTCCACGCCAGCGCCTGCTGGGCCGGGATATCGCCGCGAACAGCGAGAGCCTGCGCTGACCCTATCCTGCATCTGTAGGATGGCGGCCTCCTCGGGCGAACCTGATACTCGCTCCAGGCCCTGCCCCGTCGCAAAGACGAAGAACGGCCATGACTGGAACCCGTGACAGAACAAGAACAACGTCGCACGAGGGGATACCGCATGAGGAATGACCAGGCTGATCGAACGATCACCAGCGCATTGCTGGAAGCATTCAGCGATACCGTGTTTGAGCTCCAGCGCCTGGCCAGGGACAGGTCCATCGAACGCTTCCACACCCTGGCCCTGGAGCGGTTGCAGCAACTGCTCGACTTCGACAAGGCCTGGTGGGGCCGCTCCGCGATGATCGACGGCCTACCGGAGGAACACAGCTCACACCTGTTCAACCTGCCGCCGCACTACCTGGCAGACTGGCAGTCGATCCGCCACGAGGACGTGACCGTCGGCCTGGTCAGCGCCACGCCCGACAGGTCGGTGATCGTCGACAGCGCCAACAGCACACCGGGCCTGCAATGGCTGGGGGAACGCCACGGCTTCCGCGAGTTTCTCTGCGTGATCCATTCCGACCCGCAGACCGGCCTGGTAGACCACCTGACCCTCTACCGCTCGCCATCGTCCGCCCCCTTCAGCGAGCAGGATCGACTGCTGATAGACCAGCTGATACGGCACCTCGCCGCCGCCGTCTCGGCCAACCAGATCCGCACCCTGGTGGCCAAGCGGGAAAGCCTGTCCAACCCGCGCAACCTGGCGCTGGCCGTATGCGATGCCCGCGGTACCCTGCATTGTGCCGAACGCGGCTTCGTCGACCTGCTGCTCACCGAGTGGCCCGACTGGACCGGCCCGCAGTTGCCCGAGAGCGTCAGCCCCGAGGGCTATCAGGGAGAACGCCTGTTGCTGGAAGTCTCCGCAGTGGGCGACCTGCATCTGCTCGCCGCGCGCAGCCACAGCCCGCTGCAACAGCTCAGCGCGCGTGAGAACGACGTGGCCCTGCGCTTTGGCGAAGGCAAGACCTACAAGGAAATCGCCCGCGACCTGGGCCTGGCGCCCAACACTGTGCGCCACCACATACGCACCATCTATTCCAAGCTCGGCGTGAAGGACAAGGCGAGCATCGCCCACCTCCTCCACTCGCCACCCGACTGATTCCCGCTTTCCCCGCCGCCTGAACTCCGGCTGCTCCACATGGGACGGCAGGGCGGCGTCTTGCCCGAAGAAACCCACCGCCCCAGAAAAAGAGATACAACGCCCATGACCCGCACCCGCGCCTTCCGTCACGCCCTCCTCGGCAGCGTGCTGCTGCCCCTCGCCGCACAGGCCGCCGACATGAACGCCCGCGATTTCTTCTCCGCCCCCTCGGGAACCCAGCTCGGTGTGGTCTACCTGCCCACCAATCGCGCCAACGACTTCCACGGCCCGGCAGACCGCACCGGCAAGGCGGACCTGGAGGTCAACGCCCTGGCCTACCGCCATGTGTTCTTCACCGATGCCTGCGGCACCCTCTGCACGCCGCAGTTCATCGTTCCCTACCTCGACATCGATTCCCGCCTTCCCGGCACCACCGGTCACACCAGCGAGCGCGGCATCGGCGACCCGCAGATGGGCGGTACGTTGTTCATCATCAACGACCCGGCCACCCGCAACTACAGCGGCCTGCTGACCCTGCTCACCGTTCCGGTGGGCGAGTACCACGGCAACAACCCGGATGTATCCCCCGGCGCCAACCGCTGGGGCCTGACCTTCAATTACAACTACACCCGGGGCGTCGGCGAGAAGTGGGTGCTGGAAGCCAACCTCGAAGCCCAGATCTACGGCAAGAACGACGACTACTACGGCATGGACCTGGAGCAGGACCCGCTCTATCGCCTGCAGGCCTTCGCCTCCTATGACTTCACCCCGGCCACCTACGGCGCCCTGCGCCTGGTGCATGCCGACGGCGGCGAACTCAGGCTGAACGACCGCAGCCTCGACGACACCCGCCAGCGCTACACCCAGCTGGGTGTCGAGCTCGCGCACTGGCTGGACCGACAGAACCAACTGATGGTCGCCCTCTCCCACAACGTCGCTACCGACAACGGCTACCACGGCGCCCAGGCCCTGCTTCGCCTGGCCCACGTGTTCTGACCCAGGAGACACCGCCATGAACGTCCAATCCCGGCAGCCGCTGGCGCTGCAGGCCGCCATCGTCGTGTTCGCCGCCATCACCTCGGCGGTACTGCTCACCGCCCCCGCCATTGCCACCCGCTTCGCCGTCGAGCTGGGCCTGAACCCGGAGCGGATCGGCAACCTGTTCTCCATCGAACTGGGCGCCATGAGCCTCGCCACCCTGCCCTCCTTCTGGTGGCTGAAGCGGGTCGACTGCCGTCGCGCCGCGCTGATCGCCGCCCTGCTGTTCATCGCCGGCAATCTCGCCTCGGCGGCGGCGGCGAGCTACCTGCCCCTGGCCGCGCTGCGCTTCGTCACCGCCCTGGCCGGCGGCTCGCTGATGGTGCTTTGCATGTCCTGCGCGGCGACACTGCCCAACCCAAGCCGCGCCTATGGCTTCTGGGTGTTGGGCCAACTGGTGCTCGGCGCCATCGGCCTGAGCCTGCTGCCACGCCTGTTCGAGGCCCACGGCCTGGGCGTCGGCTACCTGCTGCTGGCCAGCCTGACGCTGCTCGGCCTGCCCCTGGTACGCGCATTTCCGGCTGCCCACCGGGCGCCCGAGCGCCGCGCGCGCAGCGGCTCGGCATCACGCTGGAAAGTCGCGGCGGCGATCCTCGGTCTGCTGGGCTTCTACGTCGCCCTCAGTGCGGTCTGGACCTTCATCGGCGCCATCGGCGCCCAGGCCGGCCTGAGCGCCCAGGCCAGCGGCGACATCCTCGCCATCGCCACCCTGATGGGCATCGCCGGCGCCGGCTGCGCGACCCTGATCGGCGAGCGCCTGCCGCGCACGCCGCTGCTGTGCAGCGGCTTCGGCCTGATGGTCGCCGCTACCCTGCTGCTGCTCGACCAGCCCCAGCTCGCGCGCTTCGCCGTGGCCGTCCTGCTGTTCAAGTTCACCTGGACCTATGTGCTGCCCTTCATCCTCGCCAGCCTGGTGGACCTTGATGAATCCGGCCGCCTGATGAGCCTGAGCAACCTGGTCATCGGCTCCGGTCTGGCCCTGGGGCCGGCCATGGCGGGCCGCCTGCTCGGCGACAGCGGTGACTTCCGCTCCCTGCTTCTGGTCGCCGGCGCCCTGACCACCCTGTCCCTGCTCGCCACCCTCGGCAGCCGCCTGCGCCCCGCTTCCCTCAACACCGCCCAATCCCTGTAAGCCAAGGAAAAATCCGCCATGAACCGCCGTACCGCCTTCTTCTTCGACGAACTGTCCCTCTGGCACAGCGCCAGCCAGCACGCCCTGATCCTGCCGGTGGGAGGCTGGGTGCAGCCGCCCTCGGCTGCCGGCCACGCCGAATCCCCCGAAACCAAGCGCCGCCTGAAGAACCTGATGGATGTCTCCGGCCTCACCGCCCGTCTCGATCTGCGCAGTGCCCCTGCCGCCAGCGAGGAGGACCTGCTGCGCGTGCATCCGGAGCACTACCTGAAACGCTTCAAGGCGCTGAGCGACGCCGGTGGCGGCAACCTCGGCGAGCACGCGCCCATCGGCCCGGGCAGCTACGAGATCGCCAAGCTATCCGCTGGCCTCGCCATGGCGGCGGTGGATGCCGTGCTCAAGGGCGAAGCCGACAACGCCTATTCCCTGTCGCGCCCACCGGGTCACCACTGCCTGCCGGACCAGGCCATGGGCTTCTGCATGCTGGCCAACATCCCGGTGGCCATCGAGGCGGCCAAGGCCCGTCACGGACTCGGCAAGGTGGCGGTAATCGATTGGGACGTGCATCACGGCAATGGCACACAGGCGGTCTACTACGACCGACCTGACGTGCTGACCATCTCCCTGCACCAGGACGGCTGCTTCCCGCCGGGCTACAGCGGCACGGACGATCGCGGCGAAGGTGCGGGGCTGGGCAGCAACATCAACATCCCGCTGCTCGCCGGCAGTGGCCACGAGGCCTACCTCGAAGCCATGCAACGGATCGTGATTCCAGCCCTGGAACGCTTCGAGCCGGAGCTGATCGTGGTCGCCTGCGGCTACGACGCCAACGCCGTGGACCCGCTGGCGCGCATGTTGCTGCACAGCGACAGCTTCCGCGCCATGACCCGCCTGGTCCGCGAAACCGCCGAGCGCCTGTGCCAGGGCCGCCTGGTACTGGTCCACGAAGGCGGTTATGCCGAGGCCTACGTGCCCTTCTGTGGCCTGGCGGTGATGGAGGCATTGTCCGGCATCCGCACTGCAGTACAGGACCCGCTGTGTGACTTCATCGGCCTGCAACAGCCCGGCAAAGCGCAGCGCAGCCTGCAGAGCGAACTGATCGGCGAGATGGCGGAAGCATTCGGCATCGCACCCTAGGCACGCTAGCAGCACCTTCTCCTGTGGGGGCGATGTCAATCGCCAGGCGGGACGCAGTCCCGGCTACCGGGCAAATCGAATGCTCGCCAGGGGCCGCTTCGCGGCCCTTTTCGAATGAATTCGAACCCACATGGGTGCAGCGACCTGGGCAGTCTCGACCACTTGCAGGACTTGCTGCAGACATAGCCATTGCCAACCCGGCATCGGCAAGGCTGTTATTTCTCACCCTCCAGCACATCCCCCGCCCAGCTCAGGGCGGCGACCACGGTCGGAAAGCCGATGGTGCTGGTCAGCGCCAGCAGGGCGTGATGGATCTGTTCGGGGCTGGCACCGGCTTCCAGGGCACGGCGGGTATGGCTGTGGACGGCGCCTTCGGAGTGGACGGCGGCAGCCGCCGCGAGCTGGATCAGCTGCAGGCTGCGCTCGTCCAGGGGGCCAGCCTGGCGCACCACGGCGCCGAGGGTTTCCACTGCCTGGAAATACGCCGGGTGCTGTTTCTTCAGGCGTTTGTAGGTATCGAGACCGTGTTTGCGTTCCATGGGGCCACCTCGCTGGGACATGCCCTTTCAGCTTAGGAAAACTGCCGGGATCGGTCCGGGAACCTGGCCAATCCATCCCGGGCGGCTATACCGAATCCGTGGATGCCTGGCGGCTTGTTCCCAAGGGGAGATTGCCGAGATGGACGTCAGACTCGCAGACAAACCCGCCCCGGTTGCCAGTTCGACCAGGACGGGGGCCGTTCGGCGTGCCGAACCCGTGCCCGGGGCCGGCGGGCGACAGTCACCGGCCAAGCAGCCATGAGCCGCAGCCTGGTCGGTGTCGTGCTGGTCGCGCTCGCACTCTACCTCGGCGTGGGCGTGCTGCTCCTGGTGTTCCAGCGCTCGCTGATCTACTTCCCTCAGCCGCGCGCCATTGGCGGCCCGGACCGGCAGCTGATGCTGCCGGTGACGGATGAGCAGATCGTCGTAACCGTGCGTCCGCTGGCCAGTTCCAGGGCGCTGATCTACTTCGGCGGCAATGCCGAGGATGTGTCCCGCAGCCTGCCGGATTTTGCCGAAGCCTTCCCCGACCACGCGCTCTACCTGTTGCACTACCGGGGTTTCGGCGACAGCACCGGCAAGCCTACCGAGGAGGCCATCCAGCACGACGCCCTGGCGCTGTTCGACAAGGTGCATGCCCTGCATAGCGACGTGGCCGTGGTCGGCCGCAGCCTGGGCAGCGGCGTTGCCATCCGCCTGGCCAGCCAGCGCCCGGTGGCGCATCTGGTGCTGGTCACGCCCTATAACAGCGTGCTTGAACTGGCCCAGCGGCAGTTCCCGATCTATCCGGTGCGCTGGATGCTGCAGGACAAGTACGAATCCTGGCGCTATGCCCCGGCCATCACCGCTCCCACCCTGCTGATCGTCGCCGGGCACGACGAGGTGATCCCGCGCTGGAGCAGCGAAAAGCTCTTCGCCCGTTTCCATCCAGGCGTAGCACGGTGGGAGGTGATCGATGATGCGGGGCACAACGACATCGGTGGGCAGCCGAAGTACCTGCGGCTGATCCGCGACGCGCTCTAGGCGCGGGCCGGGGATGGGCTGAGCATCTCGATCTCGCGGATCTCGAAATCCCGCTGCAGGTAATCCATGCGCTGTGCATGGAAGCGCCGCATGTGAGGCAGCGCACTGTGGACGTCCAGATGGGCGCGGCTCTGCCAGACCTCATAGAAGATGAACAGGCTCGGGTCCCGGGCATCTCGCAACATGTGGTACTCGATGCAACCCTCCTCCGCGCGACTGGGTTCGACATAGGCGCGGAACAGCGCCTCGAACGCGTCGGACTTCTCGGGGCGGGTGTGGGCATGAAGGATGAAGCCGTAGGGCTGGGTCATGGTGATGGCCTTGCGGGTTATGAAGGTTTTATCAACCCTACCTCAAGGCATAGCCTCCGATTCATGACATTCCGGCAACTATCTATTGCGTGCGCGCGGATTTTTCCGCAAGGGCGTGGCCGGTAGTCTGCCGCCACATCGAATCCCGGAGGCTACTGCCATGAAAAAAGTCCTGTTGCTCAACGGCGGCAAGAAGTTCGCCCACTCCGACGGCCGCTACAACGCCACCCTGCATGAGGCCGCGCTGGCCTTCCTCGACCGCGCCGGTTGCGACGTGAAGGAAACCTTCATCGACGGTGGCTACGACGTGGCCGAAGAAGTGCAGAAGATCCTCTGGGCGGACGTGGTGATCTACCAGATGCCCGGCTGGTGGATGGGCGCCCCCTGGACCGTGAAGCGCTACCTGGACGAGGTCTTCACCGCCGGTCACGGCAGCCTCTACGCCAACGACGGCCGCACCCGCTCCGACGCCTCGCAGAAGTACGGCAGCGGCGGCCTGATCCAGGGCAAGCAGTACATGCTGTCGCTGACCTGGAACGCACCGCAGCAGGCATTCGACGATCCCACCGACTTCTTCGAGGGCAAGGGCGTGGACGCGGTGTATTTCCCCTTCCACAAGGCCAATCAGTTCCTCGGCATGAGCGCCCTGCCTACCTTCCTCTGCGTGGATGTGATGAAGCAGCCGAACATCGCAGCGGATGTGCAGCGCTATGAAGAGCACCTGGCGAAAGTGTTCGGCGCCTTGTAGGAACCTGCTCGCTGGCGAAAGAATTCCGTAGCCTGGATGAAATCCAGGGAAAGCCCCACCACCGCTCCCGGATTTCATCCAGGCTACGATCTACCGGTGCTTCCCCTGCGGAGTCCCGGTTTTCGTGTCAGTTGAACAGGCGGTTCCAGAGCTTCTTGATGGGGTTGCTCTCTTCCTGCTGCCGCGGCTGCTGGGATCGGGCCTGACGGGTCGCGGCCACCCGCGCGGCCTCGGCCTTCTTCACCCGCTGCTCGTGCACGGCGCGGAGTTCGAGCAGGGTCGGGTTGGTCGGTGCCACCTGCAGGCCGGCGTCGATGTACTCCAGCGCCAGGGCGAACTCGCGACGAGCGTAGGCTTCTTCGCTGTGCTCGACGAAGCGCTGCGCCACCCTTTCCAGCCCGGCCAGCGCCTGCTCGTTGCCCGGCGCCAGGGTAAGCACCTGCTGGAAGTAAAACACCGCATTGTCCTGGTCCGGCTGCAGCAGGCTGTCCTCGGCCAGGCGCTGTTCGGCCAGCGCGAGAATATTGCGCAAGCGCGCGGCAAGCACCCGCTGCAGGCCGTCGCCGGCCTGGGCGTTGTCGTTGTCCAGGCGCAGCACCTCATGGAAATAGAAGTCGGCATTGTCCGCCGCCGGCTCCACCAGCTTGCCTTCGACCAGGCGCTGCTCGCCCAGCTCCAGCAGGTCGGCGATCTTCATCCGCAGCACGACGTAGTAGCCGCCACCGGCGGAAGCCACCAGCAGCATCAGGCCCGCCAGGCCCCAGAGCAGACCACGCAGGCGCTTCGGGGCCGCCGCTTTCGACTTCGACTTCGACTTCGACTTCAGCTTCGCCCCGTCCACCGGCATGACCGGCGCGATGCGGGTGAAGTCGAGATCGAGGTTGCCGAGTTCAGTCAGGCTGTCCAGCAGCACGCGACAATCGGCGAAGCGCTCGTCCGGGTCCTTGGCCAGCATGCGGTCGATCACGTGCTGGTAGTCGGACAGGCCTCGGCGCAACAGCGGCGGGTCCATCTGCACGTGGTTGAGCACGGTTTCGGCGTAGTTGGCGCCCCGGTACGGGTTCTCACCGGTCAGCAGCTCCAGCAGGATCACGCCCAGGCTGTAGATATCGCTGCGCGCGTCCAGCGGCTGACACTGAGCCTGCTCCGGGCTGCTGTACGCCGGGCTGCCGACGGCGACGTTGAACTGGGTCAGCTCGGTGTCCAGTTCCAGGTCCTTGGCGATGCCGAAGTCGGTGAGCACCGCCGTGCCGTCGTCGCGGAAGAGGATGTTGGCCGGCTTGATGTCACGGTGTACCAGCCCCTTGTCGTGCACCACTGCCAGGGCACCGGCGATCTGCCGGACGATCCGCAGCGCTTCCAGGGGTTCCAGCACCTGGCCCTGGTAGCGGCCGAGGTCGCCGCCGGACAGGAACTCCATGGCGAGATAGGGCCGGCCGTCGGGCAGGCGGTCGATGTCGTGGATGGTGACGATGGACGGATGGCGCAGGGACGCGAGCATGCGCGCTTCCCTGAAGAAACGGTCGATGAAGGCTTCGTCGTCCAGCCTGTTCAGCACCTTCACCGCCACCTTGCGGTTGAGGGATTCCTGGGTGGCCAGGTAAACCTCGGCCATCCCGCCCTTGCCCAGGCGTCCGTGCACGAGGTAGCCGGGGATGTCGAGAAGATTGTCGGTCATGGATTCAGGTTCTTCGGGGTTGGAGCAACCGGCTCAGGAACGACTTGGACCTGTTTGCCACCGCAGAGGTTTCCGGCGACGCGAGCTTGATGACGATACAGGAGATATTGTCCCGACCGCCGGCATCGCAGGCCTGCTCCAGCAGGCGCGTCACCAGCTCGTCGAGGCTGCCGGCGCGGGCACACTGGGCCTGGATCTGTCGATCCTCCAGTTCGCCGCTGAGGCCGTCGCTGCAAAGCAGCAACAGCTCGCCGGGGGCCAGCCGGCCTCGCGCCAGGCCGACCTCCAGGGCCTGGTGCTCCTGGCCGAGGCACTGGGTCACCACATTGCGCTGGGGATGGCGGCGGGCCCGCTTCGGGCTCAGCTGGCCGGCATCCACCAGTGCCTGCACCAGGCTGTGGTCGTGGCTGAGACGAACGATGCGGCCAGCGCTCACCCGGTAGGCACGGCTATCGCCGGCCCAGGCCAGGTCGAATGCCACGCCGTCGAACTTCACCGCCACCAGGGTCGTGCCCATGCCGGAACCCGACGCTGCCGCGAGCACTGCTTCATGAGCCGCCTGCACGGCGTTGTCGAGGCCCTGCCCGGCCGCCACACCCTCGCGCAGGGTCGCCACCGCCACCGCACTGGCGACTTCGCCGCGCTGGTGGCCGCCCATACCGTCGGCCACCGCCCAGAGACCCAGTTCCGGGGCGCAGAGCAGCGCATCTTCGTTGTGTTCGCGCACGCAACCGGTAATCGATTGCGCGGCGTATCCCAGGAGCTCGGACATGGGTTCCTGCTTCAATCCAGCGGTATCCCTGCATGATGCGGCGACCACCCAGCGCTGTCATCGCCTGGCGCATGAGGTGTCTCGCAGTCGAGGATTTGCATGGCCCTACGGCCAGCCGCAGCGGGGCTATGCTGATTGCAGCGAATTCACAAACCACAGGTTCGTGCAGCCCAGGAGGTGGTAATGGCCGTTGAGCGCTTCAAGGCAGGGATGCGCTGATCCATTCACCCTCTCGCGGAGGTCACCGCCATGAGCAAAGGTCTCGATTCAAAACGCGAAGCGAAGAAAAAGCCCCAGAAAACCCTCCAGGAAAAACGCATGGCCAAGCGCAACAAGAAATCCGGCGCGGGCCTGCTCGGCAGTCATGCACCGAATCCTTGAGACACCCGATAACACGAGAACGCCCTCCGCGATGGAGGGCGTTGTCGTTCAGGCTGCGCGATGGCCGCTGGGCGCCAAATCGTCCAGCGACGCGACATCCGGCGACGCAGAATCCGGCTTGAGCACCAGCAGGTCGCCTTCCAGGCGGTCGAGCACGGCTTCGGCGGTATTGCCCACCAGTGCACCGACCACGCCATGACGGGCGACCGTGCCCAGAACGGTCAGTGTCGCCTCGAATTCGTGGGCGATGCGTGGAATCAGCTCCCTGGCCGGCCCTTCGCCGACGTGCAAGCGATACGCGGGCAGCTCGTATTCCTCCATGAACCAGCGGCATTGCTCCAGGCAATGATGCGCGGCGACCTGGCCGTAGGTCTGCTCCGGGTCGGCCTGGGGCAGGCGCGCGGACGAATAGGCGCTGACCACATGCAGGTCGGCCTCGAACAGGTCGCAGAGAAACTTCGCGTGCCCGATCACATTGCCTTGCAGCGCCACGTGCGCTTCGTCCCGATGCTCGACGTCCATGCCGGCGAGGAAGGTGCCGCCTTCCCAGGCCTGGCTGCTGCGGATCAGGAACAGCGGCGTCGGCACCTTCCGCAGCAGGTGCCAGTCGTCGGGGGTCATCAGCAGCTGGCTCAACCGTCCGGACGGACGGTGCTGCTTGATCACCAGGCCGCATTTCTGGGACCGGCAGACGTCCAGGACCTGACTGCTGGCCCGCGCGAAAGGCACCCGCGCCACTTCGCCATGGGCATGCACGCCCGCCCGCAGCAAGCCGAGCAGGTACTGGTCGAGCAGCCCCGAGGAGTCATCGCTCGGGTCGCAGAGCAGCAGGTGGAGATGGGCACCGAGCTTCTGGGCGAGCTGCAGACCCCGTTCAAGGGCCGGGGAGCCGGGTTCGGCGGGAATGGCGACCAGGATCTTCTTGATCGAGCGCATGGCAATCGTCCTCCTTTGCTGAAATGCGATTGCGGGCATACCTCTCTTGCTGGAAAGCGGCACGAGGCCCCGGTACTTGGGGACCTGTGCCTTCGGAACAATGGGGGGATCAGGCAAGGAGTATGGCCACTCGCCAAGCCCGGGCAAGGCAGGTCATCGCCAGCTACAGCCTGTCTGGTTCTAAGCCGTGTCACCAGCGGAATAAGGGCTGCCTCCGCGCTTGCCGGCGTCAGAGGAACATTCCGCCCGAGGCTTCCACGCGCTGGCCGTTGATCCAGCGGCCGCCATCGGAGAGCAGCATGGCCACGGCGGCGCCGATGTCTTCCGGCAGACCGACGCGTCCCAGCGCGGTGTTGCTGGCGATGAAGGCATTGACCTCGGCATTGTCACGCACCACGCCACCGCCGAAATCGGTCTCGATGGCGCCGGGTGCCAGCACGTTCACCGAAATTCCCCGCGCGCCCAGTTCCCTGGCCTGGTAGCGGGTCAGCACTTCGATGCCGCCCTTCATCGCCGCGTAGGCGGCATAGCCCGGCAGGGCGAAGCGGGTCAGGCCCGTGGAGATGTTGAGGATGCGGCCGCCATCGGTGATCAGCGGCAGCAGTTTCTGGGTGAGGAAGAACGGCCCCTTGAGCTGGACGTTCACCAACTGGTCGAACTGCTCTTCGCTGGTTTCGGCGAAGCTCGCGTGGATGCCGATGCCGGCGTTGTTCACCAGGAAGTCGAAGTTGTCGCGGCCGAACTCGTTCTTCAGCAGGCGCGCCAGGCTGGCGGCGAAGTCGTCGAAGGTGGCGCTCTTGCTCACATCCAGCTGCAGCATGGCGGCGTGGCCGCCGAGGTCCATGATTTCGCGGCTGAGGGACTCGGCATCCTCCAGCTTGCTGTGGTAGGTGCCGATGATGTCGATGCCCTGGGCCGCCAGGTGCTGCGCCATGCTTTTGCCAAGGCCACGGCTGGCGCCGGTGATGAGTGCGATATTGCGGGTCATTGCTGTGCTCCTGGTGCAGTGGGTGGGGGTGCAGAGCTGTCCGGTTCATGAATGGCTGATCCGGGGAGCGCTGATCGGCTCGATCGAACAATCCGGAGGGAGGCGCCGCACGGATGAACAGGCTGGAGCTACTGAAACCTTCGTACGGGTCGGCGAGCTGTCAAGTTTCACCCTGTCCGACCAGCTGCAGGAGCGGAAAGGCCAGTGGTCGCACGGGGCCTGCACCGGCGCTTTGGCGGAGTCAACTGACGGCCGGCGAATAAAAGGTTAGGCATTCCTCGAAAGCACAGGTATTGTGTCGAGCGCTGTGATGCATGTGTCACCGGGAAACGGTCTGTACTTTAGCGGTCCCCTCTTCATCGGTTGCCGACTTTCTGCACTCAGTGACAGGCTGGAACGATCCAGCCCAGCAATAATTCAGTTTCTAGGAGACATTCAAATGTCCGAGCGCCAAACCGGCACCGTCAAGTGGTTCAACGATGAAAAGGGCTACGGCTTCATTACCACCGATAACGGCCCGGACCTGTTCGTCCACTACCGTTCCATCCAAAGCGCCGGCTTCAAGAGCCTGAAGGAAGGCCAGAAGGTTTCCTTCATCGCCGTGCAGGGCCAGAAAGGCATGCAGGCCGACGAAGTGCAAGTACTGTAAGTACAAGCCGAAAAAGAACCGGCCTTCGGGCCGGTTTTTTTTTCAGTGGTTTCAAATGGCCCCACCGGGCCACTCCGTACCGAGAACGTGATATGCGCATCAAGACTTCCCACAGCAGCACCCCCAAGGCGCCGGCAGCCACCACCAGCAGCGAAGCCCTGGAAGCCCAGATTGCCGCCTTCCTGAACAAGGGCGGCCAGATCCAGGAAATCGCCAAGGGCGTCAGCGCCCAGGTCGCTCCGAGCCGCCACATCCGCATCGGCAACAAGTAAGACCTTCCTGGCGCCCACGGGCGGTCAGGCATCCGGCCTGACCCCCGGCGCCAACACGCCGCCCTGCCGATGGGCGGATGCCGCTTGCCACGAGCCCCGTCACGCTACACTTCCACTCAGGCCGCCAGCGGCCGGAACCGGGGGTATCGGCCGGTGGGGACCCGGCGCCAGCCAGATGGGAGGTGTCCCATGCAGCGGCACTACTACATCAGCGACAACCTCAAAGACCTGGAAAGGGTCGAAGACGAGCTCGAAGCCCGGGGCATCGATCATGAGCAGATCCATGTGCTCAGCGAACGCGATGCCGACGTCGAGCATTACCACCTCCACGACGTGTCCTCGGTGATGAAGCGCGACATGGTCCACTCCGGCCTGATCGGCGTCGGCATTGGCATCGCCCTGGCGGCACTGGTGATGCTGGTGGCCTGGTTCAGTGGCTGGACCGGCACGGCCGCCGGCTGGATACCCTTCATCTTCCTCGCCATCGCCCTGTTCGGCTTCAGCGTCTGGGAAGGCAGCCTGTTCGGAATCCAGACCCCCAACGCCGTGGTGAAACGCTTCCAGCGCACCCTGGAAGAAGGCAAGCATGTGTTCTTCGTCGATGTGAAACCCGCCCAGGAAGCCATTCTCGCCAGCGTCGTCAGCCACCACCCGATGCTCAGGACCGCCGGCACCGGCCAGGCCACTCCGGACTGGGCCGAAGGCCTGCAGCACCGCCTGCATCAGTGGCGCAAGATGATGTGATCCACGCCTGCGGCGGCGGATGCAACGCCTGGCGTCATCCGCCGCTTCAACCCGCGCTCACCGCTCCCTGAGCCGGTATCGTGATGGCGCGGGCTTCTGCCAGCAGCCAATCGATCAGCCGGCGTACCTTCTCCGTCGGGGGCGACCTGCGGCTCCAGGCCAGCCGGTAGGCCCAGGGCGTCGGCAGGCGGCAAGCCTCGCCGAAAGGCAGCACCAGCCGGCCATTGGCGATGTCGTCGAAGGCAAGGGCCGTTGACCCCAGGGCGAATCCCTGACCGCTCACCGCCCCCTGGATCGCGTGGCCGATCAGGCCGAAGCGCATGCCCCCCTTTACCGGCCCCGGCTCACCCACATAGGTGGCGAACCAGTCTTCCCAGTTCGGCAGATGCAGGTTGCCGGTGTTCTTCCAGTGGGTGTGGATCAGTCGGGCGCCGAGCAGGTCCCGTGGCTCGCGCACTGCACCGTACTGTTCCAGGTAGGCGGGGCTGCAGACCGGAAAGAACTCTTCGACGAACAACTGTTCGCTGGCCGGCAGGAGCGTGTCGGCGGTGGTGAAGCGGATGGCCAGGGTCGCTTCGCCGCGCTCCAGGTCCACCAGTTGCTCGGTGGCTTCCAGGCTGAGGGTGATGTCCGGGTTGCAGGCGGAGAACTGGTTGAGCCGGCGCATCAGCCAGTGGCTGGCGATGGAAGGGGCACAGGTGATGTGGATCGGCTGTTCGTCCTGCCCGCGCAACTCGTCGGCGCCCCGCGCCAGCAGCTCGAAGGCCTGGGCGACGGTGGCGGCCAGGCGACGGCCGTTGTCGTTCAGGGTAACGGTATTGCGCGTGCGGTCGAACAGATTCACGCCCAGATCGCCTTCCAGCAGGCGGATCTGTCGGCTCACCGCCCCCGGCGTCACCGAAAGCTCTTGGGCGGCTTCGGTGAAATTGCGGCTGCGGGCGGCGACCTCGAAGGTACGCAGGGCGATGAGTGAAGGAAGGCGCATAGCGGAATAGCTTTGAGTTCAAGTCAAAGCATAATGACAAATCATCGTTTGAAAGCAAGCCGTCCGGGAACGATCCTGCCACCCATTGGCGGCGTCTGCCGCGCCCTTCTGCCTTGCGAGTCAAACGATGAAACCCTCCCGTCTTCCCCTGGACTGGTTCGTCTGCGGACTGATGTTCGTCCTCTGTATCTTCTGGGGCTTCCAGCAGGTGGCGATCAAGCTGGCACTGGACGATGTGCCTTCCATCCTGCAACTGGCCATCCGCGCCGGCGGTGCCGCCCTGGTTCTGGGCGCCCTGGTGCTGTGGAAGGAAGGCCGCGGTGCCTTCAGCGATGGCACCCTGTTGCCGGGCATCACAGCAGGCATGCTGTTCGCCCTGGAGTTCCTCTTCATCGGCGAAGGACTGAACCACACCAGCGCCTCGCACCTGGCGGTATTCCTCTACACCGCGCCCATGTTCGCGGCCCTCGGCCTGCACCTGATGCTGCCCGAGGAACGCCTCTCGCCGATCCAGTGGCTGGGCGTGCTGGTGGCCTTCGGCGGTGTCGCCACGGCCTTCCTCGGCCAGCCCGCCGGCGCTCCTGGCAATATGCTGCTGGGCGACATCTACGCCCTGTGCGCTGCCCTGGCCTGGGGCGCCACCACCCTGGTGATCCGCGGGTCGAAGCTATCCGAGGCCAACCCGGTGAAGACCCTGTTCTACCAGCTGTTCGTTACCGTCCTGCTGCTTGGCGCGGTGGCGTTCAGCACCGGCAAGACCGATATGCAACTGACCCAGAAGACCGTCATCAACCTGGCCTTCCAGGTGGTGGTCATCGGCCTGGTGAGCTACATGGCCTGGTTCTGGCTGCTGCGCCGTTACCTGGCTTCACGCCTGTCGGTGCTGTCCTTCATGACACCGCTGTTCGGCGTCGCCTTCGGCGTCCTGATACTGGGTGAAACCATCGACACTTCCTTCGCCATCGGCGCGACCCTGGTACTGGGCGGCATCGTGCTGGTCAGCGGTGCCGAGCTGCTGCGCGGTCGCAAGCAACGCAAGACACTCGCCACGTCCGAGGCCTGACCGGGCCCTGTCCGCTTCGTCAAGGCAACGCCGGGGAGATTTCCCCGGCCAGTGATCAGCGCCGACGGATGCGTTCCACCACTATCCGGCCATCCGCGCCCCAGCGCCCGCGCACTTCGACGTAGTCCCCGACACCCGGCAACTTGTCGATGCGGGTGCCGGGGCCTATCGCCAGTGGCACCGAGTCCAGGGTCCAGCCCTCTCCCAGCACGCCTTGCAGCCGCACCCGCGAACCCACGGGGCTGGGCGCCGGCCGGCCTTCGGCGTCGCGCGCGCCCTGGTCGATCCAGTCGGCGATCAGGCGGATTTCCTCATCGCTGAGAAAGGGCGGGCCGTCGTAGGGCATCTGCGGCTGCGACTGGCCACGTATGCGCCGCACCAGTTCACTGGCGTCGGCGGAACCGGGCACCACGCGCACGCGCTCATGGCGATCGAGAATGGCCCCGTAGGAATTCAGCAACAGGCCCTCGGGGGCGGAACCCATCAGGCCGTAGGCTGAATGGCACTTGACGCAGCGGCTGGCGAATATCGGCGCCACATGGCTGTAGGTAACAGGCTGGCCAGCGGGCGGGCGTTGCAGCGGTGCCGCTGCGACGGTGGCGTTAGAGGGACGGCTGCCGGCTTGCAGGCCGCCGGCGATCCAGCTCTCGAACAGGGCAATCTCGGCATCGCTGAGAAAGGGCGGACCCGTCATCGGCATGCGCGGCTGGCTCTGGCCTTTGAGGCGCCGGATCAGCTCGCTGGCGGCGGGATCGCCGGCTTTCACCACCGGCCGGCGGCTGCCCGCGAGCAATTCATCGAGGCTGGACAGCCGCAGGCCGAGCGGCGCGGCTTCGCCGGAATGGCACATCACGCAACGGGATTGGAGGATTTGCTGGATATCGTCGAAGGTCACCTCCTGGGCCAGGGCCAGCATCGGCGCCAGGAACAGCGAACAGCATTTGACCAGCACCGGCAGCTTGCCCATTTCGCCTCCGCTTCAGCTTTGCTTACACCACCCAGCCTAGTGAAGCAGAGCCTGTAGCGCCGCCCTGCGGAACCCCGCTGCAATCCGTCGGTCAGTTTGTTCAAGGCTGGCGTATGCCGGCCCCAGGCCCCGGGCTCTATCCAGTCGCCGCTGTAGACCCGGGGCTTTCCCATGCGCGTAGAATCGGCAACGTCCGCCTGCAGAATCGCCGGACTGGCCTGTTTCCTCAGCGCCAGCCCTGATCAATGATGGCGCCGCATGTCGTAACTGGAGAACCACTGCATGAAACCCGTCCCCCGCCTCACCGCCCTGCTGCTCGGCGCCGGCCTGCTGGCGAGTCTCGCCGGCTGCGACCTGGTCGAGGAGTCGGCCAACAAGCTGGCGGAAAAAGCCGAGGCGGCCGCCCAGGAGATCGTCCGGGAAGCCATTGGCGAAGCGGTCAACGAATTGAACAAGAAAGTGGACGAAGTCCAGGCTTCGGCCAAGGCACTACTGGGCGAACAGAAGCAGGACGAAGCCCGCGGGCAGGCACCACGCGCGCCGTCGCACAAGAATGAGGGCAAGGAAGAGGACGCCATGCTGCCTCCTTCCGGGATCGAGACCTGATCCCCGGCCATTCCCGCCGCGATATCCCTGTCGCGGCGTGCTGGCCTCAGGCGCGCAGGTAGCGCGGCAGAGGCCTTCGATGAAGCACCTTCAGCGATTCCACCGGCGGAACCTCGCCATGCTCCAGCGCCAGGTCGCGCTTGAGCGTGCTGATCAACCAATCCAGCTGCGCCGTCACCGCCACCACGCGCTGGAAGAATTTCCCATCGCGCTCCAGGGTCAGCACAAAGCCACCATCTGGCCGAGCCTTGGTGCTCAGCTCGTATTCCGGAAAGGCGCTGATCAGCTTGTCAAAATCCAGATCCATGTCTTTCTCTCCCAGAAAAGTGATTGCTCCTGCACCCCGCTTGCAGCGTGCATGCCTGCGCTTTGACAACAGAAACGCCAAATAAATCAGTTGGTTGCGAAATTTTTTTCAACTTTTTCCATGCATTGCGCACGATTCCGGTGATTTGCAGCGTGCAATTTGCAAGGCCGCTGAAAGGCAAACCCCCCGACCCGGGTGCGCGCCGGGCCAGGGGCCTTGCATGCAATGCCGCGCCAGGCACGGCCTGCAGGGAGATCAGAGCAGTTCGATGCGATCCTCTTCGATGCGGATCAGCCCCTGCTTGTAGAGGCCGCCGATCGCCTTCTTGAAATTGCCCTTGCTGACGCCGAAGCGCTGGCTGATCAGTTCGGGCGGGCTCTTGTCGGACAGTTTCAGCATCCCGCCTTCGGCACGCAGCGCGGCGATGATCTGCTCGCCCAGGCTACTGACCGCCTCCGTACCCACGGGCTGCAGACTCAGGCTGACCTTGCCGTCGGCACGGATTTCCTTGATGTAGCCCTTCTCGCGCATGCCGCTGCGCACGAACTTGAACACTTCGTTCTTGTGGATCAGGCCCCAGTGCTTGCCGTCGATGATCGCCTTGAAGCCGAGATCGGTCTTCTCCACCACCAGCAGGTCGACTTCCTGGCCCGTCTTGTAGCGCGGCGGAGTCTGGTCCAGGTAGCGGTCCAGCCGGGCCGTGGCGGTGATGCGGCGGGTACGCTTGTCGAGATAGACATGCACCACGCAATAGTCGCCGACCTGCAACGGTCGCTTCTCTTCCGAATGCGGCAGCAGCAGGTCCTTGGGCAGGCCCCAGTCGAGGAACAGGCCGATGCGGTTGATCTCCACCACCTTGAGGCTGGCGAAGCCGCCGACCTGGACCTTGGGCTTGAGGGTGGTGGCCACCGGACGGTCTTCGCTGTCCAGGTAGAGGAAGACGTTCAGCCAGTCGCCCACTTCGGTGGGCTGGTCCTTGGGCACATACCGCTTCGGCAGGAGGATTTCGCCATCCGGGCCGCCATCCAGGTACAGACCGAAGTCGGTGTGCTTGGCCACCTGAAGTGAATTGAAACGCCCGAACAGTGCCATCTTCGCTACCTCTGAAATTCGAAGCGGCATTCTACCTGCTGGCCGGCCGGCTAACCACGAGCGCGGGCATCCGGCGCCGGTATCACGAAGCCTGTCAAACACGCCTTTCATCGCCGGACCAGCCGCAAAGGCCCGCCTGAATTTTCAATCTGCAAAACTGTCTACTGGTCGCTAGCACAACGATGTTTCAGAATCATGTCGTCGTACGCGCGACCTTCATGTATTCCGGCATCACCCAACGGATTCTCGCTGTCACATCTCAGGAGTTCCTGTGCGCTTATCCAGCAGCCGCTGGCTGTCACAATCCCTATCTCTGGCAACGCTCGGCGTGCTGTTCCTGGTGATTCCCCTCGCCAGCCGCTATTGGCTGGACTGGTCCACCCCCTTCGGCTACCTCTCCGACCTCGTATTCGGCAGTTTCCTGATCCTGCTGCTCTACGGCCGCTCGCTGTGGCTGGCGTTGCCGCTGATGCTGCTGTGGAGCGTGATGATCCTCGGCAATGCCGAACTGGTCGGCGCCGTCGGCCGCATGCCGGAACCAAGTGACCTGAAGTACCTGCTCGACCCGCAATTCGTCAGCCATTCCACCCAGGGCGGCGGCATCGCCCATCCCTACCTGGGCCTGGCGCTGGCTGCCAGCATCCTGGCCTGCCTGCTGTGCTGGCGGCGCCGGCACGCTCCGCTGAACTGGAAATGGTTCGCCACGCCGGCCGCGCTGCTGGTCGGGTACGTCACCCTGCAATCGGTGCAGCCCAGCGAGGCCGACCAGTGGAAGCAGTTCAACCTGCCGCACAAGCTGCTGGCCAGCGCCGCCAGCAGCGGCCAGCTGGCGCTCGAAGACTGGCTCGACGGCGACCAGCCGGAAGTGCCGCCGGACATCGCCGGCCTGGCGCGCCTGGACCTCAGCGGCACGCCCCTGCTCGCCGGCCCCGGCCATGCGCGCAACGTCCTGGTGATTACCCTGGAAGGCATTCCCGGGGCCTACATCGCCGCCAACCGCGCCGCGATCAACAGCAGCTACCAGGACTCGCTGATGCCCAAGCTCAGCGCCTGGGCCGAGCGCGCCATGACCACGCCGGACTATGTGCTGCACAGCCACCAGACCATCCGCGGCCTGTACGCCATGCTCTGCGGCGACTACAGCAAGCTGGACTCCGGCACGCCCAAGGGGCTGGAACTGCTGAACAACCCGGCGCGGGCCAAGGCCTGCCTGCCTTCGCAGATGCACCAACACGGTTTCAGCACCCACTTCCTGCAGGGTGCCGGGCTGCGCTTCATGGCCAAGGACAAGATCATGCCGCAGATGGGCTTCGACAAGACCCAGGGGCGCAACTGGTTCCGCAACAAGGCCTACCTGGAATTCCCCTGGGGCATGGACGACAAGGCCTTCTTCGAGGGCGCGCAAGCCTACGTGAAGCAACTGCGCCGCCAGAAGCAGCCGTGGATGCTCACCCTGCTCACCGTCGGTACCCACCAGCCCTACTCGGCCCCGGCCGACTACCTGATGCGCTACCCGGACGCGAAGAAAGCCGCCATCGCCTACCTGGATGACGCCGTGGACGCCTTCCTCTCCGGCCTGGAAAAACAGGGCGTGCTGAAGGACACCCTGGTAATCGTCACCTCCGACGAATCCCACGGCCTCGAGAACGTCCGCCTCGCCTCCGCCTGGGGCTTCAACCTGGTGCTGGCGCCCGAGCAGGCCGCGCTGCCGCCAGTCAAGAGCGGCGTATACGGCCATGTCGACCTGACCGCCTCCATCCTCGACTACTTCGGCTACCCCGTGCCGCAGAACCTTGCCGGCCGTTCGCTGTTCCGCGACTACGAAAGCGGCCGCCAGATCATGTCCTACACCAACGGCAAGCTGCGCTACCACGATGGCGAGGACACCTTCACCGAATGCGATTTCCGCCAGGTCTGCCGGAGCTACCAGAGCGAAGGATTCATCGCCGACGAAGCCCGTTACCTGGGCAGCTTCAGCGGCAAGAAGGCGCGCCTGGTCGCCCAGCGTGCATCGCTTCTGGATCAGTCCCTGCAGGGCGGCAACCTCGACCAGGAATACCAGTTCGCCACCCACGATCGTATCCGCCTCAAGGAGAAGGCCCGGGATGACTGGGCGGATAACCTGATCGGCGCCCAGTACATGGAACTGCCGAAGCACAGCCGCACCAGCGTGCAGATGACCATCAAGGTGCTGCGCATGGACAAACAGGGTGCCCGGTTGCGGCTCAAGGCCAAGGAGTTCGAGCGTGACGTGGCGCTGCCGATTCCCGAAATGCCGCTGCTCGAGCAGGGCAAGCCGCTGCAGGTGAACTTCGCTTTCGACAACCCGGAAGCGCGCAAGGCGTTCTCCTTCCACCTGCTGGCCGAGGGGCGTGGCGAGATCGAGATCAGCGACTTCCGCGTCACCACCGAACCGCTGCCGCTGGCCACCGAGGCCAATGCCCAGGTGGCGCAGAAACGCCCGCAGCACCCCATCACCTCCCTCTTCGGCCTGTTGGCCCGGCAGCAGGACGCCCTGGAAACCGAGCGGGAAGATGCGGGTGATGAGCCTGAAGGCACCGAGCTGAGGTTGCAGCAGTACCACTGAACAACACCACTGAACAACGGGGCGCCGAAATGACGCCCCAGTCGCCTCAGACCGGGTCGGCGCCATCTCGCGCTTGCGAACATTCGAAGCGTCTCAGACAGAGCTGTTACCCCATGATCCATTGATATCCCACGGCCTCGCATCTTTTAGGGGATGGTGGCCCGGGTGGCGTTGCGGCTGTGGGCGCCGAAGTGGCGGATCAGCCGCACCAGCGCCTGGTCCAGCTGGACATCGTCGGGCAATGGCGCGAGCTGGTTGCCCTGGCTGAACCCCATCGGTGTCTGCCCTCCCGCCAGCCAATGGCCGATGCGAGCGTCGAAGTCGTCGGCTGCCTCGTAGGACTCCCGGGATACTACGCGGCGCAGCGACTTGCCATTGAAGGGTGGATAGTCGGCGTCCGTGCGGCTGTCGGCATAGGCCCGCAGCAGCGGACTGTCGTTACGTCCCTCGCGCAGCAGCTTGCGCAGCCAGTCGGCCTGGTACTGCTCCACTTCGGTGTGCCGGTTGGCTACCTGCTCGATGGCCGCCAGCTTGTCGCTGTCCAGGCCGACGGCAGCCTTCAGGGCGATCCAGATCAGCGCGGGTGTGCCGTGTCCCGGCAGGACCTTGGCGTGGTAGGGCTGGGTCAGGTCCTGGATGTAATGCAGGCCCCAGCCGAGGAAGCGATAGCCCCAGTACGGATGGCCGCTCTCGAAGGCGAAGCGCGCCAGCCCCAGGTACTGGTGGACTCGCACTTCAGGGTAGGTGCGCGCCAGGTAGGGCGCGGCGCGGAAGATGAGTTCATTCTCGTGGTAATAGCCGATATGGAACGGCGCCTGGGAGGAGTACTCGAAGCGCGCGTCGCCGAAGGGCTGCTTGCCGAAGTTGTAGCGGGCACCGGCTTCTCCCGGATTGTCGCTGAACAGGTTGATGTCATGGCCGTAGTCCGGCTCATCGGCGGCGCTGGCGACGACCGCCAGGGCGGGCAGCGTCTCGCCGGGCTGCACCTGGTAGAAACGCCATTCGCGCCACAGGCCGAGTTTGCGGAACACCAGCACCTCGAAGGCATCCAGGACCGTACGGTTGCTCCAGTCCATCCCCGGCAGGGCCTGGACGAAGTAGGCCAGCTTGATTTCGGGATTCACCCGCAGCGCCGTCAGGAAGGCCTTGCGGCGGTCACCACCATGGGTGGGCAGCCAGCGCAGCTCATCGGGCCGTTGCGGGTAACCCGGCAGGTTCTGGCGGAAGAATTCCTCCTGCTCGTCCAGCAATTGCTCCAGGGCCACGCCTTCCTCTTCCAGGAAAGACTCCAGGCTTTCCACCTGCACCGGCTGCGCGTCCCTGATCTGCGGCAGGGCCGCCAGCGCCAGGGTGGTACCCAGGGCGTGATTGGACCAGGCCAGGGCCGCCGATGGCAGGCCGGCAAGGCTCAGGCTGAGGGCGAGGGCCAGGTGCTTCATCGATCACTCCATGACGGGGGGTTCAGGCCAGGCCCGGCAGGGTAACAGCAGCCGCGTGAGGCATCACTGTCCGGCCATGACAGCCCGACTCACCAATCGAGCCGGCAGGAACGACTCTAGTGCATGCAAGGAAGTGCTATGCCGCGTTAGCTGTTGCAGTGTTGAAGGGAACGCTCGGGCCAGGGGGGTTCAGATATCCGTTCCGCCTGACGATGGAGGGAGGGAACCCCGGCGCAGCCGGGGCCGGATGCAGGGGCAAGCCCTTTGGTTCCTTTCTGGCGTTTGAGAAAGGAACTCGCCCGGGAGAGCGAAACCAGAAATGTCCGCAGAACTCGGCAATCAGCCTGACTCAGCGGTTCCAGCAACACTTGACGCAGACATAGCCAAAGGAAACGGCCGCCCGGAGGCGGTCGTTTCGCGAAGACAAGCTTCACTGAATGTCTTCGGGCAGTACCACGATCCAGTTCTTGTCCGCCGTCACCGGCATGCCCTGCCTGGCCTGGGCATCGGCATTGCGCTTCTGCATGGCGCTGATCTGATCCATGTACCTGGCCTTGCGGTTGATCCACAGATTGATGCCGCCGTTGGCCACATCCGTACCGTGGAACATCATGTAGCCGTCGCTGAGGGGGGTGTCGCCAGCGGCGAGGATCGGCTTCTTCCATTCGTCGATGTAGGTGAGGATCGCCGCGTACTTGCCCGACATCCAGGTAGCCGGCGTCCACAGGTAAGGGGTCAGTTCCAGGTCGAGGTTGGCCTTCTCGTCATACTTGCCATCGGTGATCTGCTTGCGGCTGGTGGTCACGGCGCCGGACTTGCGGTCCTTCAGCAGGGTGGTGACGCCGATGACGTTCTCCGGCTTCACGTTGTAGCCGTACTTCGGGTCCGAGGCGACCATCCGCACCAGCTCTTCCAGGGCGGCGGTAATGATGTAGACCTCGATGCCATTCTCGCTGAGCTTGTTCATCAGCTCTTTCTGGCCGGTGAAGATCTTCGGCGGGTTGATCTCGATGGTCTTTACCTCGTCCCCTTCGTAATAGGTGGCGGGGACCGGCTTGCCGTAGGCCATCAGCTCGTCGACATAGCCCTTGAGCTCACGCAGGGTGAAGCCGGAAAACACCTGGGCGACCCAGGGATAGCAGACCAGGTCGTCCACTTCACAGAGGCGGTAGTAGTAGCTGTTGAGGCTTTCCTTGTGTCCCTTCACATCCTTGAAGGGGATCAGCTTGAGCGAGGGATCGAGCTTCTCGCGGGTGAGGACGCCCTTCATTTCCAGGAATGGCAGCAGGGATTCCTCCAGGTCGTAGCGATAGCTGGTGTTGTCCATGTCGAATACGGCGAAGTTGCCCTGGTTGGCGTGCCGGGTGATCAACGCATCCAGTTGCTTGGCGGCCGGCTCCGGCCAGTGCTTGAGCTCGGTCGCGGCCTGGGCGCCGCCAGCCAGCCCCAGGCACAGTGCAGCGGACATCAACGTCTTGGCGATCTTCATCTTCTTCTTATTCCTTTTGATGACTTGCGTGAGCATGACGAAGCCCCGACTCCAGCTTCGCCGCCGAACCTAGCAAAGACGCTGCCCGGAGCCGCCACCGGAACGACCTCCAGCGTTCTCTCAGCGCCAGCCGATCAGCTACGGGAATGACGGAGGATTCAGTCACCCTCGGCCGCCTGGGGCTAGACTCAACTTCCCCTCAAGCCGCCAGGAGAAGCGTCATGCTCAAAGCCGAATACAAGACCCGTGGACCAGTGCCCCAGGACGTGATCGAAGCGGTGGAGTTCGAGCTGCCAGCCGTGGCCGCTGGTCAGGCGCTGGTGAAAGTGCTGGCGGCGCCGATCAACCCGTCCGATGTGCTCACCCTGACCGGCGAGTACGGCATGCTGGCGCCGCTGCCCGCCATCGGTGGCAATGAAGGCGTGGGCCAGGTGCTGGAAGTGGCCGCCGACGTCACCGGTCTTGCGCCCGGGCAGACCGTGTTGCTGCCGGTGGGTTGCGGCACCTGGCGTACCCATCTGATCGCCGAGGCCAGGCAGCTCATCCCCCTGCCCGGCGCCGATCCGCAGCAACTGGCGATGCTCACCGTCAATCCGCCCACCGCCTACCTGATGCTGCGTGATTTCGTCGACCTGCAACCGGGCGACTGGGTGATCCAGAACGCCGCCAACTCGGGGGTCGGCGGCTACCTGATCCAGCTGGCGAAGATCCGCGGCCTGAAAACCATCAACGTGGTGCGCCGCGACTCGGCGGTGGCGACCGTGCAAGCCGAAGGCGGCGACGTCGTGCTGGTGGACGGCCCCGACCTGGCCAGGCGCGTGCGCGAAGCCACCGGCGGCGCACCGGTGAAGCTGGGCATCGACGCCGTGGGCGGCGCCTCCACCGACCATCTCGCAGCCAGCCTCGCCGAAGGTGGCGTGCTGGTGAACTACGGACGCATGAGCGGCGAACCCTGCCAGGTGAGTCCGGGCTCCTTCGTGTTCCGCGATGTGACCCTGAAGGGCTTCTGGCTGGCGCGCTGGTTCCGCCAGGCCACGCCGCAGCAACAGATGCAATTGTTCGGCGAACTGATCCAGCTGATCGCCAACGGCAAGCTCAAGGCGCGCATCGCCGCCACCTACGACATCAGCCGGATCAAGGAAGCCGTCGCCGCGGCGGCCGGTGGCGAGCGGGATGGGAAAATCATGCTGGTGCCCTGAGCCCGCCTGCCCTGGCATCGTTGGGCTTCGCTGAGCTCAGACCAACCTACGACCCCGCGGGCCTGCGGGACGAGCCGAATGGTGCGCCGCGCGCACCAGCGGTTTGATGGAGTGTCGAAGCCGCTCCTGAATCGCCGGGTCTCGCTGAAATCAGCCCGCCCCGTGGAGCAGCCAATACCCCAGCAACCCCAGGTGCACGGCCACGATCAGCCAGAACTTCACCTGGTAGGCGACCTTGCGGTTCTTGTGGCGGATCAGCCGCTGGGCCAGCAGGCCACCCGGCCAGCCGCCAAGGAGTTCGTAGAAGTGGAGACAGGCTTCGGGCGTACGTTGCGCCCCGGCCACGGCGAAACGCTTGTCGCGCCAGTAGGCGACGAAGCAGACCAGGCTCATGAACAGATAGACCGCCAACAGCAGCTTCCAGGGCGCCGCGCCAGCCAGCAGGGGCTCCACCCACTGGCCGAAACCGTTCGTGGCAGCCTGCAGGAGTTGCTCGGCGGAACCCGGACTGGCTAGCGGCCGCGAGGCTTCCAGCGATCCACAGCCCTGATCGGTGTAACGCACCACGCCATCGGCCTGGATGCAGCGATAGACCTCGGCCTGCGCCGAACCCAGCGCGAAGAGCAGCGAGACCGGAGCAAGCCGACAGATCATTCCGCCGCCGGCTTCTTGCGCTTGAGCGGCGCCAGGCCGTCGTTGCTCACCACGCGGGATTCCTCACGCGGCTTGCCCGGCTTGCGCCTGGGCGCGGCGGCCTTGGCCGGAGCCTTCTTGTCGGTCTTTTTCTTCTTCGCGCCTGCAGCCTTGCCGGAAGCCTTGACCTTCTTCGGACCGGTGTAGCTGCCCTTGAGCTCCTTGATGGTCCGACGCTCGAAGCTCTGCTTCAGATAGCGCTCGATGCTGGACATCAGGTTCCAGTCGTTATGGCAGATCAGCGAGATCGCCAGGCCTTCGCCACCGGCACGGCCGGTGCGGCCGACACGGTGCACGTACTCGTCGCCGGAGCGCGGCATGTCGAAGTTGATCACCAGGTCCAGGCCTTCGATGTCCAGGCCACGAGCGGCGACGTCGGTGGCCACCAGCACTTTGGTTCCGCCCTGCTTCACGCGCTCGATGGCCAGCTTGCGGTCCTTCTGGTCCTTTTCGCCGTGGAGCACGAACGCCTTGTAGCCACCGGCCACCAGATGCCCGTACAGGCGATCGGCCTGGGCGCGGGTGTTGGTGAAGATGATCGCCTTCTGGTAGGTCTCGTTGGCCAGCAGCCAGCGCGCCAGCTGTTCCTTGTGCTCGGGATGGTCGGCCGTGATGATCTGCTGGCGGGTGTTCTCGTTGAGCTGGTCGACGCTGTTCAGCCGCAGGTGCAGCGGATTGCGCAGCACGCTGGCGGAAACCTCGCGCAGCGCGGCGCCACCGGTGGTGGCGGAGAACAGCAGGGTCTGCTGGCGGTTGGTGCAGAGTTCGGTGATGCGCTGCATGTCCTCGGCAAAGCCCATGTCGAGCATGCGGTCGGCTTCGTCCAGCACCAGCACTTCCACCTCGCGCAGATCCACGGTGCCCGAGTTCAGGTGTTCGATCAGGCGGCCGGGCGTGGCGATCAGCACGTCGGGCAGCTTGCGCAGCATCGCTGCCTGCACCTTGAAGTCTTCCCCGCCGGTGACGATGCCGGACTTGATGAAGGTGAACTGGGAAAAGCGCTCCACCTCTTTCAGGGTCTGCTGCGCCAGCTCGCGGGTCGGCAGCAGGATCAGCGAGCGGATGCGCTCGCGGGGCTTGGCCTCGCCAATCAGGCGATTGAGCAGCGGCAGGACGAAGGCGGCGGTCTTGCCGCTACCGGTCTGGGCGGTCACCCGCAGGTCGCGCCCTTCCAGGGCCGGCGGGATAGCCGCCGCCTGCACCGGGGTCGGCTCGACGAATTTGAGTTCGGCAACGGCCTTGAGCAGACGTTCGTGCAGGGCGAATTGGGAAAACACGGGGCTACCTCGATAAAAAGCGTAAATAGCTGCATAGGTTAACCGGAGTCGGGCGCAAACGCCCGATTTCCGAACGCGCCAGAGACGGAAAACCCGGCCTGGGCTGGTTCGCAGGCCGGAACCTGCTACTCTGCCAGGCTGCTCGATAAACGGGTGTACAGCGCCGTCCCCCCCGGCTCCTGAACGCCCCCGGATTCGCGAGCAACGCAGCTTTCCCACCGGTGTGGTGCAGCTGCACGAACCACTCCTGCCCGAAGCCAAGACACCATGACGACCCTGAATATCGCCGCCGCCTGCCTGCTCGACCCGCAAGACCGCCTGCTGCTGGTGCGCAAACGCGGCACCCGCGCGCTGATGCTGCCCGGCGGCAAGCGCGAAGCTGGCGAGAGCCCGCTTCAGGCCCTGCAACGCGAACTCTGGGAAGAACTCCAGCTGCGCCTGGAGGCATCGGTCCTGACCCCGCTGGGCCGCTTCCACGCGCCGGCCGCCAATGAGGCGGATACCTGGGTGGATGCCGAAATCTTCATCGCTCGCCTGCACTACGCCGTGGAAGCGGCGGCCGAGCTGGAAGAACTGGCCTGGCTTGAGCCCGGTGAGCCCCACCCGGAAAACCTCGCCCCGCTGCTGCGCGACCACGTGCTGGACGCCCTGGCGGGGCGCTGAGCGGCCCTGTTCAGAAACCTTTGCGGGCCTGCCGGCGCAACAGCACCGCGCTGTCGCCGCCGATCAGCAACACGGCCAGCCAGATCGGCAGGTAGGTCCAGAGCTGGTCGGGGTTGAAGGGCTCGCCCAGGAACGCCACCGCCACCGCGAACAACAGCACCGGTTCCACGTAGCTGAGAATCCCGAACAACCCCATTGGCAGCAGCCGGCTGGACGCCATCATGGCCGCGAATGCCAGGGTGCCCAGCAAACCCAGGCCGGGAATCAGCCACCAGAGTTGCGGCACCTGACTGAAGGCACCCGGCGGCGAGAAACTCGCGATCAGCCACACGGCCAGGGGCGCCAGCACCGCCATTTCCAGGATGAAACCGGACAACGCATCCAGCTTCATCCAGCGCCGCAACATGAAGTACGGCGGATAGCCCAGTGCAGTGACGAGAGTCAGCCAGGAGAACGCGCGGGTCAGCCAGAGCTCGTGCAGCACGCCGACCAGGGCGCAGAGTACCGCCACC
The DNA here is from genome assembly GCF_043392685.1 of Metapseudomonas phytobenefica. Classification (NCBI taxonomy): domain Bacteria; kingdom Pseudomonadati; phylum Pseudomonadota; class Gammaproteobacteria; order Pseudomonadales; family Pseudomonadaceae; genus Metapseudomonas; species Metapseudomonas phytobenefica. Next base: position 200,363 of record NZ_JBHZGM010000003.1, on the reverse strand, counting down.
AATTGCAACGGCCGCAGGCGCTCGGCGTAGAACACCCGCCCGGCCAGCACCATCGCCAGGGGCAGCAGGAAATAGCCGAGAGACACCTCCAGCATCCGCCCCTGCAAAGGCGCCCAGAGAAACAGCCCCCATTGCAGGCCGATCAGCACCGCTGCCAGCGGCAGGCTGGCCAGCAGCAATGGCTCGCGCTTCAGTCGGCCGAGCACGGCAACGAATGTGGGCCACTGGCGGGTCAGCATCAACAGCAGGAGCACCGCCGGGATCGACCAGAGCACCCGCTGGGCGAACACCTGCACGCCATCCAGCGGCGCCAGCTCGCGCACGTAACCGGGCATCAGGGCAAACAGGACGGACGCCGTCAAGGACAGCAAGACACCACGACCGGACAGCTTCATGGCCGTTCCTGCACGTGGGAAAGGGAATGGAACGACATCATCGGGGCCTCGCAGAGCAGCCGGCGAACATACGCCTTCCTTGCCGCGAGCGGAAGATTAACAAGGGCGGATTGTGGTCATCCGGACAGGGCCGTCGCCGGCATTGTTGAAAGCGGCATGGCGATGCCGCTTTCCCCCCTTTTCCTCGTCGTCCGTCATTGCCACGCAGCGTCAGGCCATCGACGCCGCCAGGCCCTGGCGCATGTTGGCCGCATCGCGCACGAAGCAACGGGCGGCCTGGAACAGGGCCAGCATGGTCAGGGTGAGCGCCGCCGGCACCAGGTACATGGCGTTGTGCAGGCCCACGGCCTTGAAGGTTTCGTTCATTTCACCGGCACCGGCCGCCAGCATCGCCACCTGGGAGTAGTGGTCCGACAGCAAGCCCACCACCACCGGGCCGAGGCCGCCGCCGAGCAGGTAGAGGCCGGCGAAGAACAGCGCCATGGCAGTGGCCCGCAGGCGCGGTTCCACCACGTCCTGGATGGCGGTGTAGACGCAGGTGTAGAAGTTGTAGGCGAACAGCCAGCCCAGGCTGAACACGCCGACGAACAGGCCGACCTCGATACGTCCGGCCATCAGCGCGTAACCGGTGCAGGCGGCCGCAACCGCCATGCTGAAGGCAGCCAGCAACAGGCGGCCACGCTCGGACCTCTGGTGCACCTTGTCCGCCACCCAGCCGCCCAGGGTCAGGCCCACGAGGCCGGTGAGGCCGGTGATGATCCCGGTGGCGATGGCCGCCTGCTCCAGCGGCATCAGGAAGTAGCGCTGCAGCATCGGCACCATGAAGGAGTTGGTGGCATAGGTGGCGAAGTTGTAGGTCAGGCCGGCGACGGTCAGCCACCAGAAGGTACGGATCGCCAGCACCCGGCGCAGCGGTTTGTCCACCGGCGCTGCGCTGGAAACCTTCACCGCCTCGGCGGCACCGCGCGCCGGTTCCTTGATGAAGAACATGAAGAGGGCCAGGATCAGCCCCGGCACGGCGGCGATGAAGAACGGCGCCCGCCAGCTGTCGAAGGCCTTGACCATGGCGCCGATGGTGAAGAAGGCCAGCACCAGCCCCAGCGGCAGGCCGAGCATGAAGATGCCCATGGCGCGGGCGCGTTTGTGGGCGGGAAACAGGTCACCGATCAGCGAGTTTGCCGCCGGTGCGTAGCTGGCCTCGCCGATGCCCACGCCCATGCGCACCAGGAGGAAGCTCCAGAAGTTCCAGGCCAGGCCGTTCACCGCCGTCAGCCCGCTCCACACTGCCAGTCCCCAGCCCATGATCTTCCTGCGCGCGCCGGTATCGGCCATGCGTCCCAGCGGCACCCCGGCAATGGCATAGACCAGGGTGAAGGCGGTGCCGATCAGGCCGAGCTGGAAGTCGGAGAGGCTCCACTCGTGGCGAACCGGCTCGATGATGATGGCCGGAATGGTCCGATCGAAGAAGTTGAACAGGTTCGCCAGGAACAGCAGGAAGAGCACGCGCCAGGCATTGGCCGCTTGAGGAGATGGCTGCATGTGTCGGTCTCGTTGTTGTCAGGCGCCCGGATTACCGCATGCCGGGGTTCGATGCAGCAATCTAGAGCCTCCTGATGACAACTGTCTGCGATTATTCGTGTGATTTATGTAACCCGATGCTCCGCTGACAGATGCCCCTTCCCCGCCAGCCATTCAATGTCGGCGACCGTTCAGCGCCCAGGCACGGTGGTGCCAGAAAGATCCCCTACGCTGAGTAGACTGACGGCATTGTGCCAGTAGATTATTTTCCGCGATCTCGAACCGCTTGCATGGGAATTTTTCTATGGATTGGCTGGGCTTGCGTTTCGCTACCGAACTCCCCGCGGATGGCCAGATCCTGCTGGCTTGCAGCCATAACAGCTGGCTGGTGCTGCTGGCCTTCCTGGTGGCCTCCGGCGCCGGCTACTGCGCCTTCGACATGGCCGAACGGGTGGCCCATGCACGGCAGGCGGAAACCCGGCGCTGGTGGAGCTGGCTCGGCGCCTGTTGCCTGGGCGGCGGAATCTGGGCGATGCACTTCATCGCCATGCTGGCGTTCGAGGCGCCGATCAGCATCGATTACGACATCCCCACCACCGCCCTTTCCCTGCTGATCGTGGTCGCCGCTTCACTGGTGGGCATGTATATCCTCGGGCGAGCCAGGCTCTCCCCCCGACACTATGTGATCGCGGCTCTTGTCGTGGGCCTGGGCATCACCCTGATGCACTACTGCGGCATGGCCGCCATGCGTTCGGCGGCCACCCAGTACTACCACCCCGCCATGGTCGCGGTCTCGGTGGGCGTCGCCATCACCGCCAGCCTGGCCGCCATGCTCCTATCCAGCTTTTTCCGTGACCACCACGAAGGCCACCAGCTGCTGAAGATTCCCGCCAGCCTGGCCATGGGCGCCGCGATCTGCGCCATGCATTTCACCGGGATGCTGGCCCTGCAACTGGTGGTGCCGGTCGGCACCGAACTGCAGCTCGAGCGTGCCGACAACGCCGTACAACTCGGCTCCACCCTGGCGGTGATCGCCGGCATGGTGCTGCTGTCCGCCCTCGGTGTGGCCTGGGCCGACAAGAAGCTGCAACTCAAGGATCGCGACCTGCAGCACGTCAGCACCCTGTTGCGGGAGCTGGAACAGGTGAAGGTGAAGCTGCAGAACGTCGCCCACTACGACGCCCTGACCAACCTGCCCAATCGCCACGCCTTCAATGAGTTCTTCCCGGAAAAGCTGCTCGCCCAGGCTCAGCTCAAGCAGCCATTGGCGGTGATGTTCCTGGACGTGGACCACTTCAAGCGCATCAACGACAGCCTGGGCCACGATGCCGGGGACGAACTGCTCAAGGTAGTGGCGGAGCGGGTTCGCAGCGTCCTGCGACGCGACGATGTGATTGCCCGCCTGGGCGGTGACGAGTTCTGCGTGCTCGCCAGCCTGGGCAGCATGAGCGAAGCCAAGGCCCTGTCCCAGCGCATCCTGCAGCGCATGAAAGAGCCCATTTTGCTGGCCGGGCGCAATGTCACCATGACCACCAGCATCGGCATCAGCCTCTTCCCCGACGACGGCGAAACCTGCGAGGAGTTGCTCAAGCACGCCGACCTCGCGCTCTACCAGGCCAAGAACAACGGCCGCAACAACCTGCATTTCTTCAGCCGCCACCTGAAGAACAAGGCCACCTTCGAACTGCAGCTGGAAGAAGAACTGCGCCTGGCGCTGGCCAGGAACGAGGGGCTGTTCCTCAACTACCAGCCGATCCTCGACCTGCACAGCGGCCAGGTGACCAAGCTGGAAGCCCTGGTGCGCTGGCAGCACCCGCAACTGGGACTGCTGTCGCCGGATCGTTTCATCAGCGTTGCCGAGACCAACGGGTTCATCGCCGAGTTGGATGGCTGGGTGCTGCGCCAGGCCTGTCGCGACCTCTCCAGCCTTGCCGCCCTGGGCTTCCACGACCTGCGCGTGGCGGTGAACTGCTCGGCGCTGAACCTCAGCCGTGACGACCTGGTGGAGGAGGTGCAACGCGCCCTGACGGAAAACGGCATCCGCCCGCAACGGCTGGAGCTGGAAGTCACGGAAAACGCCCTGATGAGCAACGTCAGCCAGGCGCTGCGCCTGCTGGAGGGTATCCGTGGCCTGGGTGTGAGCATCTCCATCGACGATTTCGGAACCGGCTATTCCTCCCTCGCCTACCTCAAGCGCCTGCCGCTGGACACCCTGAAGATCGACCGCTCGTTCGTCATGGACATTCCCGACAGCCGCGCCGACATGGAGATCGTCCAGGCCATCATCGGCATGGCCCACACCCTGCACCTGCAGGTGGTGGCCGAAGGCGTGGAGACCCGCGAGCAGCTGGATTTCCTGCGCAGCCACGGCTGCGACTACCTCCAGGGCTACCTGCTCAGCCGGCCCCAGCCGCTGGTGGTGGTCGAGGATTTCCTGCGCCACTCCCACGGCCTGGGCAACAGCAAAGTGAGGCCATTGAGGCCGATAGATTCGAATCCCGCCTAGAATCCCGGCCCCGTTCGGTCAGCCCGCGCGGGCCCGTGCCCGTTCACGCTGACGCAGGTATTCCAGCACCGCCGCCTGTTCCCCGGCGAACTCAATGCGCGACGCCTTGCTCTCGCGCTGGAAGGCGTACATGGGGTCGTAATACTCGCGCAGCAGCCCTTCGATCCAGGCGCGATGCAGGTCCACCTTGCCGGTGGCCTCCTGCTCGGCCAGGGCCTGGTCCATCAGCGCCGACATGCGCTGGTGACGCTCGCCGCCCAGGCGCTTGACGATGTTCGCCAGGCTCTGGCGCATGCGCGCGGCGAATCGGGCAAAGCCGTGGTCGGCACCGTGGGTGTCGATGAACTCGGCGCACAGGTTCACCACGTAGTCGCGCAGGATGCGCTCGACGCGGTCCTCGAAACTGTCGTCAAGCCACACCAGCGGGTAGTTCTGCATGCCCTGGTAGAGCTCCAGCGGCACGGAACAACTGCCGACGATGCGCCCTTCGTCTTCCAGCACGAACTGTTCATGGCCGGCGGCACGCTTCTTCAGGATGTCGATGGCCAGGCGGTTTTCGAAATCGATCTGCGCCGGCTGCGGCGTGGCGCGTTTGCCAAAGCTGGAGCCACGGTGGTTGGCATGGCCTTCCAGGTCCAGGCTGTTGGCCAGCTGGGTGATCACGTCAGTCTTGCCGGTGCCGGTCAGGCCGCCCACCAGCACGAAGTCGCACTGCTCCACCGCCTGCTGGGTGGTTTCCAGGAGGAAGGTCCGCATCGCCTTGTAGCCGCCCTTCACCCGTGGATACTCGATGCCCGCTTCGGTCTTCAGCCATTGCTGGACCAGTTGCGAGCGCAGGCCGCCACGGAAGCAGTAGAGATAACCCAGGGGATTGGCGCGGGCGAAGGCAGCCCAGGCCTCGATGCGCTCGGCCTTGATGTCGCCGCTGACCAGCTGGTGGCCCAGGGCGATGGCGGCTTCCTGGCCATGCTGCTTGTAGCAGGTGCCCACCTTCTGCCGCTCGATGTCGTTCATCAGCGGCAGGTTGACCGTGTGTGGGAAGGCGCCCTTGGCGAATTCCACGGGGGCGCGGGCATCCATCATGGGCACGTCGTTGAGAAAGATTTCGCGGTAGTTCGAGGTATCGGGACGCATCAGAACACCTCTACCGCGAGACTCTGTCGCTCGTACAGCTGGCCGATCGGCGCCAGTTGCAGGCCGAGTTCCTCGGCCACGGCAAGGAACTCCGCCTCGCCGTCCGGCGTCACCGCCACCAGCAGGCCACCGCTGGTCTGCGGATCGCAGAGCAGCAGCTTCTGCACCTCGGCCAGCGGCGCCAGGCGATGACCGTAGCTGTCGAAGTTGCGCAGGGTGCCGCCGGGCACGCAGCCCTGTTCCAGGTAGTACTCGACACCGGGCAGGCTGGGTACCTTGGCGTAGTCGATACGGGCGGTCAGGCCGCTGCCGTCGGCCATTTCCACCAGGTGGCCGAGCAGGCCGAAGCCGGTCACGTCGGTCATGGCGGTGACCCCCGCCAGCTTGCCGAAGCGGCTGCCGGGCTTGTTCAGGGTGCACATCCAGTCGCGGGCCAGGCCCACGTCGGTCTCGCGCAGCTTGCCCTTCTTCTCCGCGGTGGTGAGGATGCCGATCCCCAGCGGCTTGGTCAGGTATAGCTTGCAGCCGGCGCTGGCGGTGTCGTTGCGCTTCATGTTGCGCTTGTCCACCACGCCGGTGACGGCCAGGCCGAAGATCGGTTCCGGGGCATCGATGGAGTGTCCGCCGGCCAGCGGGATACCTGCGTCATCGCATACCGAGCGACCGCCGCGTATCACGTCGCGGGCCACTTCCGGCGGTAGCAGGTTCACCGGCCAGCCGAGGATGGCGATGGCCATCAGCGGGTCGCCGCCCATGGCGTAGATGTCGCTGATGGCGTTGGTGGCGGCGATACGGCCGAAATCATAGGGATCGTCGACGATCGGCATGAAGAAATCGGTGGTGGACACCACGCCGCGTTCATCGTCCAGCGCATAGACCGCCGCGTCGTCCTTGGAGGCATTGCCCACCCAGAGCTTCGGGTCGAGGTTCTGCGCGCCGCTGCCGGCGAGGATCACTTCCAGCACCTTGGGGGAAATCTTGCAGCCGCAGCCAGCGCCATGGCTGTACTGGGTCAGGCGGATAGGGTCGGTCATCTGGGTCTCTCTTACAGAAGCTGAATCAGTTTTCCGTGGGGGCGAATTCATTCGCTAATGGGCGCACCGCGCCCACCGATTGCATCCATCGCCGAACCTGGCGGTCCGCTCAGCGAATGAATTCGCCCCGACAAAGGTCGTGTTCGTTGGTTCAGGCCAGCCTGGCCTTCCACTCCGGCAGCCAGCCGAGGGTCTCGGCGGTGACGCCAGTGGGCTTGTATTCGGCGCCCAGCCAGCCGGGATAATCGTCTTCCTGCAAGGCCCGCAGGGCCGGACCGAAGTCGGCATTGCCCGAGCCCGGCTCGCCTCGGCCGGGGCAATCGGCGAACTGCACATGGCCGATGCGCCCGGCCAGCAGGCGGATGCCCGCCGCCGCATCCACGCCCTGGCGGGCCATATGATAGAGGTCGTACTGCGCTTGCAGGTTGGGGTGATCGACATCCCGCAGCAATTGGTCCAGTTGCTCCGGGGTGTTGATCAGGAATCCCGGCATGTCCAGCGGGTTGATCGCCTCGCAGACCACACCGATATGCAGCACGGCGAAGGCTTCGGCGGTCTTGCGCAGGTTGGCCGCGAGGCAGGCCAGCGCTCGGTCGCGGCTGACGCCCTCGGCCTGGCGCCCGGCCAGCACGTTGACGAAGCGCGGCCGGGTCATGGCGGCGTAGGAAAGCGCCTGTTCCAGCGCGTCGTCGAACTGTTCCTGGCGCTCCGGCACCGCGGCCAGGCCCGGGCCGCCTTCCATCAGGTCGCCGGCCGGCAGGTTGAACAGGATCAGCGGCAAGCCGGCCGCCTCCAGCACTTCCTTCATGCGGATCGCCGGCAACTCGTAGGGAAACTGCACCTCGACGCCATCGAATCCGGCGACGCGGGCAGCGATGACACGCTCGATCAACGGGCGGTCAGTGAACAGCAGGGACAGGTTGGCGGCGATCTTCATCAGTGATTCTCCCGGTACATTTCCACCAGCGTAGCCGGATCACGCTCCAGATTGCCCTGGCTGCCGTGCAAGCGCATCAGTTGCGCCGCCAGGCCGCTGATGGGCGTGGCCGAGTCATGTTCGCGGGACAGCCGCACGGCGGTGTCCAGGTCCTTCAGCAGGGTGCGCACGTGCCACTTGATGGGCTCGAAGCGGCTCTCGGCCATCTGCGGCCCGAGGATCTGCAGGGGTTTGGAATCGGCGAAACCTCCGGCCAGGGCCGGTGCGATCAGGCTGGCGTCCACCCCGGCCTTTTCCGCCAGGGCCACCACTTCGGCGATCACCAGGGCATTGCAGGCCACGATCATCTGGTTGCACACCTTGGTCACCTGGCCGGCCCCCACCGGGCCCATGCGGGTCAGGCGCTGGCCCAGATGCGCAAGGATCGGCCGGACCCGTTCCACGTCGTCCTCATGACCGCCGGCCATGATCGCCAGGGTGCCAGCCTCGGCGCCCGGGGTGCCGCCGGAGACCGGGGCATCCATCCAGCGCATGCCGGTGCGGGCTTCCAGTTCGGCGGCCATCTCGCGGGTGGCGGCCGGTTCCAGGCTGGAAAAGTCCACCAGCAGCTGGCCCGGTTTCGCGCCTTCGGCTATGCCGCCCTCGCCGAACACCACCTTGCGCACCACGCGGGTATCGGCCAGGCAGAGCATGACGATATCGGCCTCGGCGCAGAGCTCTGCCGGGGTCTTCACGCAGCGGGCGCCCTGTTCCACCAGGGAGACGCATTTCTCCGGGGATCGGTTCCACACTGTCAGCGGAAAGCCCGCGGCCAGCAGGCGACGGGTCATCGGAAGGCCCATCAGGCCGATACCTGCGAAGGCGATGGAAGGCAACGAATCGGTCATGCCAGAACTCCGTGCATTTGGCGAAACCCACATCTTAAACGCCTGCTCGGCAACGTGAAGCTTCCATGCCAACGCGCGATAACTATAATCCGCCTGCCTTTTCCGCTATTGAACCGGAGAATCCCATGTTCAAACGCTCTCTCGCCCTTGTGGCAGGCATCGCGCTGTCCGTTTCCGCTGTCGTCTCCCAGGCCGCCGACGTCCTCAAGGTTTCGGCCATTCCCGATGAAGCCCCCACTGAACTGCTGCGCAAGTTCAAGCCGCTCGGCGCCTACCTCGAGCAGCAACTGGACATGAAGGTCGAGTTCGTACCCGTGGCCGACTATGCCGCCGTGGTCGAATCCCTGGCGGCCGACCGCCTGGACATGGCCTGGCTCGGCGGCTTCACCTTCGTCCAGGCCCGCCTGAAGACCGGCAACGCCATCCCGCTGGTACAGCGTGAACAGGACGAGCAGTTCACCAGCAAGTTCATCAGCGCCGACCCGGCGGTGCAGTCCCTGCAGGACCTCAAGGGCAAGACCTTCGCCTTCGGTTCGGTGTCCTCCACCTCCGGCAGCCTGATGCCGCGCTATTTCATGCAGAAGGACGGCATCGTTCCCGAGCAGTACTTCTCCCGCGTCGCCTACTCCGGCGCCCACGACGCCACCGTGGCCTGGGTCCAGGCCGGCAAGGTGGATGCCGGCGTGCTCAACGCCAGCGTCTGGCAGAAACTGGTGGACTCCGGCAAGGTCGACACCGACAAGGTGAAGGTCTTCGCCACCACGCCGACCTACTACGACTACAACTGGACCGTGCGCGGCACCCTCGACCCGGCACTGGCCGAGAAGATCAAGCAGGCCTTCCTCGCCCTCGACCCGGCCAACCCGGAGCACAAGGCGATCCTCGACTTGCAGGCCGCCAGCCGCTTCATTCCGACCAAGCCCGAGAACTACCAGGGCATCGAGGAAGCCGCACGCTCGGCCGGCCTCTTGAAGTGAGCCTGTCGCTGCATGGCGTGGACCTGATCCACGCCAACGGCCATCCGGCGCTCCGAGGTATCGACCTGAACGTCGCCGACGGCGAGCGGGTCGCCATCATCGGCCCGTCCGGTGCCGGCAAGACCAGCCTGCTGCGCCTGCTGGCCACCAGCCTCAAGCCGTCTGCCGGGCAGCTCCAGTTGCTCGGCAGCGCGCCCTGGTCGCTATCCCCGCGGGCGCGCCAGCGCCTGCGCGCGCACATTGGTCTGGTGCACCAAGCCCCGCCGATTCCGCCGCGCCAGCGGGTGGTCACCGCCGTGCTGGCCGGCAAGCTCGGCCAATGGTCCCTGGCCAAGGGCTTGCTCAACCTGCTGCACCCGCTGGACAGCGCTGGCGCCCAGGCCGCCCTGGCGCGCCTCGACCTTGCCGACAAGCTCTTCCAGCGCTGCGACCAGCTCTCCGGTGGCCAACTGCAGCGCGTGGGCATCGCCCGCGTGCTCTACCAGACGCCGGAGCTGATCCTGGCCGACGAACCGGTTTCCGCCATGGACCCGGTGCTGGCCGACCACACCCTCGGCGTGCTCTGCGCCGACGCCAGCCGCCGTGGCGTCACCCTGCTGGCCAGCCTGCACGCGGTGGACCTGGCGCTGGCGCACTTCCCGCGCATCGTCGGCGTACGCGATGGCCGCATCGCCTTCGACCGTCCCCGCGAGGCCGTGAGCCAGGCCGACCTGGACGCCCTCTACGCCAACGAGCAGCTGCGCGGCAACGTGCCGTCCTCGCCGCCCGTGGCCGCCCCGGCGCTGCATATCCCGCGATGCTGAATACCGCCCCTCGCGACCCCGCGGCACTGCCCCGGCTGCTGCTCACCGTGCTGGCCGTGGTGCTGCTCTGGCCCGGCCTGGAACTGAGCGAGCTGAACCCGGCCGTCCTGCTGGATGAAGGCAACGCCCGCACCATGGGGCAGTTTCTCTCCGGCTTCTGGCCTCCGGAACACAGTGGGGACTTCCTCCTGCTGCTGGGCCGCTCCACCCTGGAAACCCTGGCCATCGCCACCGCCGGCATGAGCCTGGCGCTGCTGATCGCCCTGCCCGCTTCGCTCTGGGCCAGCCGTGCGCTGTCGCTGTCCGCCCTGGCCCGTGGCGGTCGCCCGGCCTGGTGGGCGCAGGCCCTGCGCTGGCCGGTGCGCGGACTGCTGATTTTCCTGCGCAGCGTGCCGGAAATCGTCTGGGCGCTGCTCTTCGTCCGCGCCGTGGGCCTGGGCCCGACCGCCGGGGTGCTGGCCATCGCCATCACCTACAGCGGCATGCTCGGCAAGGTCTATGCGGAAATCTTCGAATCCGTCGACCCGCGTCCCACCCGCGCCCTGCTCGCCGCCGGCAGCCCGCGCCTGGCCGCGTTCGCCTACGGGGTGCTGCCCAGTGCGGCGGCGGAGATGATTTCCTACACCGTCTACCGCTGGGAATGCGCGGTGCGCGCTTCGGTGGTGATGGGGTTCGTCGGTGCCGGTGGCCTGGGCCAGCAGATGGACCTGTCCATGCGCATGTTCGCCGGCGGTGAAGTCGCCAGCATGCTGTTGACCTTCCTCCTCCTGGTATTCCTGGCCGACCTGCTCAGCCGCTTCCTGCGCGGGAGGTTCGCGTGAGGACGGGCAATTTCCTCGTGCTGCTCGCCCTGCTGGCGGCGGCGATCACTTCCTTCATATGGCTGGGCATCGATCTCGGCGCGCTGGTCGGTGGCGATGCCCTGCAACAGATGGGCAGCTACGCGGCGCGCTTCCTCAAGCCCGACCTGTCCACAGCGCATCTTGCCGCCATCGGCTGGGGTGCCATGGAAACCCTCGCCATGTCGGCCTTGGGCACCCTGCTGGCAGCCTTGCTGGGGATGCTCTTCGCCATCCCCGCCGCCGGCCGCTTCGGCAGTGTTGCCCAGGGTGGCGCGCGGCTGGTGCTCAACGCCCTGCGTGCCGTGCCGGAACTGGTCTGGGCAGCGTTGATGGTGCTGGCTGCCGGCCTCGGCCCAAACGCCGGCACCCTGGCCCTGGCCCTGCATACCGCTGGCGTGCTCGGCCGGCTGTTTGCCGAAGCCCTGGAAAACACCCCGGCGGAACCGGCCGAAGCCATCCGCCTGAACGGCGGCGGACGCATCACCGCCTTCTGCTACGGCACCCTGCCGGCAGTCTGGCCGCAACTGGTGGCCTACATGCTCTATCGCTGGGAGAACAACATCCGCATGGCCAGCGTGCTGGGCTTCGTTGGCGCCGGTGGCCTCGGGCAGATGCTCTACATGAGCCTGTCACTGTTCCAGGAAGCCCAGGCCGCCAGCGTGATCCTCGCCATGCTGGTGCTCGTGCTGGGTGTGGATGCCTTGAGTGGCTGGATGCGCCAGCGCTGGGTCAGCGCATAGGTGGGCAAGACTGTGAGGGTGATTTCAATCGCCCCCACAGGAAGAACCCAAGCTGAATTGCCTGGGCAGGTAGTCGGTCAGAGACCGTCCTTCTGCAGATGGTCGAGGTTCACCGTCTCACCCGGCGCAGCGCCGAGAACGCGGCGAATGTCTTCGAAGATTTTGTCGTATTCCTTGTGGTCACGCATGATCAGCGTAGTGTTGGGGTGCAACCCGTTCTTCATCGCCACCTTGGAAATGATGCTGGCGAAATTGAACGCCGTATCGCGATGCATCTCGAACTCTTCCGAGAATTGCCTGCCGTCGATTTCACCCACCATGCGGAAATGCAGCATGGTGCCTTCCTTCGCATTCGGACGCGCTTCGTAATAAACGTCGATGGAGAACTTCTGTCCCGGCATTCCGGGCAAGCTAGACCGATGTACATGGCCTGGTTCGAACATGATGACGCTCCCTGTTGCTATCAGATGGAAGTAGAAGGTGGGTTCAGTCTAGCTCGCCCCACCAGATTCGCCGGTTGCCCCTGATCAGTGCGCGATCAGGCGGCCGGCACACTTCTGGACGCCTTCCCTGGCCTCCATTCGGGCGCTCCGTCAGTGACGGGTAGGCGCCTCGTCCCGCTCCTGGATCAATACCCAGGGTGCGACTACTACAGCCCAGAGTTTCGGGTCACGCGCCAGCAGGTCCTGGGCACGGGACTCCTCGACCTTGCTCAGCTTGCCTTCGGCCAGCAGGGCCGAAACCCGGGCCTTGTCGTCTTCGGCCACGGCCAGCGCCACGCCTACCAGGTCTTCGGCGCCATCCACCCAGAGCAGCGCGCCACGGGCGAAGAAGGGCTGCAGCTCTTCCCAGGTGATGGAGGCGGTTTCGCCGAGCAGCTTGGCATAGAGGGTGCTAGCGTTATCGTTCATGGCTTGTTTTGAGTTGGTTGGTAACGAAAGGATTGGGGGGCGCAATGATAGCGTCGGTCAACTTTCAGACAAGCCTGGCCCGACGCCACCAACCACTCTCAAGGCACGCCGTATTTCTATACGTTTGTTTCGATTAAGCGACACAAGATCATTCCGCCATTACAACCCGACTTTTCAAGCCGCAAATCAGCAATCTACACTGTTCCGGTACAGTTGCCGGGGGGTGTTGGCGGGGTGCAACTCCCTGTCCCGTAGCTCCGGCAAACAGGACAACAACAACGAAAAACACAAGAGTGGAGCACTATGAACAAGGCTACCAAGCAGATTTCCAAACTGTTCGCCGCCATGGCTCTAGCCGGTGTCGCCAGCTACTCCGTAGCAGCCGATACCATCAAGATCGCCCTGGCCGGCCCGGTGACCGGTGCGGTTGCCCAGTACGGTGAGATGCAATTCATTGGCGCCAAGATGGCGATCGAGCAGATCAACAAGGCCGGCGGGGTGAACGGCGCTCAGCTCGAAGGCGTGGTGTACGACGATGCGTGCGATCCGAAACAGGCCGTCGCCGTAGCCAACAAGATCGTCAACGACGGTATTCACTACGTGGTTGGCCACCTCTGCTCCAGCTCCACCCAGCCCGCGTCCGACATCTATGAAGACGAAGGCGTCCTGATGATCACCGCCGCCTCCACCAGCCCGGACATCACCTCCCGTGGTTACCAGCTGGTGTTCCGCACCATCGGCCTCGACAGCCTGCAAGGCCCGACCGCCGGCAACTTCATCGCCGACAATATCAAGCCGAAGTCCGTTGCCGTCCTCCACGACAAGCAGCAGTACGGCGAAGGTATCGCCACTGCCGTGAAGCAGACCCTGGAAGCCAAGGGCGTCAAGGTTCCGCTGTTCGAAGGCATCAACGCCGGCGACAAGGACTTCTCCACCATCATTGCCAAGCTGAAGCAGAACGGCGTGGACTTCGTCTACTACGGCGGCTACCACCCGGAACTGGGCCTGCTGCTGCGCCAGTCGGCTGAAAAAGGCCTGAAGGTCCGCTTCATGGGTCCGGAAGGCGTAGGCAACAAGGAACTGTCCGCCATCGCTGGCCCGGCTTCCGAAGGCCTGCTGGTCACCCTGCCGAAGTCCTTCGACCAGGATCCGAAGAACCAGGCCCTGGTAGAAGCCTTCAAGGCCAAGAACGAAGACCCGAGCGGTCCGTTCGTGTTCCCGGCCTACGCCGCCGTGAAAGTCATCGCCGACGGCATCAAGATTGCCGGCGAAGACGACACCACCAAGGTCGCTGCTGCCCTGCGCGCCAACTCGTTCGATACCCCGACCGGTACCCTGGCCTTCGACGAGAAGGGCGATCTGAAGGACTTCAGCTTCGTGGTTTACGAGTGGCACAAGGACGGCACCAAGACCGAAGCTAAATAAGCTTCCCGCCAGAACGCAAAGCCCACTGCTCAGGCAGTGGGCTTTGTCTATCCGTGTTTTACGGGCTCCGCTGCGCCACAAGCGCCGCTTTTCGTGATGCCCGAGGAGTTAGGGAATGCCTGATCTCTACCACTATCTGCAACAGCTGGTTAACGGTCTTACCGTTGGCAGCACCTATGCCCTGATCGCCATCGGCTACACCATGGTCTACGGCATCATCGGCATGATCAACTTCGCCCACGGCGAGGTTTACATGATCGGCTCGTACGTAGCCTTCATCGTGATTGCCGGGCTTACCATGCTCGGTCTGGAAAGCCTTCCAGTCGTCATCATCGCGGCCTTCGCCGCGAGCATCATCGTTGCAAGCGCCTACGGTTACAGCATCGAACGGGTCGCCTACCGCCCCCTTCGCGGCAGTAACCGCCTGATCCCGCTGATCTCCGCGATCGGTATGTCGATCTTCCTGCAGAACGAAGTACTGCTGACCCAGGACTCCAAGGACAAGGCGATCCCCAACCTGATCCCGGGCAACTTCGTGATTGGCGAGAGCACCATGAATGGCGTGGTGATCTCCTACATGCAGATCCTGATCTTCGTGGTCACCTTCCTGGTCATGTACGGCCTCACCCTGTTCATCTCCCGTTCGCGCCTGGGCCGTGCCTGCCGCGCCTGCGCCGAAGACATCAGGATGGCCAACCTGCTGGGCATCAACACCAACAACATCATCGCCCTGACCTTCGTCATCGGCGCCACCCTGGCCGCCGTGGCCGCGGTGCTGCTGGGCATGCAATACGGTGTGATCAACCCGCATATCGGCTTCCTCGCCGGTATCAAGGCCTTCACCGCAGCGGTACTCGGCGGCATCGGCAGCATTCCGGGCGCCATGCTCGGCGGCCTGGTGCTGGGTGTAGCCGAGGCCTTCGGCGCCGACATCTTCGGCGACCAGTACAAGGACGTCGTGGCCTTCAGCCTGCTGGTTCTGGTCCTGTTGTTCCGGCCGACCGGCATCCTTGGCCGTCCGGAGGTGGAGAAGGTATGAATACTCGACTCAAAACGGCATTCTTCAGCGCCCTGCTGGTACTGGCCGTCGCCTACCCGGTCCTCGGCCTGAAACTCAGCGTCGTCGGCGTGGGCCTGGTGGTCACCGGCGCCAATACCGCGACCCTGCTGACCATCGCGGCGTGCGCCGTGGCCATGTTCTTCTGGCAACTGATGCGCGACAAGGTGCAGGGCGCCTGGGCCTCCGCGCCCAAGCTGCCGAGCATGTCCAAGGGCACGGCGAACTTCCTCACCCTGCCCTCCACCCAGCGCTGGGTCATCCTCGGCCTGATCGTGGTCGCCCTGGTCTGGCCGTTCTTCGGCTCCCGCGGCGCAGTGGACATCGCCACCCTGATCCTGATCTACGTACTGCTCGGCCTTGGCCTGAACATCGTGGTCGGCCTGGCGGGCCTGCTGGACCTGGGTTACGTCGGCTTCTACGCCGTCGGCGCCTACAGCTACGCGCTGCTCTCGCACTACTACGGCCTGGGTTTCTGGGTGTGCCTACCGATCGCCGGCCTGATGGCAGCCTTCTTCGGCTTCATCCTCGGCTTCCCGGTACTGCGCCTGCGCGGTGACTACCTGGCCATCGTGACCCTGGGCTTCGGCGAGATCATCCGTATCCTGCTGCGTAACCTGACCTGGCTCACCGGCGGCCCGAACGGCATCAGCAACATCGACAAGCCGACCCTCTTCGGCCTGTCCTTCGAGCGCCGTGCCGAAGAAGGCCTGCAGACCTTCCACGAATACTTCGGCTTTGCCTACAACTCGGTGAACAAGGTGGTCTTCCTCTACCTGGTCGCCCTGCTGCTGGCCCTGCTGGCCCTGTTCGTGATCAACCGCCTGCTGCGCATGCCGCTCGGCCGTGCCTGGGAAGCCCTGCGCGAAGACGAGATCGCCTGCCGCGCACTGGGCCTGAACCCCACCGTCATCAAACTCTCCGCCTTCACCCTGGGCGCCTGCTTCGCGGGCTTTGCCGGCAGCTTCTTCGCCGCACGCCAGGGCCTGGTGACGCCCGAGTCCTTCACCTTCATCGAGTCGGCGACCATCCTCGCCATCGTCGTGCTGGGTGGTCTGGGCTCCCAGTTGGGTGTGATCCTCGCGGCCATCGTGATGATCCTGCTGCCCGAACTCATGCGTGAGTTCAGCGAGTACCGGATGCTGATGTTCGGCGCCCTGATGGTGCTGATGATGATCTGGCGCCCGCAAGGCCTGCTGCCAATGCAACGTCCCCACCTGGAGCTGAAACAATGAGCCGCGCGATTCTCGAAGTAAGCGGTCTCACCATGCGCTTCGGCGGCCTGCTGGCCGTCAACGGGGTGGGTCTGACCGTTCAGGAAAAACAAGTCGTCTCCATGATCGGCCCGAACGGCGCCGGCAAGACCACCGTGTTCAACTGCCTGACCGGCTTCTATCAGCCGACCTCCGGCAGCATCCGCCTGGATGGCGAGCAGATCGAAGCCCTGCCGGGCCACAAGATCGCGCGCAAAGGCGTGGTGCGGACCTTCCAGAACGTCCGCCTGTTCAAGGAAATGACTGCGGTGGAGAACCTGCTGGTCGCCCAGCACCGCCACCTCAACACCAACTTCCTCGCTGGCCTCTTGAAGACTCCGGGCTTCCGCAAGAGCGAACGCGCGGCCATGGACTACGCTGCCCACTGGCTGGACAAGGTCAACCTGACCGAAGTTGCCAACCGCCCGGCCGGCACCCTGGCCTACGGTCAGCAACGTCGCCTGGAAATCGCCCGCTGCATGATGACCCGTCCGCGCATCCTGATGCTCGACGAGCCGGCCGCCGGCCTCAACCCGCGTGAGACCGACGACCTCAAGGCGCTGATCGCCATGCTGCGTAACGAGCACAACGTGACCGTGCTGTTGATCGAGCACGACATGAAGCTGGTGATGAGCATTTCCGACCACATCTATGTGATCAACCAGGGCACCCCCCTGGCCGACGGCACGCCGGAGCAGATCCGCAACAACCCCGACGTGATCAAAGCCTATCTGGGGGAGGCCTGAGCCATGCTTACTTTCGACAAGGTTTCCACCTTCTACGGCAAGATCCAGGCGCTGCACGGCGTCAGCATGGAAGTGAAGAAAGGCGAGATCGTCACCCTGATCGGCGCCAACGGCGCCGGCAAGTCGACCCTGCTGATGACCCTGTGCGGCTCGCCGCGCGCGGCCAGCGGCAGCATTCGCTATGAAGGCGAAGAGCTGGTGGGCCAGGAATCCTGCGACATCATGCGCAAGAGCATCGCCGTCGTGCCGGAAGGCCGCCGCGTGTTCGCCCGCCTGACCGTCGAAGAAAACCTGGCCATGGGCGGCTTCTTCACCGCCAAGGGCGACTTCCAGGAGCAGATGGACAAGGTGCTGCACCTGTTCCCGCGCCTGAAGGAGCGTTTCGAGCAGCGCGCCGGCACCATGTCCGGCGGCGAACAGCAGATGCTCGCCATCGGCCGCGCGCTGATGAGCAAGCCCAAGCTGCTGCTGCTCGACGAACCGTCGCTCGGCCTTGCGCCCATCATCATCCAGCAGATCTTCGACATCATCGAACAGTTGCGTAAGGACGGCGTGACCATCTTCCTGGTGGAACAGAACGCCAACCAGGCGCTCAAGCTGGCCGACCGTGGCTACGTGCTGGAGAACGGACGCATCGTCATGCAGGGTAGCGGCGACGACCTGCTCAACGACCCCAAGGTCCGCGACGCCTACCTCGGCGGTTGACGCCTCGCTGTCAAAAGGAAACGGCCCTTCGGGGCCGTTTTCTTTTCGCCAGCAGAAGAGACTCAAACCTGTCCCGCGCACGGGCTGCCCCCTCTCCCCCCGGGAGTGGGTTGGGGTGAGGGCCATTTCAGGCCGGCTCGGTGCCTGGCCATTTCGCGAATGAATTCGCTCACAGATTTTCCCGACCACGTATGCAGCGTCGTCGTCCTACACCTCATGTTTCAGCCCCGGCAAAGCAATTCCCGCGGATTCGCACTACCCTGTGCCGGTACCTCAAACAAGGAGTCCGCATGAGCCTTTCGCTGCTGAGCCGCTACGCCTTCTTCACCTTCTGCGTGCTGTTCACCCTCTTCAGCCTGCCCTTCACCGACCACGACTGGGTCTGGCCGCTTACTCTGCTGGGTGCTGCGCTCAGCCTGCTGGGGGTGTTCGACCTGCTGCAGTCGCGCCATGCCGTGCGCCGCAACTACCCCATCCTCGGCAACATCCGCTACCTGGTCGAAGGCATCCGCCCGGAAATCCGCCAATACCTGCTGGAAGCCGACGACGACCGCCTGCCCTTCTCCCGCGCCCAGCGTTCGCTGGTCTATGCGCGGGCCAAGAACGAAGGGGGCGACAAGCCCTTCGGCACCCTGATCGACGTGTACAAGAACGGCTACGAATTCATCGGCCATTCCATGCGCCCGGCGCCGCTCAGCGACCCGCACGCCTTCCGCGTGCTGGTGGGCGGGCCGCAGTGCGCCCAGCCCTATTCGGCCTCGGTGTTCAACATCTCGGCCATGAGCTTCGGCTCCCTCAGCGCCAACGCCATCCGCGCGCTGAACCGTGGCGCCAAGCTCGGCAACTTCTATCACGACACCGGCGAAGGCAGCATCAGCCCCTACCACCGCGAAAACGGCGGTGACCTGGTCTGGGAACTGGGCAGCGGCTACTTCGGCTGCCGCACCAGCGACGGCAAGTTCGACCCGGAACGCTTCGCCACCCAGGCCCGTAACCCCCAGGTGCGGATGATCGAAATCAAGCTATCCCAGGGCGCCAAGCCCGGCCACGGCGGCATCCTGCCCAAGCACAAGGTCACCGAGGAAATCTCCCTTACCCGAGGCGTGCCCATGGGCGAGGACTGCATCTCGCCCTCGCGCCACAGCGCCTTTTCCACCCCCATCGAGATGATGCAGTTCATCGCGAAGTTGCGAGAGCTGTCGGGTGGCAAGCCGGTGGGCTTCAAGTTCTGCCTCGGCCACCCGTGGGAATTCATGGGCATCGCCAAGGCCATGCTGGAGACCGGCATCCTTCCCGACTTCATCGTGGTCGACGGCAAGGAAGGCGGAACCGGCGCAGCCCCGCTGGAATTCACCGACCACATCGGCGTGCCGCTGCGCGAAGGGCTGTTGTTCGTGCACAACACCCTGGTGGGGCTGAACCTGCGGGACAAGATCAAGCTGGGCGCCAGCGGCAAGATCATCAGCGCCTTCGACATCGCCAGCGTGCTGGCCATCGGCGCCGACTGGGCCAACTCGGCGCGGGGCTTCATGTTCGCCATCGGCTGCATCCAGTCGCAGAGCTGCCACACGAACAAATGCCCCACTGGCGTCGCCACCCAGGACAAGCTGCGCCAGCGCGCCCTGGTGGTGCCGGACAAGGCCCAGCGGGTGCATATGTTCCACCGCAGTACGCTGAAGGCCCTGGCCGAGATGCTCGCCGCCGCTGGCCTGGAACACCCCAACCAGCTCGAACCCCGCCACCTGGTACGGCGCGTTTCGGAAAAGGAGATTCGCCTGTTCTCGCAGATCCACGTCTTCCTCAAGCCGGGGGACCTGCTCAAGGACAAGATCGAGGCGGACTTCTACGAACGCATGTGGGCAATGGCGCGGGCCGACAGCTTCGAACCGTCGTGCGCGTGGTGAATCCCTGGGGCCGCCATGCGGCCCATCGCGTTTGAAATCGCCCCCACAGAAAGGCCCGAATGGCTCTCGTGGGGGCGAATTCATTCGCCAAGCAGGTCGAAGACCTGCCCTAGCAACCTTTCAACACCCCGCCATCCACCGGAATCAGCGCCCCGGTGACATAGCTGGCCAACGGACTGGCAAGGAACGCCGCCACCGCGCCGAACTCCTCCGCCGCGCCGTAACGCCCCACCGGAATCGCCGCCTGCTCCTTGGCCATCAGGCTCGCCACTGGCGTGCCGCTGCGTTCGGCGGCGCGCAGCAGCAGGGTTTCGGTGCGTTCGGTCCAGAACGAGCCGGGCATCAGGGTGTTCACCGTCACGCCATCGGCCGCCACTTCCGCCGACAGGGTCTTGGCCCAGTTGGCCAGCGCGCCGCGCAGGGCGCTGGACAGCACCAGGCCGGGAATCGGCTCCACCACACTGGTGGAAGAAATCATCAGGATGCGGCCGAAGCGCCGCTGACGCATGCTCGGCAGGAAGGCATTCACCAGGGCCATGGAACTCAGCAGCATGGCATCGAGCTGGCGGTGCCAGAGTTGCGGATCGAAATCCACCGCGTTCACCGGTGGCGGGCCGCCATTGTTGGCAACCAGGATGTCCGGCGTACCGATGGCCGCCACGACCTGCTCGATGGCCATGTCCAGGGCCCCCAGGTCATCGAGGTCCACGGCCACGGCCTGGGCCTCGCCACCCTCCTTGCGGATACGCTCCACTGCCAGCTCCAGCTTCGACAGGTTGCGCGCCAGCAGGCAGACCCGTACCCCCTCCCTGGCCAAGGCCTCGGCCACGCCGAAACCCAACCCGGAGCTGCCGCCGCACACCAGGGCACTGCGGTTCTGTAGTTGAAGGTCCATGATCAGCACTCCATTTCCAGGTTCACCGCCCAGTGTGCGCCTACAGATAGCAGTGGCCAACGGGCAGGCACGACTGAACCTGCGGGGGCAATTTCAATCGCTACAAGGCCAGGGCGGCTGCGCCGCCCCAAGCGAATGAATTGGCTATGTCTGCGTTAAGTGTTGGGATGCGGCGCCAAAGCCGTAGGGTGGGCCGGGCGGCACTCCGCTTCAGCCCACCATCGTAGGTCAGCGTGGGCTAAAGCCCACCCTGCCAGGCTCCGAAATCTGACCGGGATTTCCTAGCAACAGCTACTGCAGACATAGCCAATGAATTCCCCCCACAAGAAAATCGCTTCGCCGTGATCAGACCGCCCGCACCACGTGCTTCAGCTCCTGGAACGAAGCCAGGCCCCATGGGCCGAGTTCGCGGCCGATGCTGCTCTGCTTGTAACCACCCCAGGCGGTCTGCGGGAAGATCACCTGCGGCGAGTTGATCCACACCATGCCGGCCTGCAGGGCGTTGGCGACGCGCTCGGCGGCTTCCAGGTCCGTGCTGACCACGCTGGCCACCAGGCCGAACTCGCTGTCGTTGGCCAGTTCGATGGCTTCTTCCTCGGTGGCGAAGCTGCGCACGCAGAGCACCGGGCCGAAGATTTCCTCGTTCCACAGGGCGCTGTCCTTCGGCACATCGGTGAACACGGTGGGCTTGAGGAAGTAACCGCGCGCCAGCTCCGACGGACGCTCGCCACCGCAGACCAGACGCGCGCCAGCCGCAATGCCGCGCTCGATATGGCCGCGCACGCGCTGGTACTGCGCCTGGTTCACCAGGGCACCCATTTCCACGCCTTCACTGAAGGGATCACCCACCCGGGTGGCTTCGGCACGGAGCTGTACCCGCGCCAGGAAATCCGCGGTCAGCGGTTCGGCCACCAGCACGCGACTGGTCGCGGAACACATCTGCCCGGCGTTGAAGAAGGCGCCACCGCAGGCCAGGTCGACGGCCAGGTCCAGATCGGCCTTCTCCAGCACCAGCAGCGAAGACTTGCCGCCCAGTTCCAGGCTGATGCCCTTCACGGTTTCCGCCGCACGCTGCATCACCTGCACGCCCACGGCGTTGCTGCCGGTGAAGGACACCTTGGCCACCTTGCGGTGGGCCGACAGCGGCGCGCCCACCGCAAGGCCAGTGCCGCACACCACATTGAGCACGCCAGCCGGCAGGCCGGCCCCGCCGATGATGCGTGCGAGTTCCAGCTCCGGCAGCGGAGTCACTTCCGAAGGCTTGAGCACCACGGTGCAGCCGGCAGCCAGGGCGGGGGCCAGTTTCCAGGCGGTGGTCACCATGGGGAAGTTCCACGGCACGATCAGGCCGACCACACCCACCGGCTCGCGACGCAGGCGGGCAGCGAAGTCTTCGCTCGGCAGCTCCACCGGGCGGTCCTGCTGGGCGTCCAGCCCTTCGGCCAGGCCGGCGTAGTACTCGAAGGTGCCAATCACGTCATCGACGTCGATGGCCGCTTCGAACAGCGGCTTGCCGTTGTTCAGCGACTGCAGCTGGATCAGGGTTTCGCGACACTGGCGCACGCCTTCGGCAATGCGGCGCAGTACCGCGCCACGCTCGGCACCGCTGCTGCGGGACCAGGCCGGGAAGGCGGCGCTGGCGGCCTCTACGGCCTGGTCGACACGGGCGGCATCGCCGCTGCCGATGGTGGCCAGACGCTCTTCGGTGGAAGGGTTCACCACATCCAGTTCGGCGCCGCCGGGCAGCCACTGGCCGTTGATATAGACACCGGCCAGGGTCTCGGGGAAGGTCGGCGGGGTATTCGACATTGTATTGGCTCCTTGGGCGAGACTGAAGGTGGCTACATCCTGCACAAGGCAGCGGGGAACCACGATTGGCGCCAATTGAGCCGCTCGACGGCAAGACTGACAAGGTAAAAATCGTCATACTAGCCATGTTCTGAAGTCATGGCTGAGATGATGAAACGCCTGCCTCCCCTGCCCGCCCTGCACACCTTCCTGATCACCGCCCAGTGCTGCAATTTCACCCGCGCCGGTGAATTGCTGCACATCACCCAGGGCGCCGTCAGCCGGCAGATTGCCGGGCTGGAAAGCCATCTCGGCTACCCGCTGTTCCTGCGCCAGGCACGGGGACTGGCGCTGACCGAACAGGGCCGCGACCTCTACCCGCGCATCCAGCAGGCCTTCGCCCTGATCGATGAAGCCGTGGAAGAAGTCGGCGCACGGCGCAAGGCCCTGCAGCTCAAGGCCCCCACCTGCGCGATGCGCTGGCTGCTGCCGCGCCTGATGAAGTGGCAGGCCGAGCGCCCAGACGTGCCGGTGGAGCTGACTACCACCATCGCCTACGGCGTGGATTTCCGCCGCGACCAGTTCGATGCGGCGATCATCTACGGCACCGCGCCAGGCGGGAACGTCACCGCCCATCATCTGTTCAACGAGCAGCTCACCCCGGTCTGCACCCGGCACTACCTGGAACGGTCAGCGCCCCTGACCACTCCCGCAGAACTGGAACACCACGTGCTGCTGCACCCGGCACGGGACAAGCACGACTGGGAAACCTGGCTGCTCGCCGCCGGCCACACGCCGGGGGCCCTGAGTGGCGGGCACCACTTCGACACCATGGACCTGGCCCTCTCCGTCGCCGCCCAGGGCGCCGGCGTGGCACTGGGGGACTGGTCACTCATCGGCGACGACCTGGCCAACGGCAACCTCGTGGCCCCCTTCGACCTCAGGGTGCCCACCGGCGGCGCCTATTACGTGGTCTATCCGGAGCGTCCGGGCGCCAGCCAACAATTGATTGAACTGGCCGAATGGCTGGTGGTCGAAGCCCACGACGAGCAGATGTAACAAATCACTTCATGATCGGTGCACCGCAAAAGTGCACATGCCAGCCGGCAACACCCGAGCCCATCGGGCGCGTTGACATGAGGTGCCACATGGCTTGCCCGTCGGTCGCCACGCCGAGTGTCCAGCCGCTCAGGCCACCCGGACTGGCTCGGCTATACCTGACCTCGAACCTGCCGTAACGGTTCGCTCTTTCCACTATGGGAGGAATGATCCATGGCTACTTTCCCTGGCACTCCGGGAAACGACTTCACATTCGGCACGGAAGACGACGACCTTATCAACGGACAAGGCGGCAACGACTTCCTGCTTGGCTCCGGCGGCAATGACACCATTGATGGAGGCGACGATAACGACAACCTCTCCGGCGACTCGGGCAACGACACACTTCTCGGCGGCAGCGGCGACGACACCCTCACCGGCGGGCTTGGCGCCGATGTCCTCACCGGGGGCAACGGCGCCGACAGCTACTTCTGGACGGTGGAAACCGGTGACCAATCCAGCTCCCTCAGCCAGGACCGCGTCACCGACTTCCAGGGCGCAGGCGACGTCGGCGGTGACATCCTGCGGCTCTCCAGCTTCCCCAACCGCCTGGTCTTCCAGGGCGCCCGCAACGGTGTGCCCACGGTGGGTAGCAACCTGGGCTTCGGCAATAACGGTTTTACCGAAGTTTTCTACGCCATCGGCGCCGCCAACACCCTGCTGTTCGCCGACTCCAACGACAACGGCATCTTCGACGCAACCGACTTCGCGGTACAGCTGGACGGCATCCACAACCTCGTTCGCAGCGACTTCGGCGCCACCGCATTCGTCATCGCCGGTACTGAAGGCGGCGATGTGATCGATGGCACCGACGACCCCGACACCATCTTTGCCCTCGGTGGCGTCGACATCGTCAACGGCAATGGCGGCAACGACATCATCGATGGCGGCGCCGGAAACGACACCCTCAACGGCGGAGCGGGCATCGACCGCCTCACTGGCGGTGCTGGGAATGACATCCTCAATGGCGAAGCCGACCGCGACCTGCTGACCGGTGGCGCCGGCAACGACATTCTCAACGGCGGCGCCGGGAACGACACCACGATGTCGGGCGGTGACGGCAATGACATCGTCAATGGCGGCGAAGGCAACGACACCCTCGACGGCGATGATGGCAACGACGTCCTCAATGGCGGCGTGGGCAATGACGACTTCTTCGGCGGAGAGGGCAATGACCAGATCTTCGGCGAAGACGGCAACGACGAAATCTTCGCCGGCCCCGGCAACGACATCCTCAATGGCGGTGCCGGCAATGACCTGGTCATGGGCGAAGCGGGCCAGGACACCCTCACCGGTGGTGCTGGCGATGACGAGTTCGAGTTCTTCACCGGCTTCAACCCCAGCTCGCCATTCGCCACCTTCGACACCCTGACCGACTTCCAGGGCGCCGGCGTGGTGGGCGGCGACACCCTGGAACTCAACAACGAGTTCTTCTTCCGCGGCCAGGTCAACATCAATCCGCAGCTGGGCGTCGTGCTGGTGGGCGGCGGCAATGGCGTGACCGACCTGTTCTACACCCTGCGCGCGGGCAACACCTGGCTCATCGCCGACGAGAACGACGACGGCGTGCTCGACAACCTCGACTTCACCTTGCGCCTGCAGGGCACGCACAACCTGACGGTGGACGACTTCGGTAACAACACCGACTTCATCATCGGCGGCACCGACGGCAATGACGTGCTCATCGGCACCGACGGCGACGACCGCATCTTCGGCCTTGGCGGCAATGACCAGATCTCCGGCCTGGAAGGCGCCGACATCCTCGACGGCGGCAGCGGTGACGACACCATCGACAGTGGTCTGGGCTTCGACGAGCTGTTCGGTGGCAGCGGCAACGACACCCTGATCGTCCAGGAATTCGCCAATGCCAATGGCGGCGATGGCGACGACCAGCTGTTCGGGGCTGACGATCCATTCGGCTTCCAGTCCAACCTCAACGGCGACGCCGGCAATGACACCCTGACATCGCGCGCCAGCGGCGCCGTCATGCAGGGCGGTACGGGCGACGACGTGCTGGTGAGCAGCAGCGCCAACGACTTCATGGTGGGTGACGTCTTCTTCGAGCCACCAGCAGGGACGGACCAGTTCAAGTTCGGCGCGATCTGGGGTCAGGACGAGATATTCGACTTCGAAGACGGCGTCGAAAAAGTCGACCTCAGCGCCAGCGGCCAGACCTTCGCCGACCTCACCATCTCGGACTTCTTCGGCAGCACTCAGATCACGGTGACGGCTGACGTCAATGGCCAGATCGGCAGCATCACCCTGACCGGCGTCCCCGCCGCGAACATCACCGCTGACGACTTCGTCTTCGCCTGATGCGCGCCTTCCTTCCCCTCTCCTCCGGGAGAGGGGCCGGGGGTGGGGAAGCAACCTGAGGGGCCAGTTCATCCGCCAACCGATCCGCGAAAGCTGCCGACCAGGCACCTTGATTCACCCGTCAATTCCGCTAGTCTCTGGCGCCTCAACGAAAGAGGAGTACCCCACCATGGCACGCGCTACCGCCCGCCACATCCTGGTTTCCAGCGAAGCCAAGTGCAACGAACTGAAGGCCGCCATCGAAGCCGGCGCCGACTTCGCCGAAATTGCCAGGCAGCATTCCACCTGCCCCTCCAGCCGCGACGGCGGCAACCTCGGCTCCTTCGGCCGCGGCCAGATGGTCAAGGAATTCGACACCGTGGTCTTCAGTGCCCCGCTGAACGTGGTGCAAGGCCCGGTGAAAACCCAGTTCGGTTATCACCTGCTGGAAGTCACCAGCCGTCAGGACTGATGCTTCCCCCCGGCGCCGCCGCCCGGCGGCGCCTGCCTTCCTCCCTCTGGCGTTACGGCTTGCCGATCAGTAACCGCCGAAATCCGAACCCACGAATATCCCCGACCTCGGGTCGTAGTACTGGATGACCACGCGCGGGCTGCCGTAGCGCTGGTAGTAGTACGGCCGGTGGCCCGTGTAGTAGCCGTCGTAATAGCGCGGGACGAAGATCACGCGCGAATCGTGGCGGAAGTGACCACGATGCCCGTGGAAGTGCTTGTGCCCGTAGCCGTGGCGATAGTGGCGATGACCGTTGAAGTGCCGACCGCCGCCATGACCGCCACCGTTCCAGGCGAGCAGGGTTTCGCTGGCGCTGCCGGGAGAAGTCCAGGGTTGCTGTGCCAGGGCCTGTCCGCCGGCGAGGCAGGCAACGAGGATGATGAACAGCTTGAGGATGCGCATGGCGAGCCCTCCTGAATGGTCCCCCCGCGTTTCACCCCCGCAATTCAGTATAGTTTTTGACCAGTTTCGCCCCGATTCGGCAGCGCCTTACGTCGGCAGAAGCGACATGGGCGACGTATGGTGAAGCCCTTGCCTGCAGGAGCGAAGCATCGCTCAGCGCTGGGCGGCCGGCGCCGGAAAGGTCCCATGGAAAGCAACGGAAAAATGGGATAGCTCCTGGGGCCCGATTGGATGGGTATCGCTTCGCTCAAGCGCATACTGCAAGGCTACTTGCATGGCATATCAGCCAACATACGGCTGAATTACGACCTGCCGACCATCAGGATTCCGAGGTTCCGCCATGGACTTCAGGGCTATCTGAAACCACCGGTTTAGAGGCGATTCATCACTTTTTCGGGGCCGTTATAACCAGCCTTAGCACTGCCGCCGGTCGGTGTCTTGATCATTTTTTGAGCAAATTTCAGATGTTGCGATTATTATGCCCCGGCGATCAGGACGCGCCTCGCTATCAACACCACTGATAGTGCGACTGAGTTTCCAACTAAATCCGGTACGACTCCGCAGTGCATGAGTTCATGTGCAGGGGATTTTTCGTCCCGAGAAAAGGCCACTGGTGGATGTACATCCGCCCCGGATGTGGCATCTCCGAACAGGGCCTTGGTTCGCACTGAACGGCGAACACCCGAATCAATAATTCCAATGCCGCTGTTGCATCAGTACAGCGCCTTAATTTGCTAGTAAGAGGTAAACCCATGGAGTTTTTTCATCTTGTTGCTTCCGTGTTTCAGCAACCGGTAACCATGGAGCTGACCCGGATGGGTGTCGTGTACGCCCACCTCATCGCTTGCTGTGTGGCCATCGGCCTGGTGCTGACCAGTGACGTCGCCATGATCAAGCAGCTGTTCCAGGGCCGCGATTCGACCGAGGCCGACAAGGAACACCTGCATATGCTGAAGAAGACCGTGCTGATTGCACTGGCGGCACTCTGGGTGACCGGCCTCGGCATCCTGGCGCTGGATTACTCGCAAAAGGGCGCGATGTACTTCCTCAACCCGAAACTGCAGTCCAAGATCCTGGTCGTCGCGCTGCTGACCCTCAACGGCTGGGTTCTGCACAGCGTGGTGATGCCTGCGATGGACAAGGCCGGCAGCCTGCTCAAGCTGGACTTCAACGCCCGTAGCCTCGCGCTGTTCTCGGGTGTCGTTTCCGGGGTGTCCTGGTTCTATGGCGCGATGCTGGGTATCGCCCGTCCGCTGAACTGGAAGTACTCCCTGGTCGAAATCATGGCTGCCTACCCGGTACTCATCTGCCTCGGCTTCGTGGCGATGAGCCTGCTGGTGAAGTGGGCCGCCAACCGGGCCGAAGCCAAGGTTTCCGCCCACCTGAATCCTGCGCTCGCATCCTGCTGAGCGTAGGCGGGCACGGAAGCCCGACCTCATACAAAAGCCGCAGGGCGCCACTGGCACCCTGCGGCTTTTTCGTTGGCTGGAAAACCGCGAATTCGCAGCGGAAACTTCCGCTAGAGCGAAGCGAACTGGCGAATCGTAGCCCTTTCGTTCGCGATTACGACCCCGGGGCGGGCTCCATCTGGATCTCATCCCAGCTGCTGTCAGGGTCGAAGCGCTTCATGGCCTTGGCGATCTTCTCGCTGTCGGGGCCGAGGTCCTTCTGAAAGATCTCGCCTTCGTGGCTGATCATGAAGCTCATCACCCCGCTATCCCCGTATCGGGCAGGCCAGGCGATAAGGGCGAAGCCCCGGCTCATGGCCTTGCCCAGCATGTAGTCGTAGGCGCCGCCCGGCGCTGACGGCCCCTGGGCGGTGAGGATGCGGAAGTGGTAGCCGTGCCAGTCGTCACCCTTGGTCTGACCGCCGAACAGCGGGCCGAGGGGGCTGTCCTCGGTTCCTTCCTCATCGGGCCAGTAGAGGCCGTCGTGCTGGCCATCACTGCTGATGAACTTCTGCGCGTACTCGAGTATGCCGTCACCATTGCGGTCGACTTCGGCATAGTCCATCTGCGCATCGTGATAGGCCTCGACGGACTGGATGGCAGCCAGCTCATTGCGGCCGATGCGGCGCTGGCGAATCTCTTGGCCAGCGGCCCTGGTGTCGAAGCTCCAGCCTTCCTTGTCCTGGACGATGGGGATCGGCAGGGTCCAGGGATCGTTGCCGACGACGATATGGGCGCGCCCCCCGTTGGCGGTCTGAATGACGTGTTTTTCCTTGTAGTGGGCGATGAAGGCGTCCACGTCCTTGCGCTCGATGCCCTTGGTCGGGATGTACTCCTGCCAGTCGGCGCCGAGCAGAGCGGCGAGCTTGTCGGCGTCGGCCTTCTCAGTGCCGAGGGCGGCGACGAAGGCTTGTGCGGCGGCTTCCGGAGTCTTGAAGCGCTCGTTGGCACCGGCGCCAAGGGTGCAGGCCACCAGCGACAGCAGGGCGAAGATGCGGGTTGCGCGATTCATGTGCTGTCTCCTTTCAGCGCCGACGGCCACCACCGCCACGAGACGGTGCTTTGGCTGGACGTTGTACCTGGCGGCCGGCGGCCGACTGGTGCGGACGCGAAGCGGAAGCCCGGCTGACCTGTCCCCGGTTTGCCGCTGCACGCGTCTGCGACGGCTGTCGCGCTCCTGCAAAAGCGTTATTGCGCGGTCCTTGCCGGGCTGAGGCACTTTGCTGCCGTGCCTGCTGCCGCACCTGCTGGTTGTTCTGCGCGCGCGGGCGCTGCTGGCGGTTGGCGTCGCTGCGCTGGCGTTGCTGCAGGGTGCCTTCGGCTCGCTGGCGCGCCTGCGAGTCATTACGCAGCTCACGGCTGGCGGTCTGGGCGCGTTCACGGGCTTGCTGATTGGTCCGGGCAGGCGCCTCGATGCCGCGCTGCTCCAGGCTCTGGCGGGCCTGCTGGCGCTGGGCGGTGCGCTGGGCGTCATAGCCCCGCAGGGACTCGCGCTTCTCAGCACCGGACAGGCGCAGGCCATTCTGCTGGCGGTTGATGTTGTCGCGGTAAGGCACGCCCTGGCGATTGATGGGGTTGTGGACGAACTTGTTCTGGTTACGGTTGATCTGTCGGTTGCGGTTGATGTTGTTGTACTTGTTGACGTCGATGTCGACATCGCCACCGCCCCAGTCGCAGTCGCCCCAGAGTGAATTGACGATGCCCACGCCCACGCCGAAGGCCAGGCCAGCCCCCAGGGCGGTGGCAATGGGATAGCCATAACTGGGCGGCGGCGGATAGTAGGGGGGCGGGTAGGACGGGTAGGACCAGGTGCCGTAGACCACGGTCGGGTTGTAGCTCGGTACGTAGACCACCTGCGGGTTGGTGGGCTCGATGACGATGGTCTGGCTGCTCGCGGCCGGCTGCACCACGGTGGTGGAGCTGGTTGGCGGAGCCGCCTGCACGGTGACCGTCTGCTGTTCGTTGGACTCCAGGTTGCCGGCGGCCTGGGCCTGGCGGCGCAGGCGCTGGACCGAATCCATCACGTCATTGGGCTGGGCGAGGAAGGCATCCCCCACGCGCTGCACCCAGGCCGGGTCCTGGCCAAGGGTGGCGAGCACCTGCGGAAAGGCCACCAGGGACTGCACGCTGGGGTCCCAGGGCTGCTCGGCCACCTGCTTCACGGCGTCATCGCCCTTGGCATCCGGGTGGGTCTTGGACCAGGCGACTGCGTCAGCCACGTTGCCCGGGTAAGTCGCGGCCATCAGCACCTGGGCCAGCAGGGAATCGGGGTAGAGGGCGATGGGTGCCATCATCTGGTCGAGTTCTTCGACACTGAAAACCGCCTGGGTGGCGGCCGGCTGGGGAGCCGGTGCGGGGGCCTCTCCCGGAACAGCGGAAACACCGGCAGCGGGCGCGTCGTCTGCGGCCGCCGAGATGCCAGCATCCGTGGCGGCAAGAAGCGGACTACTGGCCAGCAGGGCAAGCATGACAACACTGAATCGGTTGCGGATCGGCATGATGCAACTCCCGCCGTTGGGCTGGTTGTCGTGAAACCGGGCAAGGGCCTGCGCGCTACCACTGCCGTTGGAAAACAATAGCCCAGCGGCCGCCACTGGGCCGGCCAAACTGACAGAAATGTAATCACCTGCCGATTACCGATGTGGCAGCTTTGCACTGGAACCGTGCAGCGACCGATTGCGCGGTGCCTCTTTCGACTGACTGGATTGAAACGGCATGCAGTGCAAAACCTCGCGGCGGACCTTCGTCAAGGGCCTGGCCGCCAGCGGCATACTCGGTGGCCTCGGGCTGTGGAAAACGCCCGTCTGGGCGGTGACCAGCCCCGGCCAGCCCGCGGTACTCAGCGGCACCGAGTTCGACCTGTTCATCGGCGAGACGCCGGTGAACTTCACCGGCAAGGCGCGAATCGCCAAGACCATCAACGGCACCCTCCCCGGCCCGCTGCTGCGCTGGCGCGAAGGCGACACCGTGACCCTGCGGGTGCGCAACCGCCTGGACGAAGACACCTCCATCCACTGGCACGGCATGATCCTGCCGGCCAACATGGACGGCGTGCCGGGCTTCAGCTTCGCCGGCATCGCCCCGGACGGCATGTACGAGTACCGCTTCCAGGTGAAGCAGCACGGCACCTACTGGTACCACAGCCATTCCGGCCTGCAGGAACAGGTGGGCGTGTACGGCCCCATCGTGATCGACCCGAAGGAGCCGGAGCCCTACCAGTACCAGCGCGACTACGTGGTGATGCTGAGTGACTGGACCGACGAGAACCCGGCCCGGGTGATCGCCAAGCTGAAGAAGCAGTCGGACTACTACAACCGGCACAAGCGCACCGTCGCCGACTTCATCGATGACGTCAGCAAGGACGGCTGGGCCGCTACCGTGGCCGACCGCAAGATGTGGGCGGAAATGAAGATGAGCCCCACCGACCTTGCGGACGTGAGCGGCGCCACCTACACCTACCTGCTCAATGGCCAGGCGCCGGACGGCAACTGGACCGGGTTGTTCCAGCCGGGCGAGAAGATCCGCCTGCGCTTCATCAACGGCTCGGCCATGACCTACTTCGACGTGCGCATCCCCGGCCTGAAGATGACGGTGATCGCCGCCGACGGCCAGCCAGTGGAGCCGGTGAGCGTCGATGAGTTCCGCATTGCCGTGGCCGAAACCTACGACGTGCTGGTGGAGCCCGCCGGCGACGAGGCCTACACCCTCTTCGCCCAGTCCATGGACCGCTCCGGCTACGCCTGCGGCACCCTGGCCGTGCGCGAGGGACTGAGCGCCCCGGTACCGCAGCCGGACCCGCGCCCGCTGATCAGCATGGCCGACATGGGCATGGATCACGGCAGCATGGGACATGGCGACATGGCGGGAATGGATCACTCCCAAATGGCCGGGATGGACCATTCCAGCATGGCGGGCATGGTCCATTCCCAAATGGCCGGGATGGATCATTCCAGCATGGCGGGCATGGATCACTCCCAGACAGGCGGCCAGATGCAGACCCATCCCGCATCGGAAGCCAACAACCCGCTGGTGGACATGCAGACCATGACGCCCACGCCGAGGCTGGCCGACCCCGGCATCGGCCTGCGCGAGAACGGCCGCCGCGTGCTGACCTACGCCGACCTGCGCAGCACGTTCCCCGACCCGGACGGCCGCGAACCGGCCCGCACCATCGAACTGCACCTGACCGGGCACATGGAGCGCTTCTCCTGGTCGTTCAACGGCATCCCCTTCGCCGATGCCGAACCGCTGCTGCTCAAGTATGGCGAGCGCCTGCGCATCACCCTGGTCAACGACACCATGATGACCCACCCCATCCACCTCCACGGCATGTGGAGCGACCTGGAGGACGAGGCAGGCAACTTCCTGGTGCGCAAGCACACCATCGACATGCCACCCGGCACCCGCCGCAGCTACCGGATCACGGCCGACGCCCTCGGGCGCTGGGCCTACCACTGCCACCTGCTGTTCCACATGGACATGGGCATGTTCCGTGAAGTCCGTGTGGTCGAATGAAGGAGATCCCCATGAACGAATCGATGAAGTCCCTCAGCGCCGCCACACTGGCCTTCACCCTGCTGGCGCCCGCCGCCTGGGCCGGGCAGGACGCGCCTGCAGCCCAGCAGAACGCCCCGGCGAGCGAAGCGGGAAAGATGGGCCATGGCCAGATGAACCACGAGCAGATGGATCACAGCCAGATGCCAAAAATGGACCACGACAAGATGCCGCACATGGGCAACGGTCAGATGCAGGACATGGATCACGGCGCCATGCACAAGGACGCCAAGCCCAAGGCGGAAAGCAACGATGATCGATAGTCCCAGGCACCCTGCCCTGCTCGCCCTGGTCGCGGCCCTTGCATTGGCGGGTGGCGTGCAGGCCGCCGAAAGCATGGATCACGACGCCATGGGGCATGGGCAGATGGACCCCGGCACTCTGGATCACAGCCAGATGAACCACAGCCAGAAGGCGCAGACCAGCGACTATGGCAGCCGCACGCCCATTCCCGTGCCCACCGATGCCGACCGCGCCGCCGCCTTCCCGGCGCTGCCGCCCCATTCGATGCACGCCGGTAGCATCAACAGCTTCTTCCTGCTGGATAAGCTGGAGTATCAGGACGCCGACGATGCCAGCGTGCTGAGCTGGGACGCATCCGGCTGGGTCGGCAGCGACATCAACCGCTTCTGGTTCCGTTCCGAGGGCGAACGTGCCAACGGCAAGACCGAGGAAGCGGAGGTCCAGGCGCTCTACGGTCGCGCCATCAGCCCCTGGTGGGACCTGGTGGCCGGCGTGCGCCAGGACTTCAAGCCGGGCTCGCCGCAAACCTGGGCCGCCTTCGGCGTGCAGGGCATGGCACTGTACGGCTTCGAGGCACAAGCCACGGCATTCCTCGGCGAAAACGGCCAGAGCGCCCTGCGCCTGGAAGGCGACTACGACATCCTGCTGACCAACAGGCTGATCCTGCAGCCCACGGCTGAAGTGAACGTCCATGGCCGTAACGACCACGAACGCAGCGCCGGCTCGGGCCTTTCCAACACTGAAGTGGGACTGCGCCTGCGCTACGAAATCGTCCGCGAGTTCGCGCCCTATATCGGCGTGACCTGGAACCGCAACTACGGCAACACCGCCGACTTCGCGCGCGAAGAAGGGGAAGACAACAACGAGGCACGCCTCGTCGCCGGCATCCGCATCTGGTTCTGAGCCAAAGGCATGCCCCGCACCGGACAAACCACAGGATGGATTGAACCTGCGATACCCAGCCTACGAAGCTGTGGGAGCGAATTCATTCGCGAATGAATTCGCTTGTATGACCATGGGCGCGCCAGATTCGTAGATACCGTCTTGCCCGCTAGCGGGCAAGACGGTATCTACGCACTCGCTCTGCCTGCAACAGCCTTGTAGGAGCCAGCTTGCTGGCGAACAGGGGCCATTCGCTGGCAAGCCAGCTCCTACGGGCCATCCAGTTCTACTTCGCGCCGATATCCCCACTCGCCCAGCGTGACTCGTTGCTCTGCAGCGCGCTGGCGATGGTGGCCAGCTTGTCGTCCGGCAGGGATTCGGGCAGCGGATCGACGCCGGCGCTGACGAACAGCTGGGCATAGGCATTGCGCAGTTCGGCATAGGCCAGGTCGCGCTTGAGCTGCGCCTGCAGGGTATTCAACTCGCCCTGGATCAAGTCCAGTTCGCCGATGCTCTGGGTCTTGTAGCGGTTGCGCAGCTGCTCGGCGATCTGCCCGTCCAGCTCGGCCAGTTGCTGGCTGGTCTGGAACTGGCGCTGGGCCTCGTGGTAGTTGGCGTTGGCCACGTAGAGCTGCGCCAGCACGGCCATCGACATGGCCTGGCGGCGCGCCGCGGCAACCGACTCGCCGGCCTTGGCGACCTTGATGGCGGTCGGCGCGGAGATCGCATTGAACAGGTTCCAGGTGACCTTCACGCCATAGTCGGCCCAGCTCTGGTTCACCAGGAAGGAGTTGCTGTCGTAATGGCCGCCGGCGGAGAACTCCAGGCCCGGCAGCAGGCGCAGCATGGCCTTGCGTGTTTCGGCGGCGCTGATGCGTGCCTGGTAATCCTGCTCGCGCAGCTCCGGGCGGCTGGCCAGGGCTTCTTCTTCCAGGCGGGTGAGGTCCACCTTGAGCTCGGGCACCTGGTAGCTGTCATCCGCTGCCAGGGTGATATCGGTGTTCAGCGGCAGGTTGATCAGCGCGGCCAGCTCGGTCTTGGCCAGCGACAACGCGCGGCGCTGTTCTTCCAGCTGGCGGGTGGCTTCGATCAGGGCCCGCTGGTAGCTCAGCGACTGCACCGGGTCGCCGATGCGCTCGCTGCTCATGCGCTGGCTGCTGGTGCGCGCGTCGTCGACGCGGGCCATCAGGCTGTCGATCTGTTTCAGCAGGCGCTCGGCGGCCACGGCACGCCAGTAGGCCGAACGCACGTCCTGGATGATGGTGTGGACCACCTTGCGGCGACGCTCCTGCACGATCAGGCGCTGATCGGCCTGCTGCTTGGCGCTGACGTAGCTGACGCCGAAGTCCAGCACGTTCCACACCATGGTCAGGTCCGCCACGCCACGGTCGCGGTCCTGGGAGGTGGACGGTTCCAGGGACTGGGTGTTGGTCAGCACGCTCTGGCTGCTGGAAGCACTGACATTGCTGCGCCCGGCGTAGCCCGCTTCCATGGCCATGCGCGGCAGCATGTCGAAGCTGGCCAGATCTACCTGGCGCTTGGCCAGGGCTTCCTCCATCACCTTGAGGCGCGCCTCGAGGTTGTACTTCACGGCGCGGGCCATGGCCTCGTGCAGGGTCAGGGGTCCGTTGAGGGGTTCCTGGTCCTTGAACATGCTCGCCATGTCCTGGCGGGCACGCTGCTCGCTGACGCTGCGGTCGATGGGCTGGCTGGTCACCGCGCATCCGGTGACTGCCAGTGCCAGCACGCTGACGGTGAATAGCTTCGCTGCTTTGCTCATCCTTGGGCCGCCCCCTAGACACGGCACTTACAGTTCTCTGATTCGTTGTTGTTCAAGCCTGCAGGCGATCCGCCTGGATCTGTCCCAGTGCCGTGGCCAGGTCCCGCAGCTGACGCAGCTCCTGTTCCTGCATGTCGTGCAATTGCTGCGTCAGCGTCGGCGCGCCGAAGCCGCCACCGATCCCCTGGCCGCCCTCCCCGGCGCCACGCCATTGCTTGCCATCGAACAGCTTCATCTCCTCACCGTCCTGCGGCATCGCCCTGTTGAAGAAGCCGGACAGGCTACTGCTGCCGAACACATTGGCATCGCCGCCACCGAAGCCGAGGAAGCCCCGGCCCGAACCGTCGCCGAAACTGCTGCTGCCGGCGAATACCTGGGCGATGACACTGGGTACCGGGGTCTCCCGATTACCGAAGATATGGCTCAGCGTCGGAATGTCGCTGCCCAGGGTCGGCTGCTCGAACAGTGGCTGCGGAACGAGCGGCGAATCGAAGAGTGACGGCGGCACGCTCGGTGGCACCGGTTTGACAAGAGGCATGGGCTCCGGCCGTGACTTGAGCGGCTCATAGGCGCGGAACTCCGGATCGCCATCATTCTGCGACGGGATGTAGGTCTGCGCGGCAAGCCCGCTGACTATGGCGTTGCCGGCGTTATCGGTGATCAGGGTGCCGGTGGCGTTCAGCGCCAGGCTGAGGGTACCGGCGCCGGCGACGTTGCTGACCGTGACCAGGAAGGTCCGGCTGTCCACTTGCACCAGCGATTGCAGGGTGCCGGTGACGTTGCCGGTGGTCACCAGGTTGAAGTCTCCCAAGTCCACGCCGCTGACATTCTCGTCGAAGGTCACGGTGTACTGCACGCTGCCCGGCGTGGCGAGTCGCGTGACGGTCGCGCTGGCGTTGGGCGCCGTGGTATCGACGAGCACGCCGCTGGTGTCGCCGACGCCGTCCAGTGTGAGGTCCATGGCATTGCCGGTGGCGTCCCGCAGGGTCGCGCCGTTGGCCACCAGGCCAGTGATGGCGATGCCGTTGGCATCGTTGTCGCCCGCCTGGACGCTGTACTGGAACACCAGGGTCGAGGTTCCGGAACCCGCCACGTAATCGGCGAACACCGTGGTGCCCCCCATATCGATAGCCAGGCGCGGGGTGCCGTTGACGATCACCGCTTCGCTGGCATTGACCACGAAGGTCAGGGTATCGCCGGCGTTGTAATGCACGCCGGCCGGTACGCTGACGCTGGCCACGGTCGGGTGCTGGGTATCGATGGCGTAGTTGTTGGAGGTGGTGTTCGCCCCGGTGTTGCCCGCTGCGTCGGTGTAGCCGTTGCCACTCAGAGTGATCAGGTTGGCGGTGGAGGTCACGCCTGCGGTCGGCGTCAGCACTGCGGTCCAGGTGATACCGCCGTCGCTGGAGCTGAGATTGCTCAGCACGCCATTGGCCACGGTGAAGTCGGCTGTGGTCAGGCCCGTGACTGCCTCGCTGAAGGTGATGGTGACGGTGCTGGTCTCGCCCGCCGCCAAGGCAGTGTCCGCGACCGTGATGGTGGCGGTTGGGCGGGCGGTATCGATGGCGTAGGCGTTGGAGGCGGTAGTGCTCAGCCCGGTGTTGCCCGCCGCGTCCTGCACACCGGTGTTGTCCAGCGTGATCAGGTTGCCGGTACTGGTCGTACCCGATGTCGGCGTCAGGGTGGCGGTCCAGGTGATACCGCCATCGCGGGTGCTGAGGTTGCTCAGCACGCCATTGGCCACGGTGAAATCGGCGATATCCAGGCCGCTCACTGCCTCGCTGAAGGTGATGGTGACCGTGCTGGTCTCACCCGCCGCCAGCGCGCTGTCCGCGACCGTGATGGTGGCGGTCGGGCGTTGGGTGTCGATGGCGTAGGTGTTGGAGACGGTGGTGTTCGCCCCGGTGTTGCCCGCTGCGTCCTGCACACCGGTGTTGTCCAGCGTGATCAGGTTGCCGGTACTGGTCGTACCCGATGTCGGCGTCAGGGTGGCAGTCCAGGTAATGCCGCCGTCGCGGGTGCTGAGGTTGCTCAGCACGCCATTGGCCACGGTGAAATCGGCGATATCCAGGCCGCTCACTGCCTCGCTGAAGGTGATGGTGACCGTGCTGGTCTCACCCGCCGCCAGCGCGCTGTCCGCGACCGTGATGGTGGCGGTTGGGCGGGCGGTATCGATGGCGTAGGCATTGGATGTGGCGGTGCTAGCCCCGGTGTTGCCCGACGCGTCGGTGTAGCCGGTGGCGTCCAGGGTGATCAGGTTGCCCGCACTCTCGCTGTTGGCCGTTGGGGTCAGGGTCGCGGTCCAGGTGATACCGCCGTCGCTGGTGCTGAGGTTGCTCAGCACGCCATTGGCCACGGTGAAATCGGCGATATCCAGGCCGCTCACTGCCTCGCTGAAGGTGATGGTGACCGTGCTGGTCTCACCCGCCGCCAGCGCGCTGTCCGCAACCGTGATGGTGGCGGTCGGGCGTTGGGTGTCGATGGCGTAGGCGTTGGAAACGGTGGTGTTCGCCCCGGTGTTGCCCGCCGCGTCCTGCACACCGGTGTTGTCCAGGGTGATCAGGTTGCCGGTACTGGTCGTACCCGATGTCGGCGTCAGGGTGGCGGTCCAGGTGATGCCGCCGTCGCTGGAGCTGAGATTGCTCAGCACGCCATTGGCCACGGTGAAGTCGGCTGTGGTCAGGCCCGTGACTGCCTCGCTGAAGGTGATGGTGACCGTGCTGGTCTCGCCCGCCGCCAAGGCAGTGTCCGCGACCGTGATGGTGGCGGTTGGGCGGGCGGTATCGATGGCGTAGGCATTGGATGTGGCGGTGCTAGCCCCGGTGTTGCCCGACGCGTCGGTGTAGCCGGTGGCGTCCAGGGTGATCAGGTTGCCCGCACTCTCGCTGTTGGCCGTTGGGGTCAGGGTCGCGGTCCAGGTGATACCGCCGTCGCTGGTGCTGAGATTGCTCAGCACGCCATTGGCCACGGTGAAATCGGCGATATCCAGGCCGCTCACTGCCTCGCTGAAGGTGATGGTGACCGTGCTGGTCTCACCCGCCGCCAGCGCGCTGTCCGCAACCGTGATGGTGGCGGTCGGGCGTTGGGTGTCGATGGCGTAGGCGTTGGAAACGGTGGTGTTCGCCCCGGTGTTGCCCGCTGCGTCCTGCACACCGGTGTTGTCCAGGGTGATCAGGTTGCCGGTACTGGTCGTACCCGATGTCGGCGTCAGGGTGGCGGTCCAGGTGATGCCGCCGTCGCTGGAGCTAAGGCCGCTCAAGACAGCATTGGCCACGGTGAAGTCGGCTGTGGTCAGGCCCGTGACTGCCTCGCTGAAGGTGATGGTGACGGTGCTGGTCTCGCCCGCCGCCAAGGCAGTGTCCGCGACCGTGATGGTGGCGGTTGGGCGGGCGGTATCGATGGCGTAGGCATTGGATGTGGCGGTGCTAGCCCCGGTGTTGCCCGACGCGTCGGTGTAGCCGGTGGCGTCCAGGGTGATCAGGTTGCCCGCACTCTCGCTGTTGGCCGTTGGGGTCAGGGTCGCGGTCCAGGTGATACCGCCATCGCTGGTGCTGAGATTGCTCAGGCTGCCATTGGCCACGGTGAAGTCGGCGATATCCAGGCCGCTTACCGCCTCGTCGAAGGTGATGGTCACCGTCGCTGTCTCGCCCACCTTCAGGTTGCTGTCGCTGAGCGAGATGCTGGCGGACGGCC
Source organism: Metapseudomonas phytobenefica (assembly GCF_043392685.1). Taxonomy (NCBI): domain Bacteria; kingdom Pseudomonadati; phylum Pseudomonadota; class Gammaproteobacteria; order Pseudomonadales; family Pseudomonadaceae; genus Metapseudomonas; species Metapseudomonas phytobenefica. The sequence goes on along the minus strand of NZ_JBHZGM010000003.1, from coordinate 161,000 downwards.
GTACGCCGTCGACCACCAGGGCCTTGTTGGCCCCCAGAGAACCCGCGGCGCCGGGGGCAGCCAGGGTGAGGATAGCGTCCTGGCCGGCAGCGCCCTTGATAGTGCCGCCGTTGAGGGTAAGCGCTGTAGTGGCGGCATAGTCGAGATCGGCCGAAACGTCACCCGCCTGCACCGTGTAGCTGAAGGTCAGGGTATTGCTGCCCGAACCAGAAACGTAGTTGAGGGTCCGGTCGGTGACACCGGTCTCCAACAGCAGCTGGGGGGTGCCGGTCACGTTGACATTGGTGTCGAAGGACACCGTGATGGTGATGACATCGCCGATGCCGTACTGGCCATTGCCGTTGCTGGACGTCACGCCCGTCACCCTCGGGAAGCTGGGTGCAGTCAGAGTGACGTCATTGCCGGTGCCGCCGATGTAGCTGGCGCTCAGCACGGTGCCGTTGCCAGCGGAGGCCTGGATGCCGCCTTCGGGGAGACCACTGAAGTTGCCGGTCATGCCATCGGCGAGATCATTGTCGATGATGGTGTAGGCATCGCCCTCCCCCGCCGCGTAGCCGTGGGTGACGGCCAGGGTGGCGCCGCTCACGTCCACGGCTCCGTTCACCACGATCTGGTCATGGCCGGAGCCCGCGGTCGTGCCGTTGATCTGCAGCGCCAGGGTGCTGCCGGCAGCCATGCTGAGCGGGCCATTGATGGTGAGGATGCCCGTCGCGTTACCTCCCGGGGCCAACGTACCGCCGCTCTGCACCGTCACCGCACCGCCCAGCGTGCCGATACCGGCCAGGGTGGCACCGCTGCCCACGGTGGTAGCGCCGGCCGTGCTGCCGTTGACCACCAGGGTACCGGCGGAAACATGGGTGGTGCCGCTGTGGGTCTCGGTGCCGGTCAGCGTCAGGGTCTCGCTGCCGCGCTTGGTCAGCGTGGCGCCGCCGGAAATCACGCCGGACAGCGTGGTCGCCGCATCGGTCTGGATGGTCGCCCCGCCCAACACGTTCACGTTGTTGTCGATGGTGGTAGCGCCGCCGATGGTCAGCGTTCCGCCGGCAAGCACCAGGTCGCCGCCGCCAAGGTTGGCGTCGGACGCCACCTTCAGGGTGCCGCCGAGCAGCGTGGTCGTGCCGGTGTAGGTGTTGTTGCCGGACAGGACCACGTCGGTGTGGTTGCCGGCGACCGAGTAGCCGTTCACGGTCAGGTTGCGCGCGCCGCCGCTTTCGCTGATGACGCCGCTGAAGGTGATGTTGTCGGCGCCCGTGGCCGGGGAGCCGGTGCGCAGCGTGGCATCACCGAGCAGCACGATGTCGTTGCTGAAGGTGCGGCTGCTGCCGGCCACGCCGAGCGTGGAGCCTGCGGTCAGGTTGATCGTGCCACTGCCCAGGGTGCCGGAGCCGATTGCGGCCACCAGGCCGGCGCCGCCGCTCGAGGACAGGGTGAGATTGCCAGTCAGGTTGCTGGCGTTGCTCAGGTAGATCTGGCTGTCGCCGGCATTGAGGCTGAACGCGCCACTCCCGGTCATCGGGCCGCCGAGGCTGATCACCACGCCGGTGCCGCTGCCGGTGGCGTCGATGGCGACCGTGTCGATCACCTGGGTCGTGCGGTCGAGGGTGAAGCTGCCGTTGGTGTTGATAGCCAGGGTGCCGCCGGCGAGCTTGAGGATGCCACCACCGATCTGGTTGGCCGAGGTGACCACCGTCTTGCCGTTGACCTGGCCGAAGGTCCAACCGCTGGCGCTGTTGCCAGTGTTGGTCAGGTTGAGCGTGCCGCTGCCGCTCTTGAAGAAGTCGCCGCTGCCGGTGATCAGGCCCGACAGCGTGGCCTCGATGCCGAAGCCCAGTTCGATGGCGCCGGAGCGGCTGGTGATGTCGAACGCGTTGTCGATGGTCTGACCATTGGTGGTGACCGAGAAGGTGCCGCCATAGACGCTCACCAGGCCGCTGCCGAGGTTGCTGTCGCTGCCGACCGCCAGGATGCCCTCGCCCAGCGTGGTGGTGCCGGTGTGCGCGCTGGTGCCGCTCAGTGTCAGGGTGCCGAAGATGCCGGTCTTGCTCAGTGTGCCGCTACCGGAGAACACACCCGAGGCGGTCCAGTCGACGTTGGCATTGAGCGTGCCGCCGCCGCTGCCGAAGGCCATGGCGTTGTCGACGGTTACGCCGCCGCTGGTAACGTCCAGCGTGCCGCCGTCGAACTGCAGCGCACCGCTGCCGAGGGCGTCGTCGTTGCCGATCGCCAGGGTGCCGCCGTTGAGTGCGATGACGCCCGAGTAGCCGGCCTCGTTACCGGTGCTGGTCAGGGTCAGCGTGCCGGCGCCGGTCTTGGTCAGCGTGCCGCTGCCGGCCAGCGTGCTGGCGATGGTGGCCGTGTCGGCCTGGCCGTTGTTAAGGGTGAAGGCGCCGCCCAGGGTGATGGTGCTGCCGGTGATGACGAGGCCGTTGGCGCCGTCGAGGTCGAGGGTATCGCCCGCGCCGCCGGTGACGCCACTGCCCAGGGTGATGGTGCTGTTATCGGCCAGTACCACGCGAATAGTGTCGGCGCCGCCCTGGGCCGCACCGCGCGCCAGCGCTTCGCGCAGGCTGAAGCCGTCCGCCGCGTCGCCGCCGGCGTCATCGTTGCTCTGGTCGACGTAGATGGTGTTGCAAGTGAGCGTGACGTCGCTGTTGACTGTGCCGCCCAGGCTGTCGGTGAGCGCGAAACGGATGTTCGCGTCGCCGTAGGGCGTGGCGTTGCTGTAGCTGATGTGGCGGACCACGTCCTGCACCAGCGCGGTGGACGCCGGAACGCCGCTGCCGGTGAAGCTGATGGTGAGCACGCCGCCGGCGTAGTTGTAGGTCGCGAAGGTGAGACCGGAGAACTGCAGATTGCCGCTGAAGGCGTTGCCACTGACGCTGAAGTTGGCGTTGCCGAGGTCGAAACCGAACAGGTCGTTGGCGCTCGGGTCGGCGCTACCGCCGGTATAACGCTGCACCACCAGGCTGCCGCCGTTCCAGTTCGCCAGGTCGTCTTCGGCATCGCTGACCACAGCGTCGCCGCCGGCGTCGAGCACCACCGTGGTGCCGGGGGTATAGGGCGTGCTATCGCCGTCGAGGCCCGTCACTACCGGCGTGCTGTTGGTGGGTGCCGTCAGGGTGAAGTCGTTGCCGGTGCCGCCGGCGTAGCTGGCAGTCAGCACGGTACCGTTGCCGCCGGCGGTCAGGGTGCCGCCTTCGATGAGGCCACTGAAGTTGCCGGTGACGCTGTCGCTGAGATTGTTGTCGATCAGGGTATAGACGTCGCCGAAGCCGGGCGCGTAGCCATGGGTGACGGCGAGGGTGGCGCCGGAAACGTCCACCGTGCCGTTGACCACCACCTGGTCGTACTGGGTGCCCGCCGTGGTGCCGTTGATCTCGACCGCCAGGGTACTGCCCGCGCCCATCACCAGGTTACCGTTCACCGTCAGGGTGCCGGCGCTATTGCCCGGCGACAGGGTGCCGCCGCTCTGGACAGTCACATTGCCGCCCAGGGTGCCACTACCGGCCAGGGTGGCCCCATTGCCCACAGTGGTCGCACTGGTGGTGGTGCCGTTCACCGACAAGGTACCGGCGGAAACGGTGGTGGTACCCGAGTAGTTGTTGCCTCCCGACAGGGTCAGCGTGCCGCTGCCGGTCTTGGTCAGGGCGCCGCCACCGCTGATCGCACCGCTCAGGCTGACAGCCAGACCGGAACCTACCGAGATACTGCCGGCGCTCGCCCCCAGCGTGATCGCATTGTCGACGGTCCCGGTGCTGGTGACCGACAGCGTGCCGTCGTTCAGTTGCACAGTCCCGCTGCCCAGATTGGCGTCGCCGGCGATCGAAACCGTGCCGCCGCTCAACACCTGCATTCCCCAGGCCTGTCCACTGTTGGTGCCAGACAGCGTGAAGGTGCCGCCGCCATCCAGCGTCAGGGTGCCGGAACCGGTGATGGCGCCGGAGAAGGTGCTGCTGGTGCCGTTGATGCCGATCGTCAGCGCGGAAGTGCCAAGGGCCACGGTGCCGGCGCCGGACAAGGCGTCGATGGTTTCGCTGGCAGCGACCGTCAGGGTCGCGCCGGACGCCACCGTCACCGACGTGTTGTCGTTCAGCGCGCCGCCGACGCGGTTGAGCGTCAGCCCGCCCGCCGACACGTTGGTGGCGCCGGTGTAGCTGTTGTTGCCGGTCAGCGTCAGCGTGCCGCTGCCCAGCTTGGTGATACCGAACCCCGAGCCCGAGATCACACCGGCATAGCTGGTGCTGGTGTTGTCGCCGCCAGTGGTCAGCGCGGCGTTGAGTACCACGCTGCCGGTACCTGCGAGGGAGCCGATAGTCTCGGCGGTAGAGACGGTCAGCGTGGTGCCGGCCGACTGCGTCACCGCACTGCTGTTGCCGAGCGCCGAGCCGCCGCTCAGGGTCAGCCCGCCGGCTGTGAGGTTGACGGAACCACTGTGGGTGTTGCTGCCGGAAAGGGTCAGCGTGCTGGCGCCGGACTTGGTCAAGGTGCCGCTGCCGCTGAGTGTGCCGCTGACGGTGGCATTGGCGCTGGTGGAAATGGCCGAAGCGGAGGCCAGCGCGATCGCATTATCGATCGTGGTGGCCCCGCTGATGCCCAAGGTGCCGCCGTTCAGCGTGATCGTGCCGGAACCCAAGTGGTCGTCGTTGGCGATCGACAGCGTACCGCCGGTGACGGTGGTGTCGCCGCTATGGCCCGCCTCGTTGCCGCTGTTGGACAGGACCAACGTGCCGGAGTCGGTCTTGTTCAGGCTGAACGCCCCATTCAGGGCGCCGTTGAGAGTCAGGGTGCTGCCGGAGGCCGCGCTGATGTCGGCAGCCCCCGTCAGCGTCACTGTGCCGCTTACGGTAGTGCTGCCGCTCGTCAGGTGTAGCGCGCCGTAGTTGACGGCAGACACCGTCTTGCCGGTGCCGGCGATACTGAAGGACTCGGCGACCGTGAGCGCTCCGGCAAGGCGCACGGTAGCGCCACCGCTCACCGTGGTAGCGCCAGCGGTGGTGCCAAGCGCGTTGGCGTGGCTCGCGATGACGGTGCCGGCAGTCACGTTGGTGGCGCCGGTGTAGGTGTTGTTGCCGCTCAGTTCCAGGATGGCCTGGCCATTCTTGGTCAGGCTACCGCTGCCCGAGATCGTGCCGGACAGCACGACCGTGGTGGCGTCACTGCCCCCACCGATATTGAAGGTACCGCCGGCCGCACCCAGCACGATGGCGTTGTCGATGGTCATCGCGGAGGTGTTGTTGGTCAGCGTGCCACCGTTGAGCGTCAGCGTGCCGGAGGACAGGTGATCGTCGCTCTGTACCTGCAAGGTGCCGCCGGTGACGGTAATGCCACCTGACATGTTCGCCTCGTTGCTGACGCTTGACAGTGCCAACGTGCCAGCGCCGGCCTTGCTCAACGCACCGCTGCCGCCGAGCGTGGCGGCGATGGTGACGGTGCCGGTGGAATTGGTGAAGCTCAGCGTGGTGCCGCCACCCAGGGTGATGGTGTTGCCGCCGTTGATGGTCAGGCCCGAGGCCGAATCGGCATTGAAGGTCAGGCTTTCGTTGATGGACAGGTTTCCGGCCAGCGAAACGGGGCCGCTGAAATTGCTGCCGAAAACCAGCGTCTGGCTGCCCGTGGCGTCTGCAGCGGCAATCGCCACCGCCTCGCTGATGCTCACGCCGTTAGACGCGTCGATCGTGGCGGTGTCGGTGGTGTTGGTGACGTAGATGGTGTCGCTGGTGACCGTGGTATCAGCCGTGGCGCTGGAGGCGCCATCGCTCAGGGTGAAACGCACCGTAGCATCGCCCGCCGGGGTGTCGTTGCGGTAGGTGATATGTCGCGCCACGTCGTTGACCAGGGCGGTGGTGGCTATTGCGCTGCTACTGGTGAAGGTGACGGTCAGTACACCGCCGGTATTGGTGAAGGTGGCGAAGGTGTTGTTATTGAACTGCAGGTTGTTGCCGCTGACGGTGAACAGCGCGTCCGCGGTATTGAAGCCGAAGATATCGCTGGCAACCGCGGTGCCGGGGCGCTTCAGGGTGAGGCTGGCGCCCGCCCAGTCACCGTTGCCACCGTTGAGGGCGTCGAACTCGGCATCCGCCAGTACGGCATTGGCACCGTCATCCAGCATCACGACATTGCCGACGCCCGCCCAGGCGACGCTGCCATCACTGACGTTGACGATGCTAGGCGCGGCATTGGCGGGCGAGGTGGTGAAGTTGAGGAAGTCCATGTTGGAGGGCTCGCCCTGAAGCGAGCCCGTGTCGACGAAACGTATGGTGAAGGACGTGATGTTCAGCAGATTTGTGCTGATGGCGATGGGCTGGTTGGGCTGGTTGCTGATCAGGTCGCTGGTGACCTTGGCCGCATAGTTGCCGGTGGGATAGATCTCGAACTGAAAGTCGTTGCTGTCGTTGAACGGGCGTACCGTAATGCTGTCGAGATTGAACGCAGTGCCGGAAACACTGGAGATGGTGAACTCGACGGGTGTCGGACCAAACGCACTGGTATTGACGTTCAGATAAATGCCATTACCCTCGCTCTGCAAGTCGCCGGCGGTCTGATTGTCCGAATAGCTCCAATCGTCGGCGTTATTGTCCAACCAGCCCTGGTTCAGCGTCACGGTGGCCAGCAGGCCGTCATAGCCGGGCGCCGCATCCTGCCAGAGCGAAGCGGTCTCCAGGCTTCCCACCTGCGCCTCAAGTGACCAGTCCCCACCCTTGGCAAGCCCCCCGGTGGCATCGCTGGAAGCCGCCACATCGGCTGCCGTGAGGCTGGCGATCTGCTGGATCAGGGTCTGCCCCGAACCCTTGGCCACGTCGCAGCCATAGATCAGGATGTCGCCATCGGCCTTCAGCGAATCGCCGATGGCGGCCAGGTCATCCGCACGCTGCTGGACGCTGCCCATATCCAGCACCGAAGTGCCGAGCAGCACCTGCCCTTCCGAGCCATGGCTGATGATATGGATGGCATCGATGCCACTGCGGCCGTCCAGGTAGTCGGCGATCTGCTGCAGACCATCCTTGCTGCCATCCAGCACTACCACCTCCGTGCCCGGCTTGATGGCCGCAACCAGTTGCTGGTAATCCTTGACGCCGTTGTCGACGAACACCACTTCCTGGCGCTGGTCGCTGGTGCCTCCAGTGGGGGCGGCGGCCAGACTGTCATGGGACGAGTTCCCGGCCGCAGCGGTGTCCTGCGCATCAGGGGTGTCGGTGGGCTGGCTCGCCGCGGTATCGGCGACAGTGGCAGCGACAGCGCCGTCGAACATCATGCGAGGTTCGAGGGGCAGAGCCAGGGGAGAACGGACGTCGGCCTGGGACGGGCGGCCGGATACTTTATTCTTGTTCGACCAGAACATGCTGTGCGCTCCCTGTCGGTGACTCTGCACTGCCTGAATAGTCCGACGATGTTATTTGCTTTTTCCTACTCTGAAAATGGCTTTCAGCCATCAGCCCGCCATCAATGACCAATGAGTCTCAAACAGTCCCGCCTTACTTCGTTTGAATCACAGAATCGACGTATCCCTGTGCTAAAGAACATGAGGCGAAAGGAAATTTCGTCTATCGTTCACCGCGCGCAGGGAAGTGCCAGTCTATCGCCAGTACTTCCTTGCCTATTCCAATAAAGCCTCACATACGCAAGGAAGGAATCAGTTCATGAGTGACCAGTCCTATCTCGGTTCCATCAGCGGTTGGGCCCCCAACTTCGCGCCCCGTGGCTGGGCGTTCTGCCAGGGGCAGACAATCTCCATCGCTCAATACAGCGCCCTGTTCTCGCTCCTCGGCACCGTCTACGGCGGTAACGGCCAGACCACCTTCTGCCTGCCGAACCTGCAAGGTCGCGTGCCCGTCGGCGCCGGCCAGTCCCCCGGCACCTCCATGTACACCCTGGGCGAGATGGCCGGTACCGAGTCGGTCACTCTGACTACTGGCCAGATGCCCGCCCACACCCACGTCGCTACTGCAACCGCCACCGCCTCGCTGCCCGCCAGTACCGATGCGGCGACTTCGGCGACACCAGATGCCAACAGCGTGCTGGCCGCCGCCAATGGCGCTTCGGGCCGCACGCCCGTGGATGTGAAGATCTACGCCCCGGCCCCCGGCTCGGTGAACCTCCCCCTGTCCAGCTCAGCCACCGTCAACGTCCAGGCTGCCGGCAATAACCAGCCTTTTTCCATCCTGCAGCCGTTCACCGTGATCAACTACATCATCTGCATGGAAGGGATCTTCCCTTCCCGCAACTGACGGCGCGAGGACTCAAGAATGGATATCGAAAGTTACCTCGGCGTGATCGCGCCCTTCGCCGGCAACTTCGCACCTCGGAACTGGATGACCTGCAGCGGCCAGTTGTTGCCGATCCAGCAGAACCAGGCGCTATTTGCCCTGCTGGGTGTCACCTACGGCGGCAATGGCGTCCAGACCTTCGGTCTGCCCAACCTCAACGGACGAGTAGCGGTCGGGCAAAGCGACCAGTATCCGCTCGGCCAGGTGGCTGGTTCGGAAAACGTCACGCTGACCACGCTCAACCTGCCCACCCATATCCACGGCGCTACCGCCGAGGCGACCGTGGTACTGCAGTCGTCCACTACCGAGGCCGCCTCCGATCAGCCTGCGGCGGACGCCACCCTGGCCCAGGCGCAGGGCACCTCGGGCCGTACCGGCGTAACCGTGCAGATCTACGCTCCGGCGCCGGGAAGCGTGGAACTGCCAGTGCAGGCGAGCCTTGATGTGCAACTGGGCCTCAGCGGCCAGAACCTGCCCATCGGCGTGATGCAGCCGTTCCTGGCACTGACCCAGTGCATCTGCACCCAGGGCGTATTCCCGAGTCGCAACTGACTCAGGCTGTCCGCTGCCAGGCCTAGTTGAACTGGGCCTGGTAGTGGCGCTGACCGTCGAGGGGAGAAACGATCGGGCTCAGATGCAGCAGATACTCCTTGCCGCTGGCGCTCTTCAGGCGGTACTGCGCTTCCAGCAGGAGAACGCTCATCGGCGTAGTGAAGATCAGCGAGAACGGCGTGCGGAATCCCGGGTTGGGAGCACTGCCTTCCACCAGTCTCAGCAAGGTCAGCTGCACAGGTTCGGGCACCGTCTCGGCGGTGAAGACCTGGCCAACCTCGGAGGCGAACATCTTTGCGGTAAGGCCCTGGGTTTCGATGAACATCTGGTCACTCCCTGATCGTTAGGAATTCAGGCACGGGCCTGAGCGGTAGAGGAAAGTACAGCAGCGCATGATCGAGATAAAGACGGCTGAGATGCTGACCAAGCGGGTAGCCAATGCGGCCGACGAGCCCTGGATGCGTCAGCTATTCGCCCAGTTGCGCGGGCTGGACCCGGCCATGATTGCCGCCTGCCCCGCCCTTCTCGAACAGCAGTGGCAGCTCCAGCAGCAAGTCTTCGCCAGCCACTATCCCGAAGCCCATACGGAACTGGTGCTGCTGGACGACGCGCCCATCGGGCTGATTACCCTTCATGAAGGCGCCAGCACCATTCGCGTGCTGGAACTCGGCCTGGAAGCCCGTTACCGGGGGTGCGGCTACGGCCAATGGCTGCTGGAAGAGCTCACCCGCCGCGCAGACCGGCAATGCAAGGCGCTGGAACTGGCGGTCATGGCGCACAACCCAGCCATTCGTCTTTACCAGCGCCTGGGATTCCGCACCCTGCCCGCAAGCGCGGTCGAGGTGCAGCTGCAGATGCGCCGCGAACCCGTTCAGCGCAACTGACCCAGACGCAGCGCCTCCAGCGCCTGATACGGCCGCTCCGCCCAGCGGGACACCGCATCGCGCAATGCCGCCGGGGCCGAATCGCGTTTCTGCTGCGTGTCCGCCGCGAACGTCTCGCCCGGCCGCTTGGCATTCTGCCGGCTGGCAGCCATGACCACTTCCAGTTGATCCGGAGCCAGCCGCAAACTCTCGCGCAGCCGGCCCACCGCAGCGTGGGGCAGCTCGCTGTAATTGAGCGCCAGCCCGCCGTAGTCCCGGCACATCACGGCCGCCTGCTCCAGCAGGCGCCCCAGCCGTCGGGCGATGTAGTCCTCACGTGGCACCGTGGCTTCTTCCGCCTCGTTCAGTGGTGAAGCCCCGAGCTGTCCGGGAATCATATGCATGCCGGGCATCCGCAAGTGCGACGCCGCGATCTCCAGAGGATCGCGATAGAGGAACACCCAGGGCGTATCCGGGAAGCAGCGCCGCAAGATAGGTAATTCGAACAGGTTCCAGGCATCCAGTTTCACCACCAGGTGCCGCGCCGAAGGCGATGGAGCCTGCCCCAATGCCGAAAGCATCGCGACAACGGCAGCCTCCTGGGCACAACCGGCAAGTTCGTCCTCATAGTGCCCACGCAGCAGGCTGTCCAGAGGCGGAGGCTCGGACAGGACCACATGGCTGTCCAGGCAGGCCAGCATCTGTGCGATCAAGGTGGAACCGCAGCGGGAGGCATGAAAAACGAAAGCATCAGGCGCCAGGCCGGGGCTGGCGGCCTGCCAGTCGAGCAGCGCCTGGATGCCGGTCTCGCGCCGAAACGCCTGGTTGAAGGGCAGGCGCAGCGCCAAGTCGACGTCGTCGCGGAAGAAGGGCCGGGTCAGCCGCTGTTCACCGAACCAGCACCAGTCCAGGCACCATTCGCCATCGCGGCGCCAGGCGCGGATGGGCAACCAGCCATGCATGTCCCGCACACTCATGCCTTCCACTGCTCGCTCCATGCCTGTTTGCCCTGGCGCATGGCGGAACGGACTTCCGCCTCGGAAAAGTGCAGATCATGCGCTGCGCCCAGCGCTACCGATTCCCGCAGGAAGTCGCGGGTATCGGTCAGCGCCTGCAACCGCCGCGCAAGCTCCGGGTCCCGCTCCAGCAATCGGCGAAAGGCAGCAAAGGCCTGCCCCGCCCTCCCCGGCTGCAGAGCAGGCGTATCAGGCAGTCCCCGTTCGATGAGCCCGAGCAGCCAGTCGTTGCGCTGGCAATCCAGCACCAGGTGAATACGCTGGCCCGGACCGGGGTTGTCCACCCGGTGCGGACGGGCCAGGTCGAGGAACCAGCATTCGCCCGGTTGCATGGGCGCTTGCAGGCCATCGACGAGGAACTCCACGCCTGCCGGACTCAGCAGCGGCACATGCAGGCGCAGGTCGCTGTCGGGCAGGCCGAGGTCCGGATCGCAATGCTCAAGGATGCGCGAGCCCGGCCCCAGGCGCAGCAGGCGTGCACTGCGCACGGTGGTGTGGAAGGCTTCCAGCAGCTCGTTCCAGGCGGCCTCCCGCTGCCACCAGCCGTTGCGAACCGGCGCGCCCTGGCCGGGTGCCAACGGCAGCGGTGCGTCGTCCGGGGCGACCAGGGCGACACCGCTCCAGTCGCCCTCGTAGTAGCCGGTATTGAAGTGGCCCTGCCACGCGGCATCGTCGATTCGCTCCAGGGCGTCCAGCAGAGGCGCCAGCGCGAACGCCAGAGGCAGGCGCGAACAGATCGGCAGTGGCGGCATCGGCATTGAATCGTCCTTGTTCCAGGCTGTTGTTCAGAACCCGCTTTCCCTTACCCCCAGCGCCGCCAGCCGGCGCCAGGCAAAACCGAGGACCGACTCCCCTTCCCCATCCAGCACCACGACGCCGCGCAGGGGCTGGTCCGGGTGGATGGCGTCGTCCAGCAGGCTCAGGCGCACGCCGTACTGGGCCTGCACCGGCTCGGCGCGGTGCTGGGCATCGCGGCGCACGGCGATGGGACCATGATGGTCGGAACTGAGGGCTTCCAGCTCCAGATAGGCGACGCCGGTGGCATCCACTTCATCCAGCCGCACCGGAATCGCCGGGCGCGCCGGGTCGTCGGCGATGAAGCGCCCTTCCGCCCCCGGCTGCACGCGCCAGAGGTATTCCTCGGCCAGGTAGCCGCGCAGGCGCTGGCCCGGCTCCACCACTCGCGCCAGGGTCTCCCGGGGGCTCAGCCAACGCCCGACCGTGAGATCGGGCAGCAGGTCGCGCACGACGCCAGCCTGGGGCGCGCGCAGTTGCAGGCGTTCGCGCTGGGCGGCCAGGCCGCGGTATTCGGCCACGGCCTCGGCCAGCCGCTGTTCGAGGATGCCGGCATCGGCGGCGGTTTCGCTACGTCCGGCCTGGCGGCGCAGCTGCAGCTGGAGGATTTCGATTTCGCGACGAACGATGCCCTGGCGCGAGTCCAGGTCAGGGGATTCCAGCTCCAGCAGCAGCGCGCCCTGCTCCACCGCCTGCCCGTCCTTCACCTGCAAGGTCTTCAGGCGCGCCGCCACAGGCGCATGCATCGCAGTTGTACGCGAGGCCTCCAGCAATGCGGGCACCTCGACCGAGCTGCGCCACGGCAGTACCAGCAGGGCCAGAGACACCAGCATTCCACTGCCGGCCAGCAGCACCTTGCGCGGGTTCGCCTGGAAACGCCGCTGCCACCACTCCTTCAGTTCCGTCCAGATCGGCAGGCCGATGAACCACAGCAGCTCCACCAGCATCAGGAAGATGCCCAGCACCTTGAAGAACAGGTGATACACCGCCAGCGCGATACCGAAGAACAGCACCGCGCGCCACAGCCAGGACCCGTAGCCCCAGATCAGCAGGCGCCTGGCCATGGCCGGCGACCAGGGTTCCGGCACCGGCTCGCCATAGCCGAACAAGGCTTCGCGCAGCCGCCAGCGGCACAGGGCGAAGGCCCGCGTCTGCAGGTTATCCACCCCCCAGAGATCGGAGAGCAGGAAGTAGCCGTCGAAACGCATGAAGGGGTTGAGGTTGATGATCACCGTGGTGATCCAGGTGGCGCTGGCCAACATGAAGGCCGAAGTGCGCAGCGGCCCGTCCGGCAGCAGCGACCAGGCCAGCAGAGCCAGCACCGCCAGCAGCAGTTCGGCGAGCACGCCGCCGGCACCGATCAGCAATCGTGAGCGCCGGTCGTTGACCCGCCAGGCATCGCTGACGTCGGTGTAGAACATCGGCAACAGCACCATGAAGGCCAGGCCCATGCTCTGCACCCGGCAGCCGGCGCGCTTGGCCATGAAGGCATGGCCGAATTCGTGACAGAGCTTGGCGAAGGTCAGGGCCACGCCGAAGGCCGTCGCCCCGCCAAGGCTGAACAGGTGCGGAAAGGTGGCGATGAAGCGCTGCCAGTCGCGCGCCACCAGGAACAGGCCAAGGGCGAACAGCAATGGCAGCCCCCAGCGCAGCAGCCACGGGCCGTTGCGCTCCAGCAGCGGCCAGGCGCGATTGAGGAAAGCGTCTGGGCGCCACAGCGGAATGCGGAAGAACAGGTACTGGTGCAGCACCCACTTGCCCAGGCTCTGCTGCCGGGCGGCGGACTTCATTCCGTAGCTGGCGCGCTGCTCCTCATCCGACGCGGCGATCAGGTCGTGCCCACGCAGAAAGCGCAGCATCTCTTCCAGCTCGGCACCGCCCAGGGGCAGACCCGGCTCGGCGTTGGCGGCCTCCAGTACCCGCTGCGGATCGCTCAGCGCCCAGTGGCGCAACAGGCGCACGGCGGCAGCGCCCAGCTTGAAATAGCGACCACGCAAGGGGTCGGCCAGGGTCCACTGGGGAGCGCCGTCCAGGCCGGGCGCGGCCGGTGACAGCTGCAGGTCGGGACGCAGCGCCGGCAGCATCAGAAGCCCAGGCTCTGGCGCAGCGCAGCGAGCGGCCGGCGCAGCAGGTAATAGGCCAGGGGCGCGCGGTCGCCGAACAGCTTGGCGGTCCCCCGCAGACCGATGCGCGGCGGCGCGTCGAGGAAGGCCGCGTCGAGGCGATAGGCCAGTTGCCCGGCGGCTGTGCCCTGGGCTTCGTACGCCGCACGTTCGAGGCGCGCGGCATGACGGTTGAGCGGATCGCTGTCGAGGAACAGCGCCACCTCGGCACCGGGTTGCAGGGCGATGGCGTCCCCCACCGGCAGTTCGATGCGCAGTTCCGCCTGGGCGGGGTCGGCGATCTGCATCAGCCGCTCGCCGGTCTGCACCGGCTTGCCGGTCCAGCGCTCGGCATCGGCGAACACCGCGATACCGGCACGCTCGGCGCGCACCTCGCTGCGGGCCAGGAGCTCGCGGGCGTAGTCGCGTTCGGCGCGTTTCTGCTCCACCCGCGCGGCCAGCAGGTCGATGCGCGAACTGGATTCGGCATCGGCGAAAGCGCGCTGGGCATTGGCCTTGAGCTCAGCCTCGGCCACGCCCAGAGCGCGCTCGGCGACGTCCGCCTGGGCCTTCAGGCTGGTGGCGTCGAAGCGCACCAGCAGGTCGCCGGCGGCCACGCGCTGGTTGGGTTTGACCAGGAACTCGGCGATCACGCCGTCCAGTGGCGCCGCCACCACCCGGCCGCCCAGTGGCACCACTTCGGCCGGTGCCAGCACCGACTGGCGTACCGGAATCAGCAGCAGCAGGCACAGGCCAGCGGCGATGGCCAGCAGCTTCTTCTTCGGCCAGCGCAGGCGCCAGGGCTTGCGCGGCTGCAACGCCAGCCAGGCGTGGGCGTAGGTATCGCCGAGCTGGGCCAGCAGGGTCAGCTCGGCCTCGTTGAAGGGCTGTTCGCGGGCAAGCCAGAGTCCGCCGAAGACTTCGCCCAGGCGATCCTTCAGGGGCACCCAGCAGGCCTGGGGGGCAGACAGCGCCTGCCAGTCGGCGCGGGACTGCTCGTCGAGCAGCGCGGCATCGACGCTGCAGGTCTCATCCAGCGCCCCCTGCCCCAGCAGTCGCCCGGCGGCACGCTCGACGAAGGCCACGAAGGGGGCGTTGGGCTCCACTACGCTGATGCCGGTCAGCGCCTGTACCTTGCCGGCGACCAGCAGCGCCGCATGGCGGAAATTGAACAGCGCCTGGCCGTCGTTGACCATGGCGAAGGCCAGTTGCTCGGTGCTGGCCGCCTGGCGTGCCTGCTTCTCCAGCCCGAGAAAGAGCGCAAAAACGCGCTCGGCCGCACCGGGTGTGGCGGCGTTCATGGCGTCTCCGGGAAATGCGCGGTGCCGCTCATGCCGGCCAGCAGGCCGTCGGCATCGACCGGCAGGCCGCCAATCAGCAGCAGGGTCTGGCTGCCTTCGTCGATCCGCGCCCCCAGGCGCTTGATCACCGCCTGCAGCGGCCTGCCGGTTTCATCGGGAACGAATTCGAAGGCCTGCTCGGGCTTGAGCCGGTTCAACCAGCGCGAGGGCACCAGCAGGTGGATCTCCAGGGTGCGGTTGTCCACCACTTCCAGCAGCGGCGCGCCGCTGGCGACGCTCTCATGGGGCTGCACCTTGCGCGCCACCACCTGGCCGTCGAAGGGGGCCTTCACCTGGCAGCGCTGTACCTGCACCTGGTAGACCTGCGCCTCGGCCCGGGACTGCGCCTGACGCGCCTCGGCCAGCGCCACTTCGAAGCGCCCCACCGAGTTCAGGGCGGCGAGCTGCTGCTTGTTCTTCAGTTCTTCGCCGGCGGCACGCACGGCGGAGTTGGCGGCGTTGAGCTGAGCCTGGTAGGCGCTGCAATCGAAGCGCACCAGCACCTCGCCCTTCTTGAACGCCTGGCCTTCGGCATAGGGCATTTCGACAATGCGCCCGGCCAGCTCACTGGCCAGCACCGCCTGGTTACGCGCACGCAGCACGCCTCGGGCTTCGCTGCCGGAAGCGGTCGCCGCTACGGGGACGTCGAGCAAGGGATCCTGCACAGGCGGCTCCTCCGCCCATGCGCCCGCCACCAGTCCCACCAAGCCGAACAACATCCACTGCGTGCGATTCATCGAGGCCATTCCCTGGATTTACGTGCGCAAGAGTCTATGAGAGCTGTCGGATAATAGGAATCTGTTCCAAGGAATTATCCTGCCATCAGGCAGGACTCCGCTGCGGATTCGCCCTACGCAGCGTTGGGCCTCGTTCCTCGGACCAACCTACGAAAAACCGCTCACCCAGGTTGGTCCGGGCGGCGCTCCGCGAGCGCAGCGAAACCCAACGCTGCGGACTCATCCTGCACTTTCGCCAGCGAGCTGCCTCCGGCAGTCGGTAGCCCTTCCGGCCTCAGACCATTTCCAGCGGGCGCTTGCGGCGCGGCGGCGGGTAGCTGTGGTCGATCAGGGCGAGATCGTCGGCGCTGAGCTGGAGCCTGTGGGCCTCGGCGTTCTGTTTCAGGTGCAGCGGATCGACCGCCTTGGGAATGACGATCACCCCTTGCTGGCGCAGGGCCCAGGCCAGGGCCACCTGGGCCGGGCTGGCCTGATGGCGGCGGGCGACCTCCCGGATCGCTTCGTTGCGCAGCAGGCTGCCGCCCTGCCCCACCGGGCAGTAAGCCATCAGCGGTATGCCCTGTTGCTGCTGGAACGGCAGCAGGTCGAACTCGATGCCACGCGCCTCAGGGTTGTAGAGCACCTGGTTGGCGGCGCAACCGGCAGGCAGTTCGTGGAGATCGTCGAGGTCGAGGTTGGACACGCCCCAGCGAGCGATCTTGCCCTGCTCGCGCAGGCGCTCGAAGGCTTCCACGGTTTCTTCCAGCGGATGCTCGCCGCGCCAGTGCAGCAGGTAGAGGTCGAGATGGTCGGTGCCCAGGCGCTTGAGACTGCGCTCGCAGGCCAGGGCGGTGCCTTTGCGGCTGGCGTTCCAGGGGTAGACCTTGCTGACCAGGAAGACCTGCTCGCGCAGGCCGGCGATGGCCTCCCCCACCACTTCCTCGGCGCCGCCTTCGGCGTACATCTCGGCGGTGTCGATCAGCTTGAGGCCCAGTTCAAGTCCCTGGCGCAGCGCGGCGACTTCGCGCTTGCGCTCGGCGGGCCGCTCGCCCATGTGCCAGGTGCCCTGGCCGATGGCGGGCACGCGAGTGCCGTCGGGGAAGGTGATGCATTGCATGGCGTATTCCTCGGAAAGTCCGTTCAGTCGGGATTGCCGGCAGCTGGGGCGCGATCTTCCGGCAAAGGGCCGAACGGCTCAAGCCCAGGGGTCGTAGGAGCCGATGCTCCACAGGTGGCCTTCCGGGTCGCGGCAGGTGAATCCGCGTCCGCCGTAGTCCTCATCCTTCAGCGGCAGGACGATGGTGGCGCCGGCAGCCAGGGCGCGGGCGTGCACGGCGTCGACATCCGCAACCACCAGGTAGATGCCCTGGGTGCCGAGCCCACCGTTTTCGTCGGGCTGGCGCAAATGGCGGCCGTAGTCGTTATCCCGTACCGAACCGAGCATGATCATTCCGGTGCCAAGGTTGAGCTGGGCATGGGCGATGCTGCCGTCCTTCTCGGCCACCACCAGGTGCTCGACGAAGCCGAAGGTATTGCACAACCAGGTAATGGCCGCGGGCGCATCGCGGTAACGCAGACAAGGAATGGCAGCAGATCCGGCCATGGCGATGACCTCCCTTTTTTGAACAGCGATGGGTTCAGCCTAGTCTCTTCATAGACAATCCAGACGCCTGAAATGCATCGGGCCCGCACATGGCGGGCCCGATGTTTCATCGTGAAGGCAGGACTCAGGCGGCGTCGCCGAGCACTTCCATGTCCTTGGCCGAAGCCAGGTTGAACACCTTGTACAGCACCACCAGCAGCGCCAGGAAGGCCGGGCCCACGTAGAGGGCGATGCGGGTTTCGGGGAAGTAGGCCATCAGGCCGACTACCAGCACCAGGAAGGCCATGGCCAGGTAGGAGCTCAGCGGGAACAGCCACATGCGGTACTGCAGCTTGCCCTGCTCGGCCGGGGTGAGGCTGCGGCGGAACTTCATCTGCGCCAGCAGGATCATCACCCAGGTCCAGATGGCACCGAAGGTGGCGATGGAGGTCACCCAGACGAACACCTTCTCCGGTACCAGGTAGTTGGCCAGTACGCCCAGCAGCAGGGCGACGCCGGATACCAGCAGCGCACGGCGCGGCACGCCGTTGGAGGTGACCGCGAAGGCGCGCGGCGCCTGGCCTTGCTGGGCCAGGCTGTAGAGCATGCGGCCGGTGCTGAAGATGCCGCCGTTGCAGGAGGACAGCGCGGCGGTGATCACCACGAAGTTGATGATGCCGGCGGCGGTCTTGATGCCGAGGCTTTCGAAGGTCATCACGAAGGGGCTGCCCTGGGAGCCGATCTCGTTCCACGGATAGATGGAGAGGATCACGAACAACGCGCCGACATAGAACAGCAGGATGCGCCAGAACACCGAACCGATGGCCTGGGGAATGGTCTTCTGCGGGTTCTTCGCTTCGCCGGCGGTCAGGCCGATCATCTCCACGCCGAGGTAGGCGAACATCACCATCTGCAGGGACATCAGCACGCCCTGCACGCCATTGGGCATGAAGCCGCCGTGTTCCCATAGGTTGGAAATGCCGGTGGCGATCCCCTCGTTGCCCAGGCCAAAGACGATCATGCCGGTGCCGGCCAGCACCATCGCGATGATGGTGACGATCTTGATCAGGGCGAACCAGAACTCGAACTCACCGAAGGCACGCACGGCGATCAGGTTCACCCCGCCCATGCTGACCAGCGCCGCCAGGGCCCAGATCCAGCGCGGCACGTCAGGGAACCAGACGCCCATATAAATAGCCACGGCGGTGATTTCCGCCACGCAGGTCACCAGCCAGAGGAACCAGTAGTTCCAGCCGGTAAGGAAGCCCGCCAGCGGGCCGAGGTAGTCCTGGGCGTAGCGGCTGAAGGAGCCGGCCACCGGGTTATGCACAGCCATCTCGCCGAGGGCGCGCATGATCACCAGGATGGCGAGTCCACCGATGATGTAGGAGAGCATGATGGCCGGACCGGCCATCTGGATGGCCTTGGCCGAACCGAGGAACAGGCCGACGCCAATGCAGGCGCCCAGGGCCATCAGGCGGATGTGACGCTCACCGAGGTCTCGGTGCAGCGATTCATGTTGTGGCTGATGATCAGCAACCGACATGGGGATACCTCATCTTGTAGTTGTCGAGGAGTCAGCCGCGTAGCCGAAAAACCGGGTCGTGGTAACGACCCTTGGCCGCCTGAAAGGCCCGTCCTTGTGGGGCGGAACAGTCCGGCGGAGCACACGCGTCCGAGATCGGCGGCGAGTCTTGCACAAAGATGAAGCGACGTCATGCCTACTTTTGGTGCACATCCGTACCAGATGGAGCGGGAATGGCGGCGATGCATGCCATCGGCCCAAAAGACCGGAAAGGATCGACAGGATGTCCCGTATCAGGGCCGGAAAACCCCAGAATCACCCATGGGCTTTCGGCCGAACGGTCGCGGGTATCCGGATGGGCCGGCTCGCGCAGGGCCTCGATCAGGGCCCGGCCGGTGGCCACGGCATTCCCTCAGCCCGCGAATGCAAGCCTGGGCGTTGGCACGCCGGCTGTGGCCGAGTCGAACCCGATTGTCGCCTGTCATTGATTCGCGCTTGTTTTGCCGCCACTGCGCCATGCAGCCCGCCAGCGACCTACTAAGATTGCAAGCAAGAGCGGTAACAGGCCAGGCCGGTGGACTATGGGCGCAATATGGCAATCCGACACAGCAAGGAAAGAGGTACCGCAAGGCCCTCTCAACGGGGCAGGCGTTCCGCCGGAAAAACCGCCGCGCCGCAAGAACCGCCTCCTGTTCTGGAGCGTTTTCCTGGTGACCGCCGGCATCGTTGGCGCTGCCGTTATCCATGAAATGCACACCTCGCGCTTCCAGGCCCGGGAAATCAGCCGCTACGCCGCAACGCTCAGCTACACGCTTGAAGATGGCCCCAGCAAGGCGATTCGCTACCCCGATTACGGCCCGTTCGATCGCCGTCTGGGCTACACCTCCCTGCCGCAGATGCTCGAACGCCTGGAAAAGCGCGGCTATCAGGTGCAGCAACAGACACGCTTCTCCCCGGAACTGATCAGCTATGTCGATCACGGCCTGTTCCCGCCTTACCGCGAGAAGATCCAGGCCGGCATCAACATCTGCGACTGCCGCGGCCTGCCCTTCTACCAGTTCAGCTATCCGCAGCAGCGCTACCCGGACTTCGCCAGCATTCCGCCGCTGCTGGTCAACAGCCTGCTGTTCATCGAGAACCGCAAGTTGCTGGACCGCGAAACGCCCCTGGCCAACCCGGCAGTGGACTGGCTGCGCTTTTCCAAGGCCGCGCTGACCCAGGTGGGCAAGGTTATCGACTTCGACGGCCAGTCGGCCGGCGGCAGCACCCTGGCCACCCAGCTGGAGAAATACCGCCACTCGCCGTTCGGGCGTACCGTTTCCGCTTCCGAGAAGATTCGCCAGATGGTCTCCGCCAGCGTGCGTGCCTACCAGCAAGGCCCACAGACCCTGGCCGCGCGCGAACGCATCGTCACCGACTACCTGAACAGCGTCCCGCTTTCGGCGGCGCCCGGGCACGGCGAGGTGCACGGCATCGCCGACGGCCTGCGGGTGTGGTACGGCGCCGACTTCAATCACGTCAACAAGGTCCTGGCGGACGAGGGCAGCGACCTGGCCGAACGCGGCCTGGCGATGCGCCAGGTGCTCTCGCTGTTCATCGCCCAGCGTCGCCCGTCCTATTACCTGTCCAACGCCCATGTAGAGCTGAACGCCCTTACCAACAGCCACATCCGCGTACTGGCCAACGCCGGCATCATCGATAAGCAGCTGCGCGATGCCGCCCTTGCCGCCAAGCTGCGATTCCGCAACTGGGTGGAAGAACCGGTGATCCAGGCGGTGGAATCGAACAAGGGCATCAGCGTTGCCCGCAGCCGGCTCTCGGGCATGCTGAACATGCCGCTATACGATCTCGACCGCCTCGACCTGACCGCCAGCAGTACCCTGCATAGCGAGCTGCAGAACGCCGTCACCGAGTACCTGCGGCAACTGGCCGATCCGGCCTTCGCCGAACAGGTGGGCCTGTATGGCGAGCGCCTGCTGTCACCGGAAAAGACCCGCGAGGTGCGCTACAGCTTCACCCTCTTCGAGCGCACGCCATCGGGCAACCGCGTGCGGGTGCAGACCGACAACACGGACCAGCCCTTCGACATCAACGAGGGCAGCAAGCTGGAACTGGGCTCCACCGCCAAGCTGCGGGTGCTGGCCACCTACCTGGAAAACGTCGCCACCCTGCACCAGCGCTACGCCGGCCTGCCCGTGGCCGAACTGCGCAAGGTGCCGGTCGACCCGCTGGACTTCATCAGCCGCTGGGCCATCGACTACCTGATCCAGACCAAGGACCGCGACCTCAACGCCATGCTCCAGGCGGCCCTGGACCGCACCTACTCTGCCAGCCCCTACGAAGCCTTCTTCACCGGCGGCGGGCTGCACACCTTCAACAACTTCCGCAAGGAAGACAATGGCCGCAGGCCGACCCTGCGCGACGCCCTGCGTGAGTCCATCAACCTGCCGTTCGTGCGGCTGTTGCGCGATGTGGTGCGCCACGACATGTACCGCCCCGACGGCGGCAAGATGCAGCTGCTGAGCGACGACAAGGACCCGCGCCGCCAGGGCTACCTGGACCTGTTCGTCTCCCGTGAAAGCCAGACCTACCTGCGCCGCTTCTGGAACAAGTACAAGGGCAAGGATGCGGACCAACGCCTGGCCACCTTCCTCGATGGCCTCAACCCCTGGGGCGCGCGGATGGCCGCGATCCACCGCTATCTCAAGCCCCAGGCTGACCTGGCCACCTTCGCCGCCTTCATGCGCGAGCGGGTGCCCAAGGCCAACCCGCCACTGACCGACAAGCGTATCGAAGATCTCTACAAGCGCTACGGGCCGGGGGCCTTCAACCTCAACGACCAGGGTTATGTGGCTCGCGTCCACCCGCTGGAACTCTGGTTGCTCGGCTATCTGCAGGCGCACCCGACGGCGACCTACCGCGAAGCTGTGGAAGCCAGTGGCGAGGAGCGCCGCGAGGTCTATGGCTGGCTGTTCAAGTCCAAGCGCAAGTACGCCCGCGACAAGCGCATCCGCATCATGTTGGAGGTGGAGGCCTTCCTCAATATCCATGAGCACTGGAAGTCCCTGGGCTATCCCTTCGACCACCTGGTGCCGTCGCTGGCTACCGCCCTGGGCAGCTCCGGCGACCGTCCGGCGGCACTGGCCGAACTCATGGGTATCATCCTCAACGACGGCGTGCGCCAATCCACCCTGCGCATCGACCAGTTGCATTTCGCCGCCGATACACCCTACGAAACCCTGGTGGCACAGCAGACCAGCGAAGGTAAACGGGTGATGACCTCGGAAGTGGCCGCAACCCTGCGCGACGCCCTTTCCAAGGTGGTGGAAGGCGGCACCGCACGGCGCCTGCAAGGCAGCTTCACCCTGCCCGACGGCCAGCCGCTGGTGATGGGCGGCAAGACCGGCACCGGCGACAACCGCATCCAGACAGTGACCCGCTGGGGCACGGTGAAGAGCTCCAAGGCCATGAACCGCACCGCCACCTTTGTCTTCTATCTGGGCCCGCGCCACTTCGGCACCCTCACCGCTTACGTCGAAGGCAGCCAGGCGGACAAGTTCAGCTTCACCTCCGCACTGCCCGTGCAGGTGCTCAAAGGCATGGCGCCGATCCTCCAGCCCTATCTCGTCCCCGGTCAGAACACCCTGTGCCAGGACCTGGCCCCGGCGGTGCAGGTCAGCCGCCGGTAGGTTGCGCCTCGTTGCGCTCGGAGCAACCTACTTGAGCCCCGCCACGCCCACGATGATCAGGACCACCGACACCAGCTTGGCCGGCGTCAGCGTCTCGCCCAGCAGGAGGAAGCCCAGCAGCACCGTGCCCAGCGTGCCGATGGCGGTCCAGATGGGATAGGCGATGCTCACCGGCAATACCCGCATGGAGAGGGTCAGGAACCAGATCCCGGCCACTGCGGCCACCACCACCAGCAGGCTGGGCCAGGGCCGGGTAAAGCCGTCGGCGTACTTCATGCCCATGGCGAAGAGCACTTCGAAGAACGCCGCTATGAGCAGGAATATCCAGGCCATGGCCGTCTCCTCAGAAGCTCTCCGCCAGGTCCGCCAGCGCGCGCTCGGCACGCTGGTAGGACTGCGCGAAGGCCTCGCCACCGAACTCGTCGTTTTCCACCGCCACCACCGTCACGTCGGTGATACCGATGTACCCCAGCACAGTGCGTAGATAGTTGTCGGCGTGGTTCATGTGGGCGTTGGCGCCGCCGGGGCCGTAGCCGTGGTCGCCACGGGTGGTGATGATCAGCGCCTTGCGCCCCAGCACCAGCGGGGTATAGGGGTTGCCCTGCTTGTTCGGGTCGAAGTCGAACGTGCGGCGAATGCGCACGATCTGGTCGACCCAGGCCTTGACCCCGCTGGGTACGCCGAAGTTGTACATGGGCGCGGAAATCACCAGGCGGTCGGCGGCGAACAGTTCATCCACCAGCAGGTCGCTCACGGCGAGGTCGGCCTTCATCACTTCGCTGCGCGCCTCGGGCTGCGGATGGAAAGCCGCAGCGATCCAGCCTTCGGTGACCGCCGGAATCGACACCCGCCCCACTTCGCGACGCAGGACCTGGCGGCCCTCCTCGCGCACCTGCCAGGCCTTGAGGAAGGACTCCTGCAGGCGGCGGGAATGGGAGCGTTCGCCACGGGGGCTGCCTTGCACGGAAAGAATGGTGCTCATCTCGATCTCCTCGGCGACTGTGCTTCCAGAAGCACATGAATTGGCTGAAACTCAGGCGCTAAGCTAGCTACGCCAGCCAACCCGGACAAATGAGCATTTGTTCATCTGGATGAATTCAATTCACCCGTGGAGCTTTCCATGTTTTCCAGCCTGCCCCTCACCGCCCTGCGCACCTTCGAGTCCGCCGCGCGCCTGTCCAGCTTCAAGGCTGCCGCCGAGGAACTGGCGGTGACGCCCACGGCGGTGTCGCACCAGATTCGCGGCCTGGAAAGCTGGCTGGGGGTGCCACTGTTCCACCGCCTGTCGCGCAGCGTGCGCCTTACCGATGGCGGCCAGCGCCTGTTCGGCAGCCTCCATGGCGCCCTCTTGGAGATCACCCAGACCCTCGACCAGCTACGCCCGCAGCGCAGCAGCGGCAATCTCACCCTGTCCACCACCCCGGCCTTCGCTGCGCTCTGGCTGATCCCCCGGCTTGGCCGCTTCTATGCCGAGCACCCGGAAATCAGCGTGCGCCTGGACACCAGCAATACCCTGATCGACCTGCACCAGGACGCCAGCGTCGATTTCGTGATCCGCTACGGCACGGGCCAATACCTCAACCTGCACAGCCAGTGCCTGCTGGACGAATGCTTCGGTGTCTATGGCTCGCCGGCGCTGGTGGCCAGCCTGGACGATCGCCTGCCGACCCTGATCACCATACGCTGGCGCAATGCGCTGCTCTACGAACTGGGCTGGAAGGCCTGGTGCCAGGCGGCGGGAGAAGAGCACCTGCTGGAGAGCGCGCCGCAGCGGGAGTACGACGAAGAGCACTACGCCCTGCAAGCCGCCATCGCCGGCCAGGGCCTGGTACTGGCCAGCTCCGTCCTGGTATCGGAAAGTCTCGCCAGCGGCCTGCTGGTGCCCTACCGGCCGGAGGTCAGCGTGGCCGGCGCGGGCTACTCCACCCTCTGCGTCCCCGGCCGGGAACGCCACCCGCCGGTGAAGGCCTTCTTCGACTGGTTGAGCCGGGAAGTGGGATGAGGCCGGTGGGGAGAATTAAATGGTTAGGTCTGCGTTAGCGGTTGCAGTGCTGACGGGAATGTTCTGGCACCAGATATCTCGGACTCCGCGCCAGCCGATACCGCCCTCTCCCCCGGCCCCTCTCCCTGAAGAGGAAAGGGGTGACTCGCGCCGGCAGGTACAAGTCATCCTGAAGCAACCTGCGGCCTGAAACTTGGCTGAAGCGGTGGGCAGCGACTCCGTCCCACTCAAAAATCCCGGGCAAAAAAAAAATGGGCGACCAGTTGGCCGCCCGCCCAATCATTCCGGGAGTGGAATGTCAGAAACGCTTGTGTCCGCATCACGCAAGATTCAGACAGGACCCTTTTTACGCGTCCCCCCTCCCCCGAACCATTCAACGATGGTCTAACTCTCCTCCTTCCCCAACCCGTGCAGCTTCAGCTTGTTGGCAATGGTGGTATGGGACACCCCGAGCCGCTTGCCCAGCTGGCGGCTGCTCGGATGCTCGGCGTAGAGCCGCTCCAGCACCGCCTTCTCGAAACGGCCGATGATGGCGTCCAGCCCCCCATCCAGGGAGAAATCCCCCAAGGGTTGCGGCGCGCCGTAGTCGGGCAGGCGGATGTGTTCGGGACGAACGGTACCGCCGTCGCACAGGGAAACCGCCTGGAACAGCACGTTCTCCAGTTGTCGCACATTACCCGGCCAGTGGTAGTGGCTGAGCTTGTCCATCACCTGGGGCGCCAGCTTCGGCAGACTGCAGCCGATCTGCCGGCTGGCCGAATCGAGGAAGTGCTCCACCAGCGGCGGCAGTCCGTCGAGGCATTCGCGCAGCGGCGGGATATGCAGCGAGAGCACATTCAGGCGGTGATAGAGGTCCTGGCGGAATTCGCCACGGGCGCAGAGTTCGGAAAGGTCCACCTGGGTGGCGCAGATCACCCGCACGTCCAGGTACACCTCCTCGTCGCTGCCCACGCGACGGAAGCAACCGTCCTGCAGGAAGCGCAGCAGCTTGGCCTGCAGGCGCGGGCTCATCTCCCCCACCCCATCGAGGAACAGCGTGCCGCCGGCGGTGAGTTCCAGCAGGCCCAGCTTGCCCTCTGGCCGAGCCCCTTCGAAGGCGCCCGGGCCGTAGCCGAACAGCTCGGTTTCGGCCATGGATTCCGGCAGGCCGGCGCAGTTCAGTGCCATGAACGGCGACTGGCCGCGCGGGCTCGCCAGGTGGCAGGCGCGGGCCAGCAGTTCCTTGCCGGTACCGGTCTCGCCCTCGATCAGCAGCGGCGCATCCAGGGGCGCCATGCGGCGGGCCTCGCGCACCACGGCGGCCATCACCCTGGAGCTCTGGAAGATGCTGTCGAAGCCACGCAGCTCGTGCTTGCGCACGTGGTAGATGCGCTCACCCACGCGGTCGGCGCGGTGCAGCGTGAGCACGGCGCCGGCCAGGGCTTCGCTTTCGTCATGTTCCGATTGCAGCGGCGCGATGTCGGCGAGGAAGGTATCGTTCTTGATCTTGATCCGCAGGCCGTTGATGCGCGCCTTGTTGGCCCGCACCAGCTCCGGCAGGTCGAAGTCCTCGACATAGCGGGCCAGGGGGATGCCTGGCACTTCGTCCACCCGTACGCCGAGCAGCTGGGCGGCGGCACGGTTGGCGGCGACGATGGAGCCGCCCATGTCGATGGACAACACCGGGAAATCAAGCGCACCGAGCAGCGCGTTCAGCTCCAGGTGGCGGCGCTCGCTGGGCATCAGGCCCACACGCTTGACGCCGAACACCCCCGGAATGGCTTCCAGCTTCGGCCGCAGGGACTGCAGTTGCAGGTTGACCATGTTCGGGCAGAGCAGATAAATGGCGTTGCCCTGGTCACCCCCCACTTCGCCACGATTGACGTTGATGCCGTAATCGACGAGCAGGTTGAGGATGTCGCGCAGGATTCCCACGCGGTTCTGGCAATGGACTTTGATACGCATCAGGCACCCCTGGGTCGGGTTTTTCCTTGGGTAGTCGGAGAAAAATTCCGTTCTCGACCCTATTTTTCCGTCAAGAATATGTGACATTTCAGCGCAGCGACAAGGCGATGTATGGCCGTCTCGCCGCCATCGTAAAGTTTTCCTTACGCTTTCAATGTGGTGTGAATGCCCGTGCAGACCGCGCTCCTGCTGCGCTGCGGCGTGCTCTGCGCTATCGATAAGGCAACACAACAACGAAGCCCCATTCTCAGGAGGCCGAATGAAAGCGACGCAGTACGTGGCCCGTGAACCCGACGCCAACGGTTTCATCCACTATCCCGAAACCGAGCATCAGGTGTGGAACACCCTGATCACCCGCCAGTTGAAGGTGATCGAAGGCCGCGCGTGCCAGGAATATCTCGACGGTATCGAGCAGCTCGACCTGCCCCATGACCGCATTCCGCAACTGGGCGAAATCAACAAGGTGCTCCAGTCCACCACCGGCTGGAGTGTTGCCCGCGTCCCGGCACTGATCCCCTTCCAGACCTTCTTCGAACTGCTGGCCAGCCAGCAATTCCCGGTAGCCACCTTCATCCGCACTCCGGAAGAGCTGGACTATCTGCAGGAACCGGACATCTTCCACGAGATCTTTGGCCACTGCCCGCTGCTGACCAACCCCTGGTTCGCCGAATTCACCCACACCTACGGCAAGCTCGGCCTCAAGGCCACCAAGGAAGAGCGCGTCTACCTCGCCCGCCTGTACTGGATGACCATCGAGTTCGGCCTGCTGGACACTCCCCAGGGGCGTCGCATCTACGGCGGCGGCATCCTCTCCTCGCCGAAGGAGACCGTCTACGCTCTGTCGGGCGAGCCCGAGCACCAGCCCTTCGACCCGCTGGAATGCATGCGTACCCCGTATCGAATCGACATCCTGCAGCCGCTCTACTTCGTGCTGCCGGACCTCAAGCGCCTGTTCGACCTGGCCCACGAAGACATCATGGCGCTGGTGCACAAGGCGATGAGCCTGGGCCTGCACGCGCCGAAATTCCCGCCGAAACCGAAAGCCGCCTGAAGCTTTTCGTAGGTTGGCGCAGAGCGCAGCGAAGCCCAACATTACCGGCTTGCCGGCTCCGCTCGTTGGGCCTCGCAGGCTCGGCACCAACCTACAGAACCCCTTATCTGGAGAACCCTCATGACCGTCTTGTCCCAAGCCCATTGCGAAGCCTGCCGCGCCGATGCCCCGCTGGTGTCCGACGAAGAACTGGCCGTACTGATCAAGCAGATCCCCGACTGGAACATCGAAGTACGCGACGGAATCATGCAGCTGGAGAAAGAGTTCCGTTTCAAGAACTTCCGCTATGCCCTGGCCTTCACCAATGCCGTGGGCGCGATCGCCGAAGAAGAAGGCCATCACCCCAGCCTGCTCACCGAGTGGGGCAAGGTCACCGTGACCTGGTGGAGCCATGAGGCCAAGGGTCTGCACCGCAACGACTTCATCATGTCCGCCCGCACCGACCAGGTAGCGGCAACCGCCGAGGGCCGTAAATGAATCACTTCGCCAAGGTGGGCCGGGTGCCCGGCGACCCCATCCTCGGCCTGATGGACGCCTACCGCCTGGACCCCAACCCGGCCAAGCTCGACCTCGGCGTGGGCGTCTACAAGGACGCCCGCGGCCTGACGCCGATTCCCCATGCGGTGAAACTGGCCGAGCAGCGCCTGGTGGACACTGAAACCACCAAGACTTACATCGGTGGCCACGGTGACGCAGCCTTCGGTCGCCTGCTGCTGGACCTGGTACTGGGCACCGGAAACCCGCTGGAAGCCGCCGGCCGCGCCGGCTCCACCCAGACGCCGGGCGGCACCGGAGCACTGCGCCTGGCTGCGGAGTTCATCGCCAGCAACCTGCCCGGCCGCGGCGTGTGGCTGAGCGACCCGACCTGGCCGATCCACGAAACCATCTTCGCCGGCGCCGGCATCAAGGTTGCGCACTACCCCTACGTGGATGCGAGCAACCGCCTCGACGTCGACGCCATGATCAAGGCCCTGGAACAGGTGCCCAGCGGCGATGTGGTGTTGCTCCACGCCTGCTGCCACAACCCCACTGGCTTCGACCTGTCCCGGGACTACTGGCGCAAGGTGCTGGAGGTGATCAAGGCGCGCGAGCTGCTGCCACTGATCGACTTCGCCTACCAGGGCTTCGGTGATGGCCTGGAACAGGACGCCTGGGCGGTTCGCCTGTTCGCCGAGGCGCTGCCGGAACTGCTGGTCACCAGCTCCTGCTCGAAGAACTTCGGCCTCTACCGCGAACGCACCGGAGCCCTGATCGTCTGCGCAGCCGACGCGGAAAAGCTGGCCGACGTGCGCAGCCAGCTGGCCTTCCTCGCCCGCAACCTGTGGTCCACCCCGCCGGCCCACGGCGCCGCGGTGGTCGCCACCATCCTCGGTGACACCGCCCTGAAGGCCCAATGGGTCGAAGAACTGGAAGGCATGCGCAAACGCGTCGCCGACCTGCGTCGTGGCCTGGTGGAAGCCCTGCAACCTTTCGGACTCGCGGAACGCTTCGCCCACATCGGCGAGCAACGCGGCATGTTCTCCTACACCGGCCTCTCGCCGGAGCAGGTCGCCAGGCTGCGCGCCGAGTTCAGCGTGTACATGGTGAGCACCGGCCGCGCCAACGTGGCCGGCCTGGACTTCAGCCGGATCGACGATCTGGCCAAGGCAATCGCCAAGGTGTGCTGAACAGGGTTGCATCCGGAGCGCAGGCTGAAAATCGGCCCAGCGCTCCGGATGTAGAGTTTCGAGAATGGCAACTCTGTACGCTCAGTTGAATCGGCTGGCATTCAGCGCCCGACCAGAATCCGGAAGACCTGCGCCAGCGCGAACTGCAGATCCACCTGCAAGAACAGCTGAACGCCAACCAGACGCTGATGACCATGCCCCTGATGTAGGCCCAGCTCTAGGGACTGTGGAAGGTGCCAACACGTAGCAGTGGCAGGCGACCTGGAAACACCAGCTCAGACATGCCCAGGAAAGCCAGCTCCCAACGCTGATGCCGTTTGCCAAACGCCTCAGCGGTCACACTGGCGCGGCATCCTCAGCCGGATGCGCTGGCCCATGCATACCGGTCTATCGGAAGGCATACAAAATCGCATCGAGGTGATCAAGCGCATGGCCTACGGATTCCGGGACACAGCCCATTTCTTCCTGAAAACCAGGACCGACGTGCCCGGGAAAGCGCGATGAATCCAAAAAAGCCCGGCTACGAGGGCCGGGCTTGAGAAAGTCTCCTCACCAGGAGGAGAACGCTAAAGCAGTCGTCGATCAGACAGCGGTTTGCGGTACGGACTGCGGAACGTCCTGTGCTTCGGCCTTGCCGCCGGAAGCCAGCTCGCGCTGCAGGGTGTCTTCGTCCAGCTGCTTGCACCACTTGGCGACCACGAGGGTGGCAACGCCGTTGCCGATCAGGTTGGTCAGGGCGCGGGCTTCGGACATGAAGCGGTCGATGCCGAGGATCAGCGCCAGGCCGGCAACCGGCAGCTGGCCGACAGCGGACAGGGTGGCGGCGAGCACGATGAAGCCGGAACCGGTGACACCGGCGGCGCCCTTGGAGGCGATCAGCAGCACCGCCAGCAGGGTCAGCTGGTGGGTGATGTCCATGCTGGTGTCAGTGGCCTGGGCGATGAACACCGCAGCCATGGTCAGGTAGATGGAAGTGCCGTCCAGGTTGAAGGAGTAGCCGGTGGGGATGACCAGGCCGACCACGGACTTATTGGCACCCAGCTTCTCCATCTTGTTCAACATGCGCGGCAGGGCCGACTCGGAGGACGAGGTGCCGAGCACGATCAGCAGCTCCTCGCGGATGTACTTGATGAAGCGCAGGATGTTGAAGCCGTGGGCGCGGGCGATGCCGCCCAGGACCACCAGGATGAAGAACACGCAGGTGATGTAGAAGCACAGCATCAGCTGGCCGAGCTGCACCAGCGAGCCCACGCCGTACTGGCCGATGGTGAAGGCCATGGCGCCGAAGGCACCGATGGGAGCGACCTTCATGATCATGTTGATGATGCCGAACATCACGTGGGCGATGCGGTCGACGAACTCCAGCACCGGCTTGCCGTAGTCACCCATGCGCTGCAGGGCGAAGGCGAAGATCACGGAGAAGAACAGCACCTGCAGGATGTCGCCCGACGCGAAGGCGCCGACGATGGTGCTGGGAATCACATTCAGCAGGAAAGCGATGGTGCTCTGTTGCTCGCCGGCGGCGGTGAAGGCGGCGATGCCCTTGGTGTCCAGGCTGGCCGGATCGACGTGCATGCCGGCGCCAGGCTGTACGATGTTGACCACCACCAGGCCGATGATCAGGGCGATGGTGGATACGATTTCGAAGTAGATCAGCGCGTAGCCGCCGGTCTTGCCCACTGCCTTCATGTCCTGCATGCCGGCGATGCCACTGACCACGGTGCAGAAGATGATGGGCGCGATGGCCATCTTGATCAGTTTGACGAAGCCGTCACCCAGGGGTTTGAGGGCGACGCCGGTTTCCGGATAGAAGTGGCCCAGCAGAATACCGATGGCGATTGCGACGATGACCTGTACGTACAGGCTCTTGTAGAACGGTTGGCGGGACATGGCAGTGTTCCTTTCAAGTGATCCCGACCTGTTCCGTAAGGCCTGGCGTCACTGTGATCGACATATCTCCCTGCCTGGGAGACTTTTGTTGTTGTGCGGTCCAGTCGAATGGACGGCCCTGTCCCTATAGCAGCCGCTATGCCAAGTCTTATTCACCAAAAAAACTCTTATATATCAATAAGTTAAAAACAAAGCAGAGCAACGAACCGATCGGTATCGGGCGGATTTCCGCCAGGCAGCCAGGGGGATTTCCGCCACGTGCGCCCTTGTGGCCGCCTCCGGCTGCGCCCTACCATCGGCCTTCCCGACCACGGATAGTCCCCATGCGTGAGCGCACCATCGCCAGCCATTTCGTCCGTGCCGCCCTGCGCGGCGCCATGCGCCAGGGCGTGGATTGCGCACCTATCCTGCGGGCAGCCGGCATCCAGCCGGCGCTGCTCGACGAACCACGGGCACGGGTGGCCCCCGAGCAGTTCACCCGGCTGCTGCAATTGCTCTGGGAAGTGCTGGACGACGAATACATGGGCTTCGGCCAGCAACGCAGCAAGCGCGGCACCTTCGCCATGATGTGTCACGCCACCATCCACTGCCGCACCCTGGAAAAGGCCCTGGGCCGGGGCACCCTCTTCTACGGGTTGTTTCCCGACGGGCCACGCATCACCCTTGCGCGGGAGGGTGACTTCGCCGTGCTGACCGCGGACGACGCGACGCTCCAGGACCCGGACCACTTCCTGGTGGAAAGCCTGCTGGTGATCTGGCATCGCCTGGGCAGCTGGCTGATCGGTCAGCGCATCCGCCTGGAGGAAGCCACCTTCAGCTACGACGAACCGGCCCATGCCAGCGAATACGAGCTGCTCTTTCCCACCGCTCGCCAGTTCTCTGCGCCGCGCACCAGCCTGCGCTTCCATGCCCGCTACCTGGCGATGCCGCTACTGCAGGACGAACGAACCCTCAGGCACTTCCTCGAACGTTCTCCGGCCGACCTGCTGGCCCGCCCGGATGGCGGCGACAGCCTCACCAGCCAGATCCGCCGCCTGCTCGGCCGCGACTGCCGCACCTGGCCGGACCTGGAAGCGGTGGCCCAACAGCTGCACACCAGCCCGCAGACCCTGCGCCGCCACCTGCGCGAAGAAGGTTCGAGCTTCCAGGAACTGAAGGACCACCTGCGCCGCGACCTGGCCATCTACCACCTGGGCAGGAATGAACTGCCGATCCAGGACATCGCCGAACAGCTCGGCTTCTCTGAACCTTCGGCCTTCCACCGGGCCTTCAAGAAATGGACAGGACTGACGCCGGGGGCGTATCGGGCGCAAGAGGCCTGAAGAACGCATTTGCTGTGGGGGCGATTGCAATCGCCATGCAGGCCGAAGGCCTGACGTAGGTTGGCGCCGAGGAACGAGGCTCAACATTTCGGACCGCCTATTCAGCCCCAAACCGACCGCCCTCACCCCCGCCCCTCTCCCAGAGGGAGGGGGGAGAAAAGCAGCTCAGATCAACGGAAACCGGATCCGGAACTCCGCCCCACCCAGCGGTGACGCTTCGAGGAACAGCTCACCGTCGTAGCTTTCGATGATGTCCTTCACCACCGCTGTGCCGATGCCCTGTCCCGGATGCTGGGCGTCGAGACGTTCGCCGCGCTTGAGGATGCGCTCGCGCTGATCCTCCGGCACGCCGGGGCCGTCATCTTCCACCTTCAGCTCGCAATAGCCATCGCGCACCTGCGCACTGACGCGGATTTCCCCCAGGCACAGGCGGAAAGCGTTCTCCAGCAGGTTGCCGAGCAGCTCCAGCAAGGCGCCCTGCTCCATGGGGATCATCAGGATCTTGTCGAAATCCCGCTCCACGCGTACGCGCTTTTCCCGGTAGACCTTGTCCAGCGCATCGCAAAGAGTGTCCAGCAACGGCGCCAGCTGCACCTGATGGCGCACCAGGCCGCTCTTGCGCAGGGAAGCGCGCTGCAGCTGGTAGCTGATCTGCTGGCTCATGCGCTCGATCTGGCTCTGCAGCACCCGCGCCTGCTCGCGGTCATCGGGGCGAGCGGCGATGTTCTCGCTCACGCCCTGCAATACCGAGAGTGGTGTCTTCAGGCTATGGGCCAGGTCGTCCAGGGAATGGCGGTAGCGCTCGCGCTGGCGACGCTCGCTATCGAGCAGCCGGTTGAGGGATTTGGTCAGGCGTAGCAGCTCCCGCGGGTGCTCGTCGCTCAGGCTGTCGCGGCTGCCGGCCTCCACCTGATCCAGCTCGGCGCTGAGCCCGCGCAGGCTGCGAAAGCCCCAGGTCAGGCCGAACCAGAGCAGGCCCAGCAACACCAGCAACGCAGCGCCCAACCAGATATAGAGCTGCTTGAGGAAACCGTCGTACATGGACTGGTAGTCGCTCACCGGCTGCATGGTGACGATGCTGTAGGCCGCCTTCTGCCCACGCAGCAGGTCCACCTCCACGTCATAGACGAAGAACTCACGCCCCTTGGCATCCGCGACCCGGATAAACTCGTGCCCCTGGCCGTCGTAGCGCGGGCTGTATTCCACGCGCTCGTCTCGCGACGAAAGTGACTGCCAGACCATCCGGCCTTCGCTGTCATAGATGTAACCCAGCTGGCTGGCTTCCAGGTTGTCGAATTCCTCATTGGGCAGCTTGTCGGGCATCTTCAATTGGCCGCTTTCCACCCGGGCAGCAGCGATCAGCGCGCTGGCGTCGGCGGCCAGGCGCTGCTGGATGGATTGGTCGAGGGCAATGACGAATGCCCCGCGCAGCGCCGGCAGCAGGGCGAGCATGAACAGCACCGCCATCACCGCGGCCCCCAGCATCAGCCGCAGGCGCAGCGACGCCCCCAGCTTGCGCCAGCCACGCATCATCGGCAGCGCTCAGTAAACAGGTAGCCCTGGCCACGCACGGTATCGATGGGTTTGAAGCCGTTGCCTCCCTCCAGCTTGCGACGCAGGCGCCCCACCAACACTTCGATCACATTGGGATCGCGCTCTTCATCATTGGGATACAGCTGCTCCATCAGCCGATCCTTGGCCACCACCTGCTGGTGGTGCCGCATGAGGTACTCGAGGATGCGGTACTCGTAGGCGGTGAGCGCGACCGGCTCGCCATCCAGCTGTGCCTGCTTGCGATTCAGGTCCAGCAGCAGCGGCCCGGCTTCGATGGTGGACTGGACGAACCCGGACGAGCGCCGCAGCAGGGCATTGAGCCGTGCCTCCAGCTCCTCGAACTGGAATGGCTTGACCACATAGTCGTCAGCCCCGGCAGACAGGCCTTCGACCTTGTCCTGCCAGTTGCCGCGGGCGGTGAGAATGAGGATGGGGAAGCTCTTGCCCTGGCCGCGCAACTGGCGGATCAGGTCCAGCCCGCTGATGCCGGGCAGGCCGAGATCGATCACGGCCAGATCATGATTGTATTCGGCGGCGCGATAGAGCGCTTCCTCGGCGTTGGGAACGGCATCCACTACGTGGCCATGCTCGCCCAGGCGGGTGTAGAGGTGATGGCGCAACAGCGCTTCGTCTTCCACAACCAGCAGTTTCATGGGCAGTTCTCCCTTTCAATGAGTTGGCCGGGCAATTGCCCGGCCCGGTGCAGAACAAGGGTGGATCAGAACTTGTAGTTCGCGCCGATGTAGGCCTGGCCACTGCTGTGCAGGTCCAGGGAGCCCAGACGAGGGCCACCGTGTTCCCCCATGTCGGTGCTGACGTTGGTACGCAGGTAACGGTAGCCGGCTTCGATCGAGGCGTTCTTGCTCAGGTCCTGGAGGATACCGGCCTGCAGGCCGGCAGCGTAGTTGATGTTGCTGTCTCGGCTCATGCCCTTGCTTTCCTGCTCCAGCTTCACCAGGCCGAGGGTCGCACCGCCGAACAGCTTGGTGTTGTAGTCGCCCACGGGCACGAACACATCGTAGCTGCCGAGCAGGTTCTGCTGACGCAGCTTGTTGCCGCTGTCGGTGTCGGAGAAGTTTTCGTAGGTCATGTAGTAGCGGCCGCCATCAGTCATCTGACCGGCACGCACGCCCCAGGTGTCGGTCTTGTGGATGACCTTGTCCAGCTTGGGGTTATTCAGGTTCGCGTTCAGCGAATCGGACTTCTGGATGTTGTTGTTGGTCTGGCCCCAGGTCAGTCCAACAAAGTTGTCGCCGGCCTGGGCGCCGGCAGCGGCGAGGGCCAGAGCGGAAGCGAGGGCGATACGGCTGAAGATCGGGTTCATGATGTGATTCCTCTTCGAGTGTTCGAGTAGTTGGCTGAACTCGGGGGCTAGATTGCTCGCCGACCACTGAACCGCTCCTGAACCCTTCTTGAACCTGAGCTGAATGAAATCTCTTACAACGTCCTAAGGCTTTTTTGTAAGACAGGCTTCAGCGCCCCTCCCGAGTTCCCCTTGATTGCGGACAAAAAAAACGGGAGCCCATCCGGGCTCCCGCACTCAATTCAGAGAAAATGTCCGGAACCGGCACTGCCAGGCTTCCGGACTACAACCTCACCTGCGTTCCAGAAGAAACGCCCGGCTAGTCTGGCAAAAACCGTGGCACGGCTTCCGTTTCGCTTTGTTTGCCATTTGCAAACATATGTAAACGGCCACTCTGCTGGCCGATTCCGCCGCCCCCGGGCAGAATGCCGCCATGACTTCGAACCACCCCGCCTGCTGCAGCCCCTTCGACGCCACCTGGCCCTTCCCTGAAGCCTTGCCGGGAGTGGTCATGCGCTCCTGCCGCTTCGACCCGGCCCGGCTCGCCGCCGACGACTTTTCCCGCAGCGCCATCGCCGCACCGGCCAACATCCAGCGCTCGGTGGCCAAGCGGCAGGCGGAATTCCTCGCCGGCCGTCTCTGCGCCCGCTGCGCCCTCCTCGCCCTGACCGGCCGCGCCGACGTGCCCGCCCTCGGCGAAGGCCGCGCACCGGTCTGGCCCGCCGGCATCACCGGTTCCATCAGCCACAGCCACGGCCTGGCCACCGCCCTGGTCGCCCGCAACACACAATGGCGTGGCCTCGGACTGGACCTGGAAGAGCCCCTGGCCAGCACTCGTGCCCTGAGCCTGGCGGAAGAAATCCTCACACCGGCCGAACTGCAACGGCTGGATGGCCTCACGCCCGAGCAGAAGGCCGAGCGCATCACCCTCACCTTCTCCATCAAGGAGAGCCTGTTCAAGGCGCTCTATCCCCTGGTGCACAAGCGCTTCTACTTCCATGACGCAGAAATGCTGGACTGCGACGGCACACGAGCACACCTGCGGCTGCTGATCGACTTGTCGGCAAAATGGAAGGCGGGGACTGAACTGGAGGGGTGGCACTGCCTGTTCCAGGGCAAGGTGCTGAGCCTGGTGGCAGTCGCCGCCTGAGGGGGCAATTTCAATGGCGAATGGATGAGCTCCCGCAAGACATTGGTAGGTATCCGTAGTTCAACCCATCCGAAAGGCTCCAAGGGTGGGCCGGGCGGCGTTCCGCTTCAGCCCATCGCTGGCCCTTCCCGCAGGCACAAAAAAGCCGGGCGATCCCGGCTTTTTCTTGGGTGCGAGAAAGGCCTCAGGCCTTGGGCAGGGTCACCCCGGTCTGGCCCTGGTACTTGCCGCCGCGGTCCTTATAGGACACTTCGCAGGCTTCGTCCGACTGCAGGAAGAGCATCTGCGCCACGCCTTCGTTGGCGTAGATCTTCGCCGGCAGGTTGGTGGTGTTGGAGAACTCCAGGGTCACGTGGCCTTCCCACTCGGGTTCCAGCGGGGTCACGTTGACGATGATGCCGCAGCGGGCATAGGTGCTCTTGCCCAGGCAGATGGTCAGCACATCGCGGGGGATGCGGAAGTATTCCACGGTGCGGGCCAGGGCGAAGGAGTTCGGCGGGATGATGCAGACGTCGCTGTTGATGTCGACGAAGCTCTTCTCATCGAAGTTCTTCGGGTCGACGACGGCCGAGTGGATATTGGTGAACACCTTGAACTCGGCAGCGCAGCGCACGTCGTAGCCGTAGCTGGAAACACCGTAGGAAATCACCCGGCTATCGTCCGCACCGCGCACCTGACGCTCGACGAACGGCTCGATCATGCCGTGCTCCAGCGCCATGCGGCGAATCCACTTGTCCGATTTGATAGTCATGGCGGGCGTCCTGTCAGGGGGCGTGAAAAATTGACCGCGAATCTTACAGTCCGGCGAAGGCCCGGGCAAAGGCCTCGCCGGATGGCCGGACTGTCAGTCGTCGCTGACAGTGATGTTCGGCATGGCGCTGGCCGCCTGGCCGGACAGCGCGATACGCGCCCCGACGCAGCGGGCCGCCTGCTGGTAGATCATGGCGATCTGGCTTTCCGGGTCGGCGATGGTGGTCGGCTTGCCGCCATCGGACTGCATGCGGATGGCCATGGACAGCGGCAGCGACGCCAGCAGTTCGACGCCGTACTGCGCGGCCAGCTTCTCGCCACCGCCCTCGCCGAACAGATGCTCGGCGTGGCCGCAGTTGGAGCAGATGTGCACGGCCATGTTCTCCACCACGCCCAGCACCGGGATGTTCACCTTGCGGAACATCTCCACGCCCTTCTTGGCGTCCAGCAAGGCCAGGTCCTGCGGGGTGGTGACGATCACCGCACCGGCCACCGGCACCTTCTGCGCCAGGGTCAGCTGGATGTCGCCGGTGCCCGGCGGCATGTCCACCACCAGGTAGTCCAGGTCGTCCCACGCGGTCTGGGTGATCAGCTGGATCAGCGCACCGGAGACCATCGGGCCGCGCCACACCACCGGCGTGTTGTCGTCGGTGAGGAAGGCCATGGACATCACCTGGACGCCATGCGCTTGAAGTGGAATGAAGAACTTCTGGTCGCGCACCTTGGGCCGCGTGCCCTCGGGAATACCGAACATGATGCCCTGGCTGGGGCCGTAGATATCGGCGTCGAGGATGCCCACCCGCGCGCCTTCACGAGCCAGCGCCAGGGCCAGGTTGGCAGCGGTGGTGGACTTGCCCACGCCGCCCTTGCCGGAGGCCACGGCGATGATGTTCTTCACGTTGGCCAGCGCCGGCACCTGCTCCTGGGCCTTGTGCGCCTCGATTACGCAATCCACCTGCACATCGGCACTGTCCACGCCGTCCAGGTTCTCCAGCGCCATCTTCAGCATCTGGGCCCAGCCGGCCTTGAACAGGTCCGCGGCATAGCCCAATTCCAGGCGCACGCGGACCTTGCCGCCCTGGATGTCGACTTCGCGCAGGCAACCGGCGCTGACCGGGTCATGATCGAGGTGGGGATCGGTGAACTGGCGCAGGGTCGCTTCAACCTGGGCGCGGGAAACGGTGCTCATGGCAAGACTCCGGGAAATATCCGAGCAAATCAGGCGGCTATCCTACCCGACCGCCCGGCCGCTTGGTCCTGTACGCGTGAAAAAATCGCGGCGGACCTATATAGTTGCCGACTTCCCTTCTGTTCCATATCCGGTAACCGAGCACCATGACCGAGCCCCGCAAAATCCTTGTGACAAGCGCCCTTCCCTATGCCAACGGGTCCATCCACCTCGGGCATATGGTCGAATACATCCAGACCGATATCTGGGTGCGCTTCCAGAAGATGCGAGGCAACCAGGCTGTCTACGTCTGCGCCGACGACGCCCACGGTTCGGCGATCATGCTGCGCGCCGAGAAGGAGGGCATCACCTCCGAGCAACTGATCGACAACGTCCGCGCCGAGCACACCGCCGACTTCGCCGACTTCCTGGTGGACTTCGACAACTACCACTCCACCCATTCGGAAGAGAACCGCGTCCTGTCCAGCAGCATCTACACCAGGCTGCGCGACGCCGGCCACATCGGCACCCGTCCGGTGACCCAGTACTACGACCCGGAAAAGGAAATGTTCCTGGCCGACCGCTTCATCAAGGGCACCTGCCCGAAGTGCGGCACCGAAGACCAGTACGGCGACAACTGCGAATCCTGCGGCGCGACCTATTCACCCACCGAACTGAAGAACCCGAAGTCCGCCATCTCCGGCGCTACGCCGGTGCTCAAGGAATCCCTGCACTACTTCTTCAAGC
Organism: Metapseudomonas phytobenefica; assembly: GCF_043392685.1. Classification (NCBI taxonomy): domain Bacteria; kingdom Pseudomonadati; phylum Pseudomonadota; class Gammaproteobacteria; order Pseudomonadales; family Pseudomonadaceae; genus Metapseudomonas; species Metapseudomonas phytobenefica. The sequence continues at coordinate 122,008 of NZ_JBHZGM010000003.1, read as the reverse complement.
TGCCGAACTTCGACGCCATGCTGAAAGAGTGGACCCGCAGCGGCGCCCTGCAGGAGTCGGTGGCCAACAAGATCGCCGAATGGCTGGATGCCGGCCTGCAGGAATGGGATATCAGCCGTGATGCCCCCTACTTCGGCTTCGAGATCCCGGACGCGCCCGGCAAGTACTTCTACGTCTGGCTGGACGCGCCCATCGGCTACATGGCCAGCTTCCAGAACCTCTGCGCACGTCGTCCGGAACTGGACTTCGACGCCTTCTGGAACAAGGACTCCAAGGCCGAGCTGTATCACTTCATCGGCAAGGACATCGTCAACTTCCACGCCCTGTTCTGGCCCGCCATGCTCGAAGGCGCCGGCTACCGCAAGCCCACCGCACTGAACGTGCACGGCTACCTGACCGTGAACGGCCAGAAGATGTCCAAGTCCCGCGGTACCTTCATCAAGGCACGCACCTACCTGGAGCACCTGCAGCCGGAATACCTGCGCTACTACTACGCGTCCAAGCTGAGCCGCAGCGTCGACGACCTCGACCTGAACCTCGAGGACTTCGTGCAGAAGGTGAACTCCGACCTGGTGGGCAAGGTGGTCAACATCGCCAGCCGCTGCGCCGGTTTCATCCACAAGGGCAACGCCGGCAAGCTGGTGGCCGAGAATGCCGCGCCGGAACTGTTCGCCGACTTCGCCGCGGCCGTCCCGAGCATCACCGAAGCCTATGAGAACCGTGACTTCGCCCGCGCCATGCGCGAAATCATGGCGCTCGCCGACCGCGCCAACGCCTGGATCGCTGACAAGGCGCCCTGGGCCCTGGCCAAGCAGGAAGGCAAGCAGGCTGAGGTACAGGCCGTCTGCGCCGCCGGCGTGAACCTGTTCCGCCAGTTGGTGATCTTCCTCAAGCCCGTGCTGCCACAACTGGCTGCCGCCGCCGAGCAGTTCCTCAATGTCGGCCCGCTGAGCTGGGACGACCACAAGGTGCTGCTGGCCGACCACCAACTGAACACCTTCAGCCCGCTGATGACCCGCATCGAGCCTGCAAAAATCGAAGCCATGATCGCCGCTTCCAAGGAAGATCTGGCCGCCGCCTCCTCGCCCAAGGGCAACGGCGAGCTGGAGAAGGACCCGCTGGCAGCGGAAATCGCCTTCGATACCTTCGCCGCCGTCGACCTGCGCATCGCGCTGATCGAGAAGGCCGAGTTCGTTGAAGGCGCCGACAAGCTGCTGCGCCTTACCCTGGACATCGGCGATGCCAAGCGCAACGTCTTCTCCGGCATCAAGAGCGCCTACCCGGACCCGAGCAAGCTGGAAGGCCGCCTGACCCTGTACGTCGCCAACCTGGCGGCGCGCAAGATGAAGTTCGGCGTTTCCGAAGGCATGGTCCTGGCCGCCGGCCCCGGCGGTGAGGAAATCTACCTGCTCAGCCCCGACAGCGGCGCCAAGCCCGGCCAGCGCGTCAGGTAACGCACCGCCTCGAAAACGCCCGCATCTGCGGGCGTTTTTGCTTCTGCCGAATCCGCATGGACCTGAGCTAGCCTTGTAGCAGGGCGCTGGCCATCGCGGCCGCGCCCCTGTACCGCTCCGGCTGCATCCCGGATAATACGCGGCCCATTTTTCAGCCTGGCGACGCCACGCCCTATGACCGACTTCATCTTCGCCCTGCTCGGCGCGGCTCTGGTCAACAACCTCCTTCTCGGCCTGCCCCTGGGCGCCGACAGCCTGCGTCAGCCGCACAGCCGTGCCCTGGCCCTGACCGGCGGTGCGCTGATCGCGCTGGCCACGCCCATCGCCTGGCTGCTCGAACAGCTGGTGCTGGCCCCGCTGGGGCTCGAATCGCTGCGCCTGTTCCTCTTCCTGCCGTTGCTGGCGCCCCTTGCCTGGCTATGCCTGGAAGGGCTGGCCCGCGTGCGCCCGAACCTGTCGCGGGATGGCCTCTGGCCCCTGCTGCTGGCCAACGGTGCGGCCCTGGGCGCCATGCTGATCGGCACTGCCGGAGGCTTCGGTTCGGCCCTCGGCCTGGGCCTTGGCGGTGGCGTCGGTTTCTGGCTGGTGCTGACCCTGTTCGACGACCTCTTGCAACAAGTGGATGAAGCCAAAGTGCCCGCCGTCTTCCGTGGCGCCCCGATGCTGCTGATCTGCGCCGGCCTGATGGGCCTGGCCTTCCTCGGTTTCAATGGCATGGGGGCGCAATGAACCAGGCCAGTCTGATCCAGCGCATCGACGCGCTGTTGCCCCAGACCCAGTGCGGCAAGTGCGGCCACCCTGGCTGCAGGCCCTACGCCGAAGGCATCGCCCAGGGCGAGGCGATCAACAAGTGCCCGCCCGGCGGCACCTCCACCATCATCGCCCTGGCCGACCTGCTGAAGGTCCAGCCGCTGCCCCTGGATGCGCCCAACGGCCCGGTGCCGCCGCAGATCGCCTTCATCCGCGAAGCCGAATGCATCGGCTGCACCAAATGCATCCAGGCCTGCCCGGTGGATGCCATCGTCGGCGCGGCCAAGCAGATGCACACCGTGATCACCGCCGAATGCACCGGCTGCGAACTCTGCGTGGCGCCCTGTCCGGTGGATTGCATCGACATCCTGCCCCTTGCCGAACCGGCCGCCAGCGCCCAGCGCCAGCGCGCCGACCAGTTCCGCGAGCGTTTCGAATTCCGCAATGCGCGGCTCGCGCGCGAGGAAGCCCGCCGCCAGGCCGAACGTGAAGCCCGTGCTGCCCGCGCGGCCCAGGCCCAGCAGAACACCGCCGCTGCGCCGCAGGACGCCGTGCAGGCAGCCATCGAACGGGTGAAGGCGCAGAAGGCCGCCACCCCGAGCCTGAGCGACCAGCAGAAGCGCCTGAAGATCGAAGCCGCCATGGCCCAGGTGGCATTGAAGAAGGCCGAGGCGCAGCTGGAGGTATATGGAACCTCCGATCTCCAGGCCCTGGTTGCCGAACTGCGCGCGGCCAACGACAAGGCCCAGGCAGCGCTCCAGGCCGCCATGGCAGCCCCGCCCGCGCAGGTGGACGAAGCGGCCCTCAAGCAGGCGAAGATCGCCGCCGCCATGAGCCGCGCCCAGCTGAGCAAGGCCGAGAAGGCCTTCGGCGAATCCCCCACTGCCGAGCAGCAGGCGCAGTTGGCTGAACTGCGCGCCGCCGTGGAGCAGGCACAGCAACGTCTGGACGCCGCTCAAGGCACCCCGGCCGCGCCCGTGGTCACTGAAGGTGAAGCGCGCCTCAAGCAGGCCAAAGTCGCCCTCGTCAACCGCCGTGCGGAGCTCAGGGGCGCCGAACAGCGCGGCGCCAGTGAAGCGGAACTGGCGCCGTTGCGCCAGGCGCTGAGCGACGCCGAGGCCGCGCTGCACGCCGCCGAGGACGCCTCCGGCAAGCAGCCGCCGAACCTGCAGCGCATCGACAAGCGCCCCGTGGACCCGGCCGTGCGTGCGCTGAAAACCGAACTGGCCTACGCCCGAGCCGAGGTCAGCAAGCTGGAACGCCAGGCCAACGCCGACCCGGCACTCCTGGCCCGAGCCCGCGAACGGCTGGCCCGGGCTGAGCGAAACCTCAATGAGCAGCCCTGAACAGCGCCCCTGCGTTTGCCTGCGGGTCCGGCCATGACCACGCGCCCGGCCTTCGACCCGCGCCCCAGCATGCAACTGGTGCTGGTCGCCTGCCTGCCGGGCCTGCTCGCACTGTTCTGGCAATACGGCTGGGGCAGCCTGCTGCAATTGCTGGTGGCCCTGCCGGTCGCCCTCGCCTGCGAAGCCCTGGTGCGCCGCCTGCGCCAGCAGCCCGCCCTGCCTGCGTCGTCGCTCCTCAACCAGCCTTTGCTGGGTGAAGGCAGCGCCCTGGTCAGTGCCGTGCTGCTCGCGCTGGCCCTGCCGCCCTACTCGCCCTGGTGGCTGACCGCCAGCGCCTGCGCCTTCGCCCTGCTGTTCGGCAAGGCAGTGTTCGGTGGCTTCGGGCAGAACCCGTTCAATCCGGCCATGCTGGGCTACGCCCTGGTACTGGTGGCCTTCCCCGCCCACTTCAACCAGTGGCCCACACCGGGCCAGCACCCCGGCCTCGGCGAATCCCTGCAACAGGTGCTGGGCGTCGGTGGCGGGCTGCTGGACGGCTGGAGCCAGGCCACAGCGCTGGACAGCCTCAAGCACAACGACCGCCTGACCATCGACGAACTTTTCGCCGGCCACGCCGCCTTCGGCAGCGTCGGCGGGCGCGGTGCGGAATGGGTCAACCTGGCGTTCCTGCTAGGCGGCCTGTTGCTGCTGCAGCGCAAGGTGATCCGCTGGCACGCGCCGGTCGGCCTGCTCGCCGGCCTCTTCGTCATCAGCCTGTTGTGCTGGAACGGCAGCGGTTCGGACTCCAACGGCTCGCCGCTGTTCCACCTGTTCAGCGGCGCCACCATGCTCGGCGCCTTCTTCATCGCCACCGAGCCCGTGTCCGGCGCTGGCAGCGACCGTGGCCGCCTGATCTTCGGCGTCGGCGCCGGACTGCTGGTCTACATGATCCGCACCTGGGGCGGCTACGCCGATGGCATGGCCTTCGCCATCCTGCTGATGAACCTGCTGGTGCCCACCATTGACCGCTACGCCCCACGCAATGCGGAGGCACAGCCATGAAAGGCCGCGGCCTGGCCATCCTGGTCGCGCTGGCGGCCTTTAGCCTCACGGTGCTGATCGCCGCCGACCAGCTCCTCGCCGGACGCATCGATGCCGAACGCCAGGCCGCCGATGAGCGCGCGCTGCTCGACCTGCTTCCCCCAGGCAGCTACGACAACCATCCCCTCGCCCAGCCCATCGCCCTGCCGGATAGCGAATTGCTGGGCAGCCCCGCCCCGACGCAAGCCTGGCTGGCCACCCGCGAAGGGACGCCAGTGGCCGTGCTGCTGCCGGCCACCGCCAAGGGCTACGAAGGCCCGATCCGCCTGTTGCTGGCCATTCGCCCGGACGGACGGCTGCTGGCCACCAAGGTACTGGGCCATCGCGAAACGCCTGGCATCGGCGACCGCATCGAGCCAGACCGCAGCGCCTGGCTGCGGATATTCACCGGCGCCTCCCTGGCCAGCCACCCCGAGGCAGAGTGGCGGGTGAAAGCCGACAAGGGCGAGTTCGATGAAATAGCCGGTGCCACCATCACCTCCCGCGCCGTGGTCAGCACCACCCAGCACGCGCTGCAGTTCTTCGACAGCCACCGTCTGTTGCTGCTCGGGGAGAAAGTGCCATGAGACCCTGTCACTTCGACTTGATGGGCCTGGCCCTGCTGCTGGGAGCCACCGACCTGCTGGTGAAGGGGCTTGGCCTGGCCATCACTGCGTTGCCCGTGCTGCTGCTGTTCGGCGTTGCCCTGCCAGCCCTGCGCCGTCACCTGGAAGGCGCAGGCTATTGGCTTGGCGCCCTGCTGCTCTCTGCGCTGCTAGCGAGCTTCGCGAGCCTGCTGCTGCAAGCCGGTGCCTTCGAACTGCACCGCGCCCTGGGCCCTTACCTCTACCTGCTGGTATTGCCCTGCCTGCAACTGGCCGCAAGCGAGTCCACGGGTAGGCTCGACGGTTTCGGCGCCGGGCTGGCGTTCGCGTTGCTCGCCGTTCTGCTGGGCGCGCTGCGGGAAGTGCTCGGCCACGCCAGCCTGTTCGCCCACTTCGACTGGCTGCTGGGTCCCGTCGCCCAGGGCTGGCGCCTGCAATTCGGTGCCGACGGCATTCCCCTGTTCGCCGTCGCGCCCGGAGCCTTTATCCTGCTGGGTACGCTATTGGCGTTGCTGCGCCACTTGACCAACCGGACCACTGATTCCTGATGAATGCCGCGAAACGCTACGAAATCTTCCGCCGCCTCCACGACGACGACCCCAACCCCACCACCGAACTGGCCTACAGCACGCCCTTCGAGCTGCTGATCGCGGTGATCCTCTCTGCCCAGGCCACGGACGTCGGCGTGAACAAGGCCACGGCCAGGCTCTACCCAGTGGCCAACACCCCGGAAGCCATATACGCCCTCGGCGTCGATGGCCTGTCGGAGTACATCAAGACCATCGGCCTGTACAACAGCAAGGCCAAAAACGTCATCGAGACCTGCCGCATCCTCATCGAGAAGCACGGCAGCCAAGTGCCGGACAATCGCGAGGACCTCGAAGCCCTGCCCGGCGTCGGACGCAAGACCGCCAACGTGGTGCTCAACACGGCCTTTCGCCAGCCCACCATGGCGGTGGATACGCATATCTTCCGGGTGAGCAACCGTACCGGCATCGCCCCCGGCAAGAACGTGCTGGAGGTGGAAAAGAAGCTGCTGAAATTCGTGCCAAAAGAATTCCTGCTGGACGCTCACCACTGGCTGATCCTGCATGGACGCTACGTTTGCGTGGCCCGCAAACCTCGCTGCGGCGCGTGTCGCATCGAGGATCTGTGCGAGTACAAGGCGAAGACTTCGGACGATTGATAGCCTATTAATTCGCTCAAGAATCCGATTGAAAAAATCTTTTTTACCGACCCTGGCTTTGTGGTTATAAGGTGCGCCAATAGCGCCCCGCTTTGTGGAGTGACCCTATGAGCACAGCCAAAGACGATATCGAGCTCGAAGAAGAATTCGTTACCGAAGATGCCGAAGAGGCGGAAACCCCGGTAGAAGCCGCCAAGGCCAACCTGACCAAACGCCGCATCATCGACAACTACCTCGAAGAACGGCGTTTGCAGAAGCAGCTTTCCGATTACGACTTCGACCTGTAATCGGCGCCTTGCCCGAAAGCCCCGCGATGCGGGGCTTTTTGTTTGCTCCTGGGGGAGCGAATTCATTCGTGGCTGACCTGCAAAGGTCCCTCTCCCCCAACCCTCTCCCTGAAGGGAGAGGGGGCTGTTCGTGCCTGCGTCCAGCGACTGCGCAACCCTGTAGGGGCGAATTCATTCGCCAAGGGCCGCGCAGCGGCCCCTGGGAAACACCGCCTTCAGAAGTAGTAACCGATGTTCAGGTTGGTGCGGAAAATCCACTCGTCGCTGCGCGAGGAGGTGGTGCTGGTGAAGCCGGTGCCGCTCTCGGCGCCGCCGTAGGGGTTGGCGTTACGGCCCCAGGTGAAGTCCAGCCAGCCCATGATCGGCATGGCGATGAACTGCACACCGGCGGTGTACATCTGCGAGTCGTCCCAGCCGCTCTTGTCCTTGAACATGCGGCTGTAGTCGTTATAGAAGCGCAGCTTCTTCAGCATGCCCATGTTCGGCGTCGGTACGTCGTAGGCGACGTTGAAGGACGCCACGGTGGCTTCGGAGGCGATCAGGAAGGCCGGCGTCAGGCCATTGGTACCCATAAGAATGGCGTCGTCGCTGACCCCGGCCGGGTTCTTCGGATCGAACTCGTAGCGGATGCCCTGGGTGGTCACCGTCCAGTTGCCGCTGTTGATCACCGCGTGTAAGCCACCGGCCCAGTAGTCGCCATCGTCACCGGTAGTGGCGTTGTGCAGGCGTGCCGCTGCCAACGAGCCCCCCACCTCGGTCTTCCAGCCGTCACCGGCGAAGTTGCGCGCCACCCGCAGGTTCACCTGGTCACGCTTCTCGTTGTCCTGACGCGAGTGGATGGCCGGGATGGCATTGTCGTTCAGGTCGGAGAAACGTCCCACTTCGGGGGAATAGCGCAGGTCGCTGGGTAACATGCGCGGGAAGTAGCCGGCCTGGATATTCCAGTCGGCATCCTTGTAGATGTACTTGACGCCGGTACCGGCATTGACGCCGTACCCCAGGAAGAACGGGATGTGGTAGCTCCAGCCGAACTGCGGATAGGGCTCCAGGCCGAAGGGCTTGAAGGGTGCGCCCAGTTGCAGACTGGAGGTGTCGTTGAACTTGTAGCCGATGTAACCACGGTCGATGGACTGTTTGCCATCATCCTGGAACCAGTAGCCCAGGTCAGAGAAGAAGTTGTGGTGGGTGGCCTGCACGTCCAGGCGGAAGGTATCGAAGAGGAAGCGGCCGTTGTTCTCGGTGGTGTCCCAGTCTTCGTAGCGGTAGTTCATGCGCAGGGCACCACCGATATCCAGGGAGCTCTTGCCGTCGTCGCTGCGCAGGCCGATATGGGGAAACGGCTTGGGCTGTGCGGCGACCGGTGCCGTGGGTGCCGCCGGCCCGGCGGACTGGTCGGCCAGTATGGAATGGGTGCAAAGCGCAAGACCAATGGACAGCACGTACTTTTTCATCAAGACCTCATCTGCTAGTTCGCAAAGGCAGAGTTCTTGAGCAAAGCGAGACTCGCCACCTGAACCTCTCGAACAACTTGAAAGTTGCATTATCGAGAAGAAAAAGGCGCCTCGCTTATTGCTCTTTAATTGTTTTCGGCCCTTCCATTTGCCTGTTCAACTGTTACCCGGCGAAACTGCCGAGCGGACAACTTGATCGCATCTTTGTTTCACCTGCGATACGTTGTTTTGAGCATGAACCATGCCACTGCATCGCGAACAGGCATTAACTTTAAAAACCCCTTAAATTCAATTGTTTATATATAGAACATGGGCTTTTGTATCACCCTTGAAACCCGACATTTCCGGGGTAACGAAAGCATACGAAGTGTGTGCACGGAATACTCACGGTGACACTTGACGGTGAGTTTTGTCGTTTCACACCGGAAACATGACTTGATAGTCACTGACATTTCGCAGTCCGTAGCCGGATGAAATCCGGTAACGGCTTGGCAGAATTCGCCGAATATCATCCGGGTTACATGTCCGAGGAATTTCCCACGGGCAAAAAAAACCGGCGTCACGAGCGCCGGTCAAATGGTGAGCAAAGGAACAACAGGGGATCAGAGGTCCAGCACCAGCCGCGAGCCCTTGCAGCCGGATACGCAGACCATCATGGTCTGGTTCGCCGCCTTCTCGGCCTTGGTCAACACGCCGTCGCGGTGCTCGGGTTCGCCTTCCAGCACGCGGGTCTCGCAGGCGCCGCAGACGCCTTCGCGGCAGCTGCAGTCAACTTCGATACCGGACTCCAGCAGCGCATCCAGCAGGGATTTTCCGCTCGGTACTTCGATGCTCTTGTTGCTGCGCGCCAGCTTCACCTCGTAGCTGCCCTGGGGCGCCGCTGCAGGCGGGGCCGCTGCGGCGAAGCGTTCGATATGTACGTTCGGATGGCCGAGGCTTTCGCAGAGGTTCTCGAAGGCGTCGATCATTGGCGTTGGGCCGCAGCAGTAGAAATGCGCCGTGGACGGCCGCGCGGCGAGGAAGGCCTTGAGGTCGATGGGGCCGCCGCTCTCGTCGTCGAAGTGCAGCTTGATATTGGCGCCGCTGGCGGCCAGCTCCTCGACGAAGGCAGCCTCCTTGCGGGAACGTGCGCAGTAGAGCATTTCCACCGATTTGCCCAGGGCGCACAGTCGGTTGAGCATGCAGTAGATCGGCGTCACGCCGATACCGCCGGCCACCAGCACGCTGTGCTCGGCGCTTTCGTCCAGCTGGAACAGGTTGCGCGGCGGGGAGATCTGCAGCTGCATGCCCACCCGCAGGTTCTGGTGCACGTAGGCGGAGCCGCCACGGCTGTTGCGGTCGCGGAGGATGCCGACCACATAGCGGCCACTGTCCTCGGGGGAGTTGAGCAGGGAGTAGCTGCGCACCAGGCCGTTGCCCAGGTGCAGGTCGATATGGGCGCCGGCGGTGAAGGCGGGGAATACCTGGTCACCGTAGGGCCGCAGCTCGACACTGATGATGCCTTCCGCTTCGAAGCGCAGGGTGTGGACGAAGGCCGTCAGTGTGTTGTTGTGAGTCATCTTTCTACCTCTGTTTTCAGGCTTCGTCGCAGTTCGCCAGGTCGATGTCCAGACGCGCCCAGGCGTCGATCTCCACCAGCAGTTCGGGGAACACCAGACCGCTCACCTCCACCAGGGTGGAGGCGGGAAAAGTGCCCTGTCCGGCGAAAAAATCGCGCCGCGCGCGCCCAACCTCGTCCTTGTCGGCGATGCGGGTGACATAGACGTTGAGCTTGTAGATGTTGCCGATATGCCCTCCTGCCGCCTCCAGCAACGCCTTGACCTTGCCCAGCACCACCAGGGTCTGGGCATGGGCGTCGAGCGGCGCGCCGCGTTCGGCGGCCTGACGGGTGGCAGGGTGCCCGGTCATGCCGGACATCACCAGCTCCTGCCCCACCAGCAGGGCGTTGGACCAACTGGCGGTGCCCAGGTCGGGCGCGCCGACGGCGCGGATGCGACGGACCGGGGTCACAGCTGCTTGGCCTCGATCAGTTCCAGCTGGGCCTTGGCCAGGTTCTTCATGTGGCGGCGCAGGCGCACCAGGCCGAGGTCATGCTGGTAGAGGTTCTCCCGCTGGTTGGCGTCCGGGTCCATGAACTCGAGGATTTCGCGGTCCTGCTCCAGCACCGCCCAGTGGCGCGCTTCCAGGCGGTTCTTGTAGAGGAAACGCCAGGTGTCGCGCTGCCAGCCGGTGAGGGGACGGCAACGCCAGTGGAAGACGGCGCACAGCTCGCGGGAGATGGGCGTGTAGCTGCCGACGATGTGGAAGTTGCCGCCCGGACCACCGGTCTTCGGATAGGGGATTTCCAGGCGCATCCAGTGCACACCGGTGTCAGCCCACTCGGTCCAGTCGAAGTTCACCCCGCGCTGGCCTTCCTTCTCGAAGATGAAGCCGGTGTCGGTGTCGCGGGTGACGAACTTGGCCTGGCTCTCGCCTTCGGACATGGAATGGGACTGCTTGTGCAGGTAGGTGCCGTGCATGGGGTCCATGACGTTGTCCAGCACGTAGCGGTAGTCGCCGCGCCACTCGGTGTAGCAGAGGAAGTGGGAGAACTCGGGGTCGGTCAGTTGCTCCGGCAGTACCAGCGGCGGCGCCGCGTCGACGTTGCCCGCCGAGTTGTACAGCCAGACCGCACCGGCCGCCTCGGTGACGTGGAAGTAACGAGTGGCCTGACTGCCTTCCAGCTTGCAGCCGGGGCTGCCGGGCACGCGGGTAGTGACGCCGTCGCAGCGCACTTCCACGCCGTGGTAGGGGCATTGCAGGCGGTCGCCCAGGTTCACCCCGCGCGACAGCGGCGCGCCACGGTGCGGGCAGTGGTCTTCGAGCGCGTGCAGGCTGCCGTCGGTGTCGCGCCAGAGGGCCAGTTTGTAGCCCAGGCGGTGCAGGGACACCGGCTTGTCCTGGATGAAGCCGACCGGGCAGATCGGGTACCAGAGGTTCTTCAGGCCATTGGCGAGGAGTTGTTCAACAGGGTCCACGGTGCTCATAGCAGGTTCCTCTCGGGGTAATTCATTCGCCCAGGCGGGCCATCAGGGTCTTGTAGGCATCCTCGCTCCAGGGACCGCCGCCCGGGCAGGTGGGGCCGGCCTGGTTGAGGTAGCCCAGCAACCCCGGGAGATCGTGAATGCCGGCGGCGTAGGCACGCTCGATGGAGTCGCCGAGCAGGTTCTCGAAAGAATTCGGCTCGCGGGTGCGCGCCTGATGGGGTTCCAGATAACGGTCTTGCATTTCATTGGCCTCCATTGCGGACCCGTTCGCGGATGGTTTCGCGAACCGGGACGAAGTCGTAGGTCGGGTAATACTCGGTGCGGAACACGCCCCAGGCGGAGCGCTCCAGTTCGACGTTGATACGTGGCAGCAGGGCCGGCGGCAGGCGCAGGGTGACGATCTGCCCCAGGCCCATGGCGACGGTCCAGGAGACGATCTCGACGCCCTCGCCGGGGAATCGCTCCCACCAGTCCATGGCCTTCATGTGGGCCTGGATTTCTTCGAGGTTCTTCGACTGGTCGTGCCGGAGCAGCACAGTCAGCAGCAGCGTCTCGCTCATGGTCGCCTCAGCGCTTGGGCTTGTCGGTGAGGAACTTGCCTTGCGGCGCCTCGACGTTCTTCTGCCGCCGGGTGTTGCCGTCCAGACCGCCGGCGATGGCCCACTCGGCGAACACCGTAGGACCGGGCTCGAATTCACGGGGCTGCCATTGGCCGGTCAGCTGATCCTCGTCGGCGTAGTACTCCACCAGGGCACCGGCGGGGTTCCTGAAGTACCAGAAGTAGGCCGATGACACCGGGTGACGGCCCGGGCCGATCTCGGTGTCCCAGCCGCAGCGGGAGATGTGCATGCCACCGCCGAACACTTCGTGGATGTCGCGCACGGTGAAGGCCACATGGTTGAGGCCGGCCCGCGGTTGCGGCAGTTGCAGCATGAACAGGTCGTGGTGGCCGCCCTCCTCCGCGCAGCGCATGAAGGCGCCCCGGCCCGGGTAGCGGTCGGAGCAGACGAAGCCGAAGCGCTCGCTATAAAAGCGCTCGCAGGTGTTCACGTCCTTGACGAAGAACACCACGTGGCCGACTTCGATCGGCTGGGCGCGCTCGTAGATCGGACTGGCCTGGTTGATCCGGCCCTTGAACTGCCAGGTGTTGGACTGGCCGCACTGGACCTGGATATCGCGCTTGCGAGTGACCTGCAGGCGCACCGCCAGTCCGTTGGGATCAAGGCAGCCGATGCGGCCCTCGCCCTCGATGAAGCCGGGGTCGCCCGCGATGCGCTCGGCATACAGTTTGAGGTCCGCCTCACTCTCCACGCCCCAGACCACTTCGCGCAGGGTGGAGCCGGCCTCGATGGCCGGCGGCAGGCCGGGCTTGTCCAGGGCCGCGACAATCACGCGGCAGCCGTTGAGGCTTTCGAAGACCACCTGGTCGTCACTCGCCTCCACTTGCTTCAGGCCCCAGTCGGCAAAGAAGCGGGCACTGGTGGCCAGGTCTTCCACGCCGTAGGTGATTTCGTCGATTCCCAATACGCTCATCGCGTCTTCCTCATCAGTGGCTGCCGGCCCAGGCCAGCGGCTGTTCGTTCAGGCCCCAGTAGAGGCTCTTCTGCTCCATGTACTGGAGAATCCCCAGGCGCCCCTTCTCCCGGCCCAGGCCGCTGTCGCGCCAGCCGCCGAAGGGGGTGGAGATGGAGAACTGCTTGTAGGTGTTGATCCACACGGTGCCGGCCTGAACCGCGCGACCGAGCTTCCAGGCGCGCTGGAAGTCGCGGGTCCAGATGCCGGCGGCGAGCGCGTAGCAGCTGTCGTTGGCCTCTTCGACCAGGGCCTCTTCGCTGTCGAAGGGCATGGCCACCAGCACCGGGCCGAAGACTTCCTCCTGGCACAGGCGGGCGTTGTTGGAAAGGCCTTCGATGATGGTCGGGGTGTAGAAGTAGCCACGGTCGAAGGCTTCGCCATGGGGGCGCACGCCGCCGGTGCGCAGGCGGCCGCCTTCGGCCACGCCCATCTCGACGTAACGCTCCACCGACTCGCGATGGCGGGCGCTGATCAACGGCCCCATCTGGGTGCGCTCGTCGGCCGGGTCGCCAATGCGCAGGGCGGCGGCGCCATGGGCCAGGCGCTCCATGAACTCCTCGTAGTGCTCGCGGGCGACGAACAGCCGCGAGCCGGCGATGCAGGACTCGCCGCTGGAGCTGAAGATGCCGTAGAGCACACCGGCCACCGCGTGGTCCAGATCGGCATCAGCCAGCACCATGGTCGGCGACTTGCCGCCCAGTTCCATGGACACCGGCATCATCTTGTCGGCGGCGATACGCGCGATGTGCTTGCCGGTGCTGGTGCCGCCGGTAAAGGACACGCGCTTGATCAGCGGGTGGCGGGTCAAGGCGTCGCCGATCAGCGAGCCCTTGCCCGGCAGCACGCTGACCAGACCGCGCGGCAAGCCGGCCTCATCACAGATGCGCGCCAGGGCCAAAGCCGCCAGCGGGGTGATCTCCGCCGGCTTGACCACCACCGCGTTGCCGGCGGCCAGGGCCGGGGCGAGCTTCTGCGCCTCGGAGGCGATGGGCGAGTTCCAGGGGGTGATGGCGGCCACCACACCCATGGGCTCGTACAGGCTCATGGTGACGAAGTCGCCGCGCGACGGGGTGATGGTTTCCTCCAGGGTCTCGCAGGCGGCGGCGAAGAATTGGAAGGTGGCGGCGGCGCTGGCCACCAGGTTGCGGGTTTCCTTGATCGGTTTGCCGTTGTCCAGACGCTGCAGCTGCGCCAGCTCTTCGCTGCGTTCACGGATCAGCGCGGCGATGCGGTAGAGCACGGCAGCGCGCTCATGGGGTTTGCGCTGGGCCCAGCCGCTTTCGCGGAAGGCGCGGTGGGCGCCCTGGATGGCTTCTTCCACGTCGTCCAGGCTGGCGGCGTGCAGACGGGCGATGGCTTCGCCGGTAGCCGGGTAGAGGCTCTGGTAGAGGTCGCCGCCGCCCAGGCGCCACTCGCCGGCGATGCAGATGGGTTGGATCGGATTCAGGTCAATCACGGTTCGCGTCCCTAGATCGATATCACATGGGCGTGGTTACCCAGCGCGCGGACAACGCTGTACACGGTCAGCGCCGAGGTCTTGGGATTGGCCGCCAGGGGCTTGCCGCGCAGGGTCAGCTCGAAGCCGCCGAAAGCGCCGCTGGCTTCCACCTGGTGCACGTTCTCGCTGCTCGCCGGGTCGGCGATCAGGCGCACCTGGGTGCGGTCCAGACCGAGGCCGGCCAGCGACAGGGTGGCGGCGACGTTGGCGTTCTTCGGGTAGAGCCGCGCCGCTTCGCGGGCGCTGCCTTCGAAGATCACCCGCGCCTCGGCCAGGTGTTCCAGGTCGCAGACCTGCTCACCCGGCGTGCCCAGCCAGGCGCGCGCCGGCTTGCGGCCGGTATAGCGCACCGACTCCAGGCCGCCGACCTTGGCCGCCGACAGCGCGTCGATGCCGCCGATGGCGCCGGGCAGCAGTTCGATGCGGGTGCCGCCGGACTCGGCGGCGGCCTCCAGTCGCTCCACCAGCCCCGGCTCGGACAGCGCCCCCACCGACACCACCAGGCAGGGAATGCCCTGGGCCAGCGCCGGCAGCACGTGCTGCTCGATGGCGCGGTGCCCGGCGCACTCCACCAGCAGGTCTGGACGCGCACCGGCCGGCAGTTCGGCGAGCACCTGCGGCGGCGTGCGCAGGCTGGCCAGGCGCTGGCGGACCAGCGCCTGGGATTCGTCCGGGACGATCACCGCATCGACGCAGAGATGCGGATCACTCTCCAGCAGTTCCAACACACCGACGCCGATGGCGCCGCAACCGATCATGGTGATATGCAGCATGGCGAGGGCCTCAGGCAGTGGCCTTGGCGGTCTGGGCTTCGTTGGTCGGCGGACCGGCGAAGATGGTCTTGAAGCTACCCACCGAGAGCATGTCCACCTCCAGCAGGAAGGGGCCGGACTCGGCCAGGGCGCCATCCAGCACGCTGCTGAAGTCCTTCAGGTCGCTGACCCTGGCGTGACGCAGGCCGAGGGACGCCGACAGCTGGGCGTAGTCCGGCGTGTGCAGGTCGACGTAGCAGCGACGGCCACCGTAGGCGGCGTCCTGGATGTTCTTGATCACCCCGTAGCCCTGGTCGTTCATCAGTACGATGACCATGTCGGCCTGCTCCTGCACGGCGGTGGCCAATTCGCCCAGATTGAGGATGAAGCCGCCGTCGCCGGCCAGCACGAAGGTCTTGCGGCCAGGGGCGGTTTCCGCCGCACCGACGGCGGCGCCGATGCCCATGGCCAGGCCCTGGCCGATGCCACCGCCAAGGGCGTGCACGCCGGCGCGGGGGCTGAAGATCTTCAGGTGACGGTTGCCCCAGGTGCTGTTGGACACGGTGACATCGCGCACCCAGTTGAAGTTGGTGCCGGCCAGCGCCTGCAGCTGCTCCACCAGGGAGGCGTAGGGGCCGAGGCCGTCCACCAGCTGGGCACGGGCCTGGTTGCGCGCGGCGGCGAGATCCGCGGCGAAGGCCGGGTCCACCGACAGACGCCCTTCGAGGCGGTCGGCGAGGCCCCTGAGGACCAGTTCGGAATCGCCACAGACGAAGTAGTCGCTGGTGTAGCAGCGGCCCTCCGCCGTGGCATCGGCGTCGGCCCGGTAAAGCGGACGCGGGAGCTTGAGCTCGTACTTGAGGGTTTCGTTGCCGCGCAGGCGCGAGCCCACGACAAGCATGGCATCGCAGGTCTGGTAGAACTGCTCCACAGGCTTGTTCAGGTTGAAGGCGCCGAGGGAACGCTCGTCGTCTTCGGGGACTATGCCGCGGCCCTGGGTGCTGGTGACCACGCCGACGCCCATGTCCAGCAGACGCTGCACCTGCTCACCGGCATGGCGGGCGCCGCCGCCCAGCCAGAGCATCGGCCGGCGGGCCTTGGCGAAGCGCTCGGCGAGGTCGTCCAGCGCCTGCTCGGAGGGCCTGGCCACCGGCACCGGCAGCGGTGAGAGGTCCGCCGGCATGTTGATCAGGGCCGACTGGATGTCGATCGGGATTTCCACGCTCACCGGGCCGGTGGGCGCGGTCAGGGCGGTCTGCACGGCCAGCTTGATGGTACTGATGGCGGTGTCGACGCTGCGTACGCGGAAGGCCGCCTTGGAGATGGCCTTGAGCATGGTCAGTTGATCCGGTGCCTCGTGGATGTAGGCCAGGCTCTGGTCCAGGTAGGGGGTTTCGATCTGCCCTGTCAGGTGCAACAGCGGAGTCCCGGCGGTGAGCGCTTCCACCATGGCCCCGGCAGCGTTGCCGGCGGCGGTGCCGGTGCTGGTCAGGCACACCCCCAGGCCACCGGTGGTGCGGGCGTAGGAATCCGCCATGTTGGCCGCGCCGGCCTCGCCACGGGCCATCACGAAGCGGATGTTGCCGCGGATGGCGAAGGCATCGAGGATCGGCATGTTGTGGATGGAGATCACCCCGAAGGCAGCCTTGACGTCGCACTGCTCGAGGAAGGCGGCGATGGCGGCGCCGACTGTGACTTTGTTTTCGTTACGCATGACGGGACAAACCTCCGGAAACATCGATGTGACTACCCGTCGTATAGGCAGACAGGGGGGAAGCGAGGAAAACGATGGCGCGGGCCGCTTCTACCGGCTTGCCCAGTCGCCCCAGGGGAATCTGCTTGCGTTGCGCCAGCTGGCCGGTCCACTGGGCCCAGTCCAGCTCGCGCTCTTCACGTGCCTCGAAACGGCGGCGCCATTGGCCGGACTCCACCAGACCGATGAGGATGCCGTTGACCCGCACCCCCTTCGGCGCGAACTCGAAGGCCATGGAACGCACCAGGTTCTTCACCCCGGCGCGGGCGGCGCTGGTGGCCACCATGTGCGGCTCCGGCTGGCTGGCCAGCAGCGAGTTGACGCAGACGATAGCGGCGTCGGCCTGACCTTCCAGCTGCGGCAGGAAGGCGCGCACCGGGTGGATGATGGAGAAGAACTTCAGCTGCAGTTCCTCGCTCCAGGCCTCATCCGAGGTGTCGGCGAAGGTGGAGACGCGGCCCTGGCCGGCGTTGTTCACCAGGATGCTGGCGCGGCCCAGCGCGCTTTGGCTGGCCTCGGCGAAGGCCCGTACCTGCGCAGGATCGAGCACGTCGCAGGCCTGGGCGAACAGGCGCGCGGCGGGGAAGCGTTCGCGCAGGCTGGCCTCGGCGCTCCGCAGGCGCTCGCCGTTGCGGCCACAGAAGGCGACGGCAGCGCCGGCCTCCAGCAGCAGCTCGACCGTGGCCAGGCCAATGCCGGAGGAACCGCCGGTGACCACCGCCACGGCGGCGGATAGGTCACACATGCTCATGCTGCTTGCTCCGGAAGATGGAAGTGACATTGTCGTGGCTGTCCGGCGTGTAATTGAGCAAGTGCGACAGTTCGTCGGCACTGTTGCGCACGTTGCTCACCAGATGGTCGATTCGGCTTGGCTCGATGTGCGCCGAGGGAATGGTGGCGCCCATGGCCGCCACCACCTTGCCGCTGTGGTCGCGAACTGGCGCGGCCACGGTGGAGATGGTCGACTCGAAGAACCCCTCGCCCTGGACAAAGCCGCGCTGGCGGTCGCCCTGCACCAGATCGAACAGTTCCAGTACGGTCTTCGGGGTGTTCGGCGAGAACTGCTCCAGGTGCTCTTCCGGGTACAGCTCGCGCAGCTCGCCCAGGGACAGGTCCTGCAGCAGGATGCGGCCGAGCACCGTGGCGTGGGCCGGAAGGCGGGTGCCGACGTTGACCGTGCTGGTCAGCAGGGTGGACGGCGAGACCTTGGCCACGTAGACGATGGAACGGCCGTCGCGCACCACCAGGTTGCAGGGGTAACGGATTTCGTCGCACAGGCGGTTGAGCAGCGGCTGGCCCAGTTCGGTCAACTCCAGCGACGCCAGGTACTCGAAGCCCAGGCGCAGCACGGCCATACCCAGGCGGTACTCGTTGCCATTGCGGGTCACGAAGCCCATGGTTTCCAGGGTGGTCAGCAGGCGAAAGATGGTCGAACGCGGCAGCTTCAGGCGCCGCGCCAGCTCCGGCGCCGACAGCGTGCGGTTTTTCCGGCTGAACTCGCAGAGCAGCAGCAGGCCGCGCTCCAGGCCGGGCACTATGTACTTGTCTTGCGAATCGTCTGGCTTATCCATTGGCGGTTCCTTCAAGAGAGTGGCGTTGCGCGTGGCCAATGCGTCCGGCGACCACTTCGGGTTGTTCGATGGGGCTGGCGTGGCCGGCTCCGGGAATCAGCGAGAACGGCGCACCGAGCTGGCGGGCGATGGCACTGCAGGCCTCGGGGGTGGTGATGCCGTCGTCCTCGCCGCAATGCACCTCGCAGGGCGCCGCCGGCACGCCGTGGCCGAGCAGGTCGTCGCCGCAGAGCAGCTCCACGGCCTGGCGGTAACCTGCGGGATTGAGCCGCGCCATGTTCCAGCGCACCCAGGCCAGGGCGTCTTCGCTCGGGTTGCGGCCGAGCAGACGCGCGGTGCGCTCGCTGGCCATGCCGTCGATGCCGAGGCGTTCCAGGCTTTCCAGGCGCTGGCGGCGCACCTGCGCGCCGCTGTCACGCAACTCGGCGGCGCCATAGCCGCGCGCCGGGCTGAGCAGCATCAGGCGGCGCACCCGCGCTGCGCCAATGCCGGCGGCGTAGGCCATGGCCATCAGCGCGCCGAGGGAATGGCCCACCAGCAGGCAGTTGTCCACGTCCAGCGCCTGCAGCAGCAGCTCCAGGCGCGCGGCGTAGTCGGCGGCCTTCGGCCGGGCCTGCGGCAGCGGCGTGGACAGGCCGTAGCCCGGCGCGTCCCAGGCGATCACCCGGCACTCCGCGGCCAGGCGCCGGGCGCAATGCAGCCAGGAGGCCGAGCCCGAGCCAATGCCGTGCAACAGCACCACCACCGGGCCCTCACCACATTCGCGAATGGCCACCTGGGCGCCGTCGGCCAGCTGCACCAGGCGCTCGGGGAAGCGCTGCTGCAGGTTCGGGGCGGGGCTGTGGGTCTGCGCCATGTTCATTGCCGGCCTCAGCGCTTGATGCTCGCCAGAGGGTGCTCCGGCGGATAGGTCGGGGTGATCGGCTTCTTCGCGCCGAGCATCACGCACATCAGCGCGTCCTCGTCGCCGATGTTGATCTCCTCGCGGTACACGCCCGGCGGCACGGAGATGGCGTCGCGGTCGGTGAGGATGGTTTCGAAGCGCTCGCCGTCCTTCTCCAGGATCACTTTGAGCTTGCCGCGCAGAACGAAGAACACCTCTTCGACGTCGATGTGCAGGTGCGGCGGGCCTTCGTGGCCAGCCGGGATCACCATGGTGGAGAAGGTGAAGTGCTCCGACGGAATGGTGTTCATGTCACTGGCCACCCCGGTGCCGCCGGTGCCGATGTAGCGCATCTGCGCGCGACGGAACTTGGGGTCGTAGTCGGCCTGGAACTTCAGCGCGTCCCAGTCGTACTTGCGGGTGGAATAGCGGGCGATGCGGGTGTTGCACCATTCCTCGAAGCTGGCACCTTCGGGGCGGTCCCAGGATTTCGGGCTGTTCTGGTTGAGGTCGGTCATGGGGTCCTCCTGATCAGGGCATGACGAACCCGCCGTTGACCGGCAGGGTTTGTCCAGTGATGAAGCGGGAAAGGTCGGAAAGGGCGAAGAGCACCGCGCCGCAGACATCCTCCGGCACCTGGCCGCGCTGGATGGCGCGCTGGTCGCGGTACAGCTGGTGGCGGGCAGCGGGCACGTACTGGGTGGCCTCGACCTCCACAAGGCCGGGGGCGATGGCATTCACGGTGATGCCGTCGCCGCCCAGTTCGCGGGCCAGGCTGCGGGTCATGGCGATCACCGCGCCCTTGCTGGCGGTGTAGGCCAGCAGGTTGGGCGCGCCCCACAGCGGGGTATCGGACGCCAGGTTGACCACGGCGCCGCGACCGGACTGGCGCAGGGCCGGAAGGCAGGCGCGGGTCATCAGCCAGGTGCCACGCACGTTGACCTGCAGTACGCGGTCGAACATCTCGATCTCCAGCTCCTCGCAGCTCTTGCCGCCGGAGTTGGTAATGGAGGCGTTGTTCACCAGGCCATCGAGGCCGCCAAGCGCATCGACCGCCGCGGCGACGCAACGCTCGATGGACGCCGGGTCGGCCAAATCCAGGGGCAGGCCGCTGACATCCAGGCCTTGGGCGGCGAGTTCGCCGGCGGACTGCACTACGCGCTCTTCGAGGATGTCGGCGATCACCACTCGGGCACCGGCGCGGGCCGCCGCTTCAGCGAAGGCCAGGCCGAGGCCACGGGCACCGCCTGTGACGAGCACGCGGCGACCGGCGAGAAGGGAATTCAGGCTCATGGCGTTCACACCGTGCTCAGGTTGGCTTTGGGCAGATAGTGGAGGACGCGCTTCTCGGCCCAGACCACCGCGCTGTAAGCCAGCACGCCGATCAGGGTGAGCATGACGATGGCCACGAACACACCAGCGGTATTGCCCTGCCCTTCGGCGTCCACCAGCAGGAAGCCGAGACCTTTGTTGCCGCCGACCAGCTCACCCACGGTGACGCCGATCACCGCGAGGGTGGAGGCAATGCGCAGGCCGGAGAACAGCGCGGCCATGGCCGAGGGGAATTCCACCAGGCGGAAGATCTGCCAACGGCTGGCGCTCATGGCGCGCACCAGGTTGATCATGTCCGGGTCGACGGTGCGGATGGCCGAGAGCACGTTGATCATCACCGGGAAGAACACGATCAGCACGGCAATGAGGATCTTCGGGTACACGGTGTAGCCGAGCCACATCACGAACAGCGGCGCGAAGGCCACCTTCGGCGCGATCTGCAGTGCCAGGATGTAGGGCGAGAGCATCGCCTCGGTGGTCGGCGACAGGCCGAGGGCGACGCCGATCATCACCCCCAGCAGGGCGCCCAGGCCGAAGCCGACGATGATCTCCAGGGTGGTGATCGCGGTGTGCTCGACCAGGTTGGCGTTGCGCCACATGGCCACGCCCTCCTCCGCCACGCGGCTCAGCTTGGGCAGGACGAACTCGGGCATGCCGAGCAGGCCGGGGCCCCATTGCCAGCCAGCGAGAAACAGAACCAGCAACGCGATGCTGCCGAGCATGGGTTTGTTCAGGTTGTTCATCGGATCACCTTATTGCTTGGCGGCCACGCCGTCGTTTTCGACGAAGCGGTTGGTATAGAGCTCGTCCAGTGGGGATTCGCGGTTGACGATGCCCTCGCTGACGTAGAACTTGCGGACCTTGTCCAGGCGCTGCGGGTCGATGTGGCCCAGCGGCTGCTGGTTGGCGTAGACGTGCTCGACGTAGAGGCGCAGGACCTTCTCCACGCTGGCTTCCTTGCCCTTGTAGCTGGGCACCGCCTCGACGAAGGTGGCGGCGGCGGCCTTCGGATCATTGATGATGTCGCGCATGCCCATGAGGGTGGCCTTGACCACACCGCCGACCACTTCGGGCTGTTTCTCGATGGCCTCTTCTGAGGCGAGGATGGCCTGGGCCATGCTCTCGAAGACCTCGCTGCTCGGCAGCAGCTTGACCGAAAGGCCTGCATCCTCGGCATTCACCACCCAGTCCGGCACGCCGGCCATGGCCTGGGACTTGCCGGCGGAGAACAACTGCCAGACACCGGAAGGGCCGGCAGCCTGGACTTCCACGTCGGACTTGGTCAGCCCGGCCTTGCGCATGGACGCCAGCAGCGCGTAGTAGGTGGTGTCCGAGTAGGACATGACGGTCATGGTCTTGCCCTTGAGATCCTTCACGCTGTCGATACCCGCCTTGCCGTCGGTGGCGATCATGGTCACGCCGCTGCTGCCCAGCACGGCGACGGCTTTCACCGGCACGCCATTGGCGCGGACGATGATCGGGGTGTCGCCGAGGGCGCCGCCCACCAGGGCGTTGCCGGCGCCGATCTGCTTGGCCACGTCCACCCCACCCTTGCCGGCGACGAAGGTGACGGCGAGGTCCTGCTGGGCGTAGTAACCCTTGTGCTGGGCGATGATCCAGGGCGCGAAGGCCGGCGAGTTCGGCGGCGCCGGCAACAGGTAGGTGATTTCCTTGGGCGCGGCCTCTACGGACACGGCGGCCAGGGCAAGGGAAAACAGCGAGGCGTTGAGCAGGGACTTGAACATCTGCAGCTCCTGTTGGGGATTCAGGTCGGGTGGACGGTCAGTGCAACTCGGAGTCTTCGCCGACCTTGAGCAAGCTCATCAAGCGCCCGGCCAACGGGCCGATTTCCTGGAGCTTGCGGCGTTCGAGGGGGTTATTGCGCAGCGGCAGGTTCACCTCGATTTCCTCGATGATGTTCCCCGGGCGGGCGCTCATGACCAGGATGCGATCGGACAGCGCAATGGCCTCGATCAGGTCGTGGGTGATGAACAGCGCGGTCTTCTGCTGCTCGTAGAGCATCTGCGCCAGGTCCTGCTGGAGGATCATCTTGGTCTGGGCATCGAGGGCCGAGAACGGTTCGTCGAGGAACAGTACCTGCGGGTCGGTGGCCAGGGTGCGGGCCAGGGCGGCACGCTGGCGCATGCCGCCGGACAACTGGAAGGGATAGTGGTCGCCGAAGCCGGTGAGGTGGCACTTGTCCAGCATTTCCCCGGCGATGGCACGACGTTCGGCGGCCGGGCGGCCTTCGATCTCCAGCCCCAGTTCGATGTTGCGACGGATGCTGCGCCAGGGCATCAAGAGGTCCTTCTGCAACATGAAGGACACCTTGCGCACCGGACCGGTAACCCGTTCGCCACCTACGTAGACTTCGCCCTCGGTGGGGGTATAGAGGCCGGAGCCCATGTTCAGCAGCGTGCTCTTGCCGCAGCCGGACGGGCCGATGATGGACACGATCTCGCCACTGCGGATGCTGAAGTTCAGACCTTGCACCGCGACGGTGGGCTCAGCCTTGCCCTTGACCGGGAAGCGCTTGGTGACACCCCGGAATTCGATCTCGACACGGGCCTGTTTCGCCTTGGTCGAGCCTTGCGGCTGTTCTGAGGTGTAGATACTCAACGAGGTGGCTCTCATCTTATTAGTGGCCTCACACTTGTTTCATATACGAAACACTGTTTTATTTATAAAACGTGCATGAGGCGTGCCAGGAAAGTGGCACTCGATGGAGTCTCCTTGTTTCGAGTGTTAAACCTTATTAATCAAATAGTTATGAAGCTTTCCAGAAAATTGGGAGGGAAAATGCCGACCAACGACATCAAGAAGGACAAAACTGCGTTTGGGGAGATTCTGAGCAATTGGGTGATCACTGCCCAATAACGGCCAATGCCCTGCTCCATTCAGTAACACGCGTTGCCGTTCTACACACGAAACAACGTTTCGTATAAGAAACAAGAGATCTTTGCATCTTGATTGGTTCGCCTCTACAAACAGCGGGCAAAAAGAAGCCGGCACAAGGCCGGCTATATAAGGACGCACAACAAATCGGTCAGCGCAGTTTCTCCATCATCTGGTAGTACCACATGCCCACCGCCAGCATGTGGTTGCCCAGGCGCTCGCTCAGCGGTACGCGGATGTGCTGGCACTGGGCGAAGGTATCGAACTTCTCCAGGCTGCCGCTCATGGCGTTGGCCATGACCTCGCCCATGATGTGGGTGGTGGCCACGCCGTGGCCGGAGTAGCCCTGGCAGTACCAGACGTTCTTCGACAACTTGCCCAGCTGCGGGATGCGGTTCATCACGATGCCCATGGCGCAACTCCACTTGAAGTCGATCTCCACGCCTTTCAGTTTCGGGAAGGTGCGCTCGATGCACGGACGCAGCTCCGCCTCGATATCACGGGAATCACGTCCGGAGTAGTTGGCACCACCGCCGAACAGCAGGCGGCCGTCGGCGGTCATGCGGTAGTAGTCGAGCACGAAGCGGCAGTCGTAGACCGCCAGGTCCTGAGGGTTGAGCTGCCTGGCCAGGTCGCCCAGGGGCCGGGTGGTGACGATGCCGCCCATGGCCGGGAAGATCATGCCCTTGAGCTTCTTGCGCTCCAGCTTGTGATAGACGTCGCCGGCCAGCAGCACCTGCTGGGCGTTGATGCGGCCACGCGTGGTGATCACCGCTGGGCGGTCGCCGTGGATGATGTCCTGCACTTCGGAATGCTCGAAGATCAGCGCCCCCAGGCTGGCGGCCGCCCTGGCTTCGCCGATGCACAGGTTGAGCGGGTGCAGGTGCATGTTGCGGGTGTTCTTGATGGCGCCGACGTAGAGGTTGGAATCCAGGTGCTCGCGCACGCCGGCGGCGTCCAGCAGGGTCACGTCGTCGCCCATGCCACGGCGTACCGCTTCCTCGTAGGAAGCCTTCAGTTCGTCCATGTGCGAGGCCTTCATCGCCGCATGCAGGTGGCCATGCTTGAGGTCGCACTGGATGCCGTACTTCGCCACGCGGTTCTTGATGATCTCGTGGCCACGCCAGCGCAGGTACCAGATGAAGTCATCCACGCCGTCGCCAAGGAAGCGGCTCATCTGCTTGCGCATGGCGGTGTCGCCCGACAGGCTGCCGGTCACCTGGCCACCGTTGCGGCCAGTGGCGCCCCAGCCGATCTTGTGGGTTTCCACCAGCGCCACCTTGTAGCCGCGCTCGGCCATTTCCACAGCGGTGGCAACGCCGGTGAAGCCGCCGCCGATGATGGCGATATCGACGCTCACCTCGCCTTCGAGGGTGGGATAGGCAGTTTCCTCGTTGAGGGTCGCGGAGTAGTAGGAAGGCGCGCGTTCAGGGGCGGGAAGTGGGTGTTTGATTGCAGCGGTCATGGGTGAATCCTTCTTGGCCACTGGGGCCTTCAATTCCGGGAAGCGATTCGCGAATGAATTCGCTCCCACAAGCAGAAACGGACAGTCGTTCGCAGGCTCAGGCCTGGTTCAGGTACCAGCGCCAGTCCTGCTCGCCGACCTCGGACATGAACTGGCGGTATTCGGCGCGCTTCACCGCGAGGTAGACGCCGAGGAATTGTGTGCCGAAGGCGTCGCGGGCCCAGCTGGACTGCTCCAGCGCACGCAGCGAGGTCAGCCAGTCGGTGGGCAGCAGTTCCTTGGCTTGGGCGTAGCCGTTGCCTTCCACCGGGTCGCCCGGATCGATCTCTTCGCGGATGCCGCGATGGATACCGGCGAGGATGGCCGCAGCGGCGAGATAGGGGTTGGCATCGGCGCCGCAGATGCGGTGTTCGATGTGCCGGCTGTTGGCCGGGCCGCCGGGTACACGCAGGCTGACGGTGCGGTTATCCACACCCCAGGTCGGTGCCAGGGGCGCGTAGCTGTTGGCCTGGAAGCGGCGATAGGAGTTGGCGTTGGGGCAGAACAGCAGCAGCGAATCCAGCAGGCTCTTGAGCATGCCGCCCACGGCCTGGCGCAGCAGCGGCGTGCCAGCCGGGTCTTCGCTGGCGAAGAGGTTGCGGCCCTCGGCATCGGCCAGGCTCACATGCATGTGCATGCCGGTGCCGGCGATTTCGGCAAAGGGTTTGGCCATGAAGCAGGCCTGCATGCCATGGGCATGGGCCACGCCCTTGACCAGGCGCTTGTAGCGCACGGCCTGGTCCATGGCCTCCAGCGCATCGCCATGCTCCAGGGTGATTTCCACCTGGCCCGGTGCGTATTCGGAAATGGCCGTGCGCGCCGGAATGCCCTGGGCCTTGCAGGCCGCGTACAGGTCGGCGAGGAACGGCTCGATCTGCTCCAGCTCGCGCAGACCGTACACCTGGGTGCTGCGCGGGCGATGGCCGTCAGCGTCCAGCGCCGGTTGCGGGCGGCCGTGAGCATCGCGCTTCTGGTCCAGCAGATAGAACTCCAGCTCACAGGCCATCACCGGATGGTAGCCGTCGGCCTTGAGGCGCTCGATCACTTCCACCAGCACGTGGCGCGGGTCGGCGATGGCGGCGGGCATGCCTTCCTGCGGGTGCATGCAGACTTGGACGGCGGCGGTGGGCATCTTGCGCCAAGGCAGGCGCACCAGGCTGCCGGCCAGCGGATAGGCGCGGCAATCGATGTCGCCCACGTCCCAGACCAGGCCGGAGTCATCCACATCCTCGCCATGCACGGTCAGCCCGAGGATGGTGCTGGGCAGCGGACGGCCGCTCTCGTATACGGCCAGCAGTTCGTCGCGGTGCAACAGCTTGCCGCGGGGAACGCCGTTGGCGTCGAGGATGAAGAGTTCGAAGGCGTCGATATCCGGGTTCTGCTCGAGGAAATCCCGGGCTTCCTGCACGCTGGCAAATTTCATGCGGCTCTCTTTAGTGCCCTTGGGGCACGCAGACGGGCCCTCGCCGTTCGCGGCAAGGGTCGTATTTCTCGTTCTGGGTGGAGGTTGGCCGCAGCGATGGCGGCCGGGCATTCAGGCGGGAGCGCTATCCGGTGGACGAGCGTGACGGCAATGCCAGAGCGCCCAGAAGGCGAGGTCGAGCGGCAGGGAGATCAGGAGATTAGTGGCCCACTTGCGGGAGAACTGGACCGTGGGTGCTACTCCCGGCGCACGGCGTGCGGCGCGAACCAGCCCGAGGGGCAAGGCGGCCAGCAGCGATTGGTGCGCAGGGGAACAACCCATGAGGGAAAGCCGTGTTATTGGAATGCGCTGGAGGCTCGCACGGCGGGATGGGTCAATAAAATTCAGGTTTTTCTATCTTTAGATCAGCGCTGGCTAAACATTATCGACTGGAGCGTTGGCGCGCAGGCTCAGCCTGCGATGAACCCGGGCGCGGCCCTTCGCGAGCAGAGCTCGCTCCTACAGAGGCTCGCTTACGGCTCCTGGCGGTCAACGCAGCTTCAACGGATCCACCAACCCTGCCGCGATGGCCATGCCTACCAGGTCCGGCAAGCGTTCGGCCTGCATGCGTTTCATCACCCGGGAGCGATACAGATCGACGGTCTTCACACTGATATCCAGTTGCTCGGCGATCTCGCGATTGGTGTAGCCCTGCACCAGGGGCAGCAGCACGTCACGCTCGCGCGGCGTCAGGCTGTCCAGGCGCTCGGCGAGCTGGCCCTGCCCTGCACCGGCGCGGCGCTGTTCGGAACGGTTCAGGGCCTGCTGCACACTGTCCAGCAGAAGTTGCTCGTTGTAGGGCTTCTCGATGAAATCGTGGGCACCGGCCTTGAAGGCGCGCACCACAATGGGCACGTCGGCATGGCCGCTGACGAAAATCACCGGCAAGTCGAGGCCACGGCTGCGCATTTCCTCCTGCACGTTCAGGCCGCCCATGCCGGGCATGCGCACGTCCAGCAACACGCAGGCGTCCAGGCTGGCGTCGCACGCATCGAGGAAGTCGCGGCCACTGGTGAAAGGCAGCGTCTTCAGGCCCACCGACTCCAGCAACCAGACCGTGGAATCGAGCATGCCCTGGTCGTCATCCACCACATAAACCACCTGTTCGCCTGCGTTGGCCATCCAATCGCTCCAAGTTCTCTTGTTATTGCAATGGCAGGCGGCAGCGCATGAGCAACCCGCCCTCGCCATTGGACATCCCGTCCAGGGCCCCGCCGAATCCTTCGATGATGCTGCGGCTCATCGACAACCCCAGGCCCAGGCCGTCCGGCTTGCTGGTGTAGAAGGGGGTGAAGATGCGCGCCAGTTCCGCTTCGCCAAGGCCGGGGCCCTGGTCACGGACCTCGATGTCCAGATGACCATCCTGCGCCAGGGCCACCAGGCGGATCACCGACGCCTGGCCGGGATGAGCCTCGCGATTGGCGTCGATGGCGTTGCGCAACAGGTTGAGCAGCACCTGCTCCAGCAGTACCCGGTCGGCGTAGACCGGCGGCAGATTGTCCGGCAATTGCTCCTCGATCGCCACCTGGCAGGCGCCTGCCTCCCAGGCGCACAGGCGCACCGCTTCGCGCGCCACATCCGCCACGTCCAGGGACTGCATGCGCCGCTGGCCCTTGCGCAGGAAGGCGCGCAGGCGCCTGATCACCGCCGAGGCGTGGTTGGCATGCTCGGTGATGCGTTCCAGGCCCTGCGCCACCCGTCCTGCCGCCTCTGGATTGCTGCCCAGGGACTGCAGGTAGCGCTGGCTGGCGCTGGCGTAGTTGACCACCGCAGCCAGAGGCTGGTTGATTTCGTGGGCGATGCCGGACGCCAGCTCGCCCAGGGTCACCAGGCGCGCGGTATGGGCCAGTTCGTCCTGGTGGCGGCGCTGCTGGGCCTCGCGCAGTTCGCGCTCGGTCATGTCGTGGGCCACCAGCGAGTAGTAACGTTCGCCGCCGGCCGCGGTGTGGGCCAGCAGCACCATGGACACCGGCACCGACGCGCCGCCGCCCGGGGGCAGCAGGCGCGAGTCGATGCTCCACACGCCCCGGCGTTCGGCGGTGCTCCAGCCCTCGCGCTCAAGGCGCGCCAGGTCCTCGGTCGGCATCACCTCAGCCAGCGCCGGCATCGTCTGCCGGGGCTCCAGGCCGAGAGCGCGGCGCGCCGCCGGGTTGAGGTAGGTGATATGCCCGGCGGGGTCGAGGAACAGCACCGGGTCGGTATTGGCTTCCACTACCTCAGCCAGGCGCCGGCGGTTCTCCTCGGCCTGTACCCGCGCAGTGATATCGCGGGACACGCTGACCACCTCCACCACGGCTCCCGTGTAGGTTTCGCGAATGGCGCGACTGGCGGTCTCGAACCACAGGTAGTGCCCGCCGCGGTGGCGGATGCGGTAGGTCATGGTGTGGTAGCCGTCCTGCTCCAGGGCGTCACGGGCGCGCTGCACCAGTTGGGCGATTTCCTGGGGATGGAACAGGCATTGGGCGAGCTCGCCGCGCAGCTCTTCGGGCCAGTAGCCGAGCAGGGTCCAGGACGCCGGCGAGGCATCGAGGAAACGCCCCTCGGGGGTGTGGCGAGAGATCAGGTCAGTGGTGTTCTCGGTGATCAGCCGGTAAAGCCGGCGAGCTTGGGTCGCCTCGCGTTCGGCGAGTATCTGCGCGGTGGCCTCGCGGCAGCGCAACAGTACCCGACGCTCCTGCGGGTCGGGGATGTAGGTCCAGATCAGCACACGCTCGCCACACTGGGCTTCCACCTCTTCGATGGCACGGGTCTGGGTCAGGCAGGCGCGTACCAGGGATGAGTGGTTCACCGGCAGGAAATGCACCACCTCGGACAGGGGCAGCTCGCCGAGCATGGCCAGCAGCGCGGCGTTCAGCTCCCGGGGAGCGGCACCTGCGTCCACCAGCAGGCTGGGTTGCGGGTCGTGACCGAGCAGCGGGGACGCCCGCTGCAGCCCATTGACGCTGCCGAGCAGTGCCGCGAGCAGTTCGTGCACCCAGCCCAGCCAGTCCAGTGTTACGCCTTCATGCACCTCCACCAGGAGCAACCCGCGCTGGTCGGCCGCAAGCGCCAGGTCGAAGGCCTGTCCATGGCTGATGGCGGCGCGGCGCAAGCGCCCGGCCAGCCAGCCGTCGAGCCGGCGCAGCTCCTGCAGCGACAGGCGTCCCTCCTCCGCCAGGCGCGCGGCGAGACGCTCGTCGCTGGCCTCCAGCGGATCGCCCTGCCCCGGCGGCAACTGCTGGCCACTGCCTTCATGGCTGTAGATGCGCGCACCGGGTTGCCAGCTCAGGTAATAGGCCTGGCGCACTTCCGGACAACCGCGCAGCGCCCGGCACAGGGCATCGGCGCGGGCCGCCAGGGGCACGTCCTCGCGCTGCAGGCGCAGCCAGGTGTGGAGTCGAACCGGGGTCTGGGTCATGGCGGGTCCGGCGGCTGGGGGTGGGCAAGCATATACTGCTTGGTGGTGGGCTGAAGTTCGCCTTACGAGGGAATCCAGCGCCTTATAGTACAAATACTATAAGACACTAGGATAACTTCCATACACATACGATACCGATATATAAACCATCCCCAGAGAACTGCCGCACCTCCAGGGGAGCGGCGAACAAGAGCTAATAATCAGCCGCCGGGTAACTAGATATGTCGATCTACGATCAGGGCCTTGCCCCTGCCGCCGTCAACCACATCGCCCTCTCTCCCCTGAGCTTCATCGAGCGCACCGCCGCTGTTTATCCCCACTACCCGGCCGTGATCCACGGTTCCATCCGCCGCAACTGGGCAGAGACCTATTCGCGCTGCCGGCGCCTGGCCTCGGCCCTGGCCGGCCGTGGTATCGGCAAGGGCGACACGGTGGCGGTGATGCTGCCGAACATCCCTCAGATGCTCGAGGCGCACTTCGGCGTGCCGATGATCGGCGCTGTACTCAACACCCTGAACGTGCGCCTGGATGCCGAGGCCATTGCCTTCATGCTTCAGCACGGCGAAGCCAAGGCGCTGATCACCGATCGCGAGTTCTTCGATGTGATCCATGCCGCCGTCGGCATGCTCGACCACCCGCTGCTGGTGATCGACGTCAATGACCCGGAATACGGCGAAGGCCAGGCGGTGAGCGACCTCGACTACGAGGCGCTGCTGGCCGAAGGCGACCCGGACTATGCCTGGCAGTGGCCGGAGGACGAGTGGCAGGCCATCTCCCTGAATTACACCTCCGGCACCACCGGCAACCCCAAGGGCGTGGTCTACCACCACCGTGGCGCCTATCTGAACTCCCTGGGCAACCAGATGACCTGGAACATGGGCAACCACCCGGTCTACCTCTGGACCCTGCCGATGTTCCACTGCAACGGCTGGTGCTACCCCTGGACCGTGACCGCTCTGGCCGGCGTGCATGTGTTCCTGCGCCGGGTCGACCCGCAGAAGATCCTCAACCTGATCCGCGAACACCAGGTCAGCCACCTGTGCGGCGCGCCCATCGTGCTCAACGCCCTGGTGAACATGCCCGAGTCGGCCAAGGCCGCCATCGACCACCCGGTGCACGCCATGGTGGCCGGCGCCGCGCCGCCGGCCAAGGTGATCGGCGCGGTGGAGGAAATGGGCATCCGCGTCACCCACGTCTACGGCCTCACCGAGGTCTATGGCCCGGTGACCGTCTGCGCCTGGCACAAGGAATGGGACGCGCTGCCACTGGAGGAACGCGCCAGCATCAAGTCCCGCCAGGGGGTGCGCTACCCCACCCTGGAAGGGGTGATGGTGGCCGACCCGAAAACCCTCGAACCGGTGCCCATGGACGGCCAGACCATCGGCGAGATCTTCATGCGCGGCAACACCGTGATGAAGGGCTACCTGAAGAACCCCAGCGCCACCGAAGAAGCCTTCGAGGGCGGCTGGTTCCACACCGGCGACCTGGCGGTCTGCCACCCGGACGGCTACGTGGAAATCCGCGACCGGCTGAAGGACATCATCATTTCCGGTGGCGAGAACATCTCCACCATCGAGCTGGAAGGCGTGCTCTACCGCCACCCGGCGGTGCTGGAAGCAGCGGTGGTGGCGCGCCCGGACGAGAAATGGGGCGAAACCCCCTGCGCCTTCATCACCCTCAAGGCCGACCAGCAGCAGACCCGTGAGGCGGACATCATCGCCTACTGCCGCGAGCACCTGGCCGGCTTCAAGGTGCCGAAGACGGTGGTCTTCACCCAGCTGCCGAAGACCTCCACCGGCAAGATCCAGAAGTATGTCCTGCGGGACATGGCCAAGAAGCTCTAAGCGGCACGCAGCAGCCATTGAGCCATCCGGCACGGCACCTGCGCCGTGCCTTTCCGCAATCGCAGTAACAGAGGTTCCACGCCATGCCCGACTACAACGCCCCGCTGCGCGACCTGCGCTTCGTCCTGCACGAAGTATTCGACGCCCCGTCCCTCTGGGCGCGCCTGCCTGCCCTGGCCGAGCGGGTGGATGCCGACACCGCCGACGCCATCCTGGAAGAAGCCGCCAAGGTCACCGGGCAACTCATCGCCCCGCTCAACCGCAGCGGCGACGAGGAAGGCGCGCAGTGGCGCGACGGCGTAGTGACCACCCCGGCAGGCTTCAAGGAGGCCTACGCCACCTACATCGACGGCGGCTGGGTAGGGCTTTCCGGCAACCCGGACTTCGGTGGCCTGGGCATGCCGAAGATGCTCGCGGTGCAGTTCGAGGAAATGCTCTACGCCGCCAATTCCAGTTTCGCCCTGTACTCCGCCCTCTCGTCCGGCGCCTGCCTGGCCATCGACGCCCACGCCAGCGCCGAACTGCGGCAGACCTACCTGCCGCCCATGTACGAAGGCCGCTGGGCCGGCTCCATGTGCCTGACCGAGCCGCACGCCGGTACCGACCTCGGCATCATCCGCACCAAGGCCGAACCCCAGGCCGACGGCAGCTACGCCATCACCGGCACCAAGATCTTCATCACCGGCGGCGAACAGGACCTGACCGAGAACATCATCCACCTGGTGCTGGCCAAGCTGCCCGACGCCCCGGCTGGCCCGAAAGGCATCTCGCTGTTCCTGGTGCCCAAGGTCATAGTCAACGCCGACGGCTCCCTGGGCGAGAGTAACGCCGTGTCCTGCGGCTCCATCGAACACAAGATGGGCATCAAGGCTTCGGCCACCTGCGTGATGAACTTCGAC
This sequence comes from Metapseudomonas phytobenefica, assembly GCF_043392685.1. Lineage (NCBI taxonomy): Bacteria > Pseudomonadati > Pseudomonadota > Gammaproteobacteria > Pseudomonadales > Pseudomonadaceae > Metapseudomonas > Metapseudomonas phytobenefica. The sequence continues at coordinate 89,479 of NZ_JBHZGM010000003.1, read as the reverse complement.
GGCGCCACCGGCTGGCTGGTGGGTGAGCCGAACAAGGGCCTGGCGGCGATGTTCACCATGATGAACTACGAGCGTCTGTCCATCGGCATTCAAGGTATCGGCTGCGCCGACGCTTCCTACCAAAGCGCTGTGGCCTACGCCCGCGAACGCATCCAGAGCCGCGCCCCAAGCGGCCCGGTAGCCAAAGACAAGGTCGCCGACCCGATCATCCACCACCCCGACGTGCGCCGCATGCTGCTCAGCATGAAGGCCATGACCGAGGGCGGCCGTGCCTTCGCCTGCTACGTCGGTCAGCAGCTGGACCTGGCAAAGTACGCCACCGATGTCGACGAGCGCCAGCGCGCCGAAGCCCTGGTGGCCCTGCTGACCCCGGTGGCCAAGGCTTTCTTCACCGACACCGGTCTGGACACCTGCGTGCTCGGCCAGCAGGTCTTTGGCGGCCACGGCTACATCCGCGAGTGGGGCCAGGAGCAACTGGTGCGCGACGTGCGCATCGCGCAGATCTACGAAGGCACCAACGGTATCCAGGCCCTCGACCTGCTGGGGCGCAAGGTGGTGGCCAATGGCGGCGCCGCGCTCAAGTTGTTCTGCGCCGAGGTGCGTGACTTCGCCGAACGACCCGGAGCGCCCTTCGCCGCCGAGCTGCTGGATGTCCTGCAACGCCTGGAAAGCACCAGCGAATGGCTGCTGCAACAGGCCAAGCAGAGCCCCAACGAAGTGGGCGCGGCCTCGGTGGAATACCTGCAGCTGTTCGGCCATGTGGCCTACGCCTGGCTCTGGGCGCGCATGGCCGCAGTGGCCGAGGCGCGGCAAAGCGAAGACGATGCCTTCTACGGCGCCAAGCGGGCCACCGCCGAGTTCTTCTTCCGCCGCCTGCTGCCGCGTACTCTGGCCCTGGAAGCCTCTATCCGTGCTGGCGCCGATCCGCTCTTCGGCCTCTCCAGCGAACAGTTCTGATCTTTGAGCGTGGCGCGGCCCGGGTTGTGTTGGGCCGCGTCCTTTTCTGCCTGCTCCTCTGCTCAGGGCTTGTAGGGTTCCAGAAGCGCCTCCTTGTCAGTCTTGAGCACCCACACCACCAGCCTGGCCGGCTTGCTGTCACTGGCATTGCTCGATTGCAGGTGGACACTGCCGGCCGGCTCGTACCAACTCTCGCCGGCCTTGTAACGCTTGGGCGGCTCCCCCTTCAACTGGGAGATCACCTCCCCCTCGGCAACATAGGCGAACACCGAGCCGATATGGCTGTGTGCCACGGAACGCTGTCCCGGCGCGTAGTCGACGGTGAGCAACAGCCCCTGCTTGCCAGGGGCATTGAGCAGGGCCTGCTCCTGCAGCATCGCGACCTTTTCCTGGCCATCGCCGTGGGCGTGGGCGAACTGGCTGCCCAGCAGAGCCAGGCCGGCGGCGAAAGTACTCAGGCGCTTGAGTCCATACATGGCGGAATCACTCGCTGGGTATCTTGCGGAAGCCGACTGCCAGCCGGTTCCAGGAGTTGATGGTGCTGATGGCCAGGGTCAGGTCCACACGCTCGCGTTCGCTGAATTGTTCCGCGAGCTGGGCATAGTCCTCGTCCGGTGCGTGGGTTTCGGCAAGGCGCGTCAGGGCTTCGGTCCAGGCCAGCGCGGCACGCTCGCGCGGTGTGAAGAAGGGACTCTCGCGCCAGACGGCCACCGCATAGAGACGGCGTTCGGTTTCGCCGCGCTTGCGGGCATCCGAGCTGTGCAGGTCGACGCAGAAGGCGCAGCCGTTGAGCTGCGATGCGCGCAGTTTCACCAGCTCAATCAGCGGCTTTTCCAGCGGCAGTTTGCTTACCGCGGCGTCCAGGGCGAGCATCGCCTTGAGGGCTTCGGGAGAGGCGGCGTAGAAATCCAGGCGTGGGGTCATTGGAGCATCCTCAGGTTGGGAAGGGACGCCTCCACGCTACTGCCGGCGCGGCTTTCGACCTACGGCCAATTACCCCGAATAGCAGGTGGCCAATCTGCTGAGCGAAACCTGGGAAGGAGACACGACTGTGCGAATTCATTCGCGAATGAATTCGCTCCACAAAAAGTAAAAGGGAAAACGGGCGCTCAGGCCTTCAGCTTGTGGGTCCAGTCCAACAGGCTGCGCCACAGGCAGATGCCGACGAAGTACGCCGACGCCAGCCACCAGATGCCCAGCACCAGCGACTTGTAGAAGGGGTGCTGGAGGATGAGGAGCATGCTGCTGATCATCCACACGAAGGTGACCACGATGTTCAGCGGCATCAGCTTGCGCACCCGGAACGGGTGAAGGAATTTCAGCTTGGTCAGGGTCAGCGCGGCGAGGACGCAGATCAGCAGCAGGCTCACCACCGCCGGCGGTTCGATGATCCAGATGTACAGCGCCACCACGTTCCAGGCCGCGGGGAAGCCGACGAAGTAGTTGTCGCTGCTCTTCATGTTCTGGTTGCAGAAACAGAACAGCGACGACACCAGGATCAGGCTCACCGCCACCAGCGCCGTGTGCTCCGGCAGGTCGATGTAGCGGTAGATGAAGATCGCCGGGATGAACACGTAGGTGAGGTAGTCGATCACCAGGTCCAGTGTGGAACCGTCGAAGTTCGGCAGCATGGTGCTGGTCTGCACGCGGCGCGCGAGCGTGCCATCGAGGCCGTCGACCAATAGCGCCGCACCGAGCCAGAGCAGGCAGTCGCGGGGCTGGTTGTCGAACAGGGCAAGAATGGCCATCAGGGCCAGCACGACGCCGGTGGCGGTGACGCCGTGAGCGGACCAGGCCTTGGCTTTGTTGACAGCAGTGATGTTGGTGGACACGAGGCAGCTCTGCTCAGAATGGTGGGTGACGGAATCGATAGACCGCGAATATGCGTCAGCTTCTTCGCGGCCCTCAGACTTTTGTGAATCCGGCCAGGTCGCTTTCGGACTTCTTCACCTTGCATATTCGAGCCTAGGCCATCCGCGCCGGACGGCAACGTCCAGCACTGCACGATCATCGGGAAACGGCGCGCATCGGCCCGGACTTGCAGCCAGGCCCGCAAGGCTGCACCCTTGCGCCCTTTCCGCCGCGAACCGCCGTCATGAGCACCCCGTCCGATCCCACCCGCTGCCCGCTGTGCGGCCAGAGCAACCAGTGCACCCAGGCCGATCCCGCTCGCGCCGGGGAGGCATGCTGGTGCTTCACGGCGAAAATCGACCCCGCCGCACTCGAACGCATCCCCCCGCCGGATATCGACCGCGCCTGTCTCTGCCCCCGCTGCGCACAGGCGCTGCCATCCGATGCACCAAGCTGATGCGCCTTGATCGATTCTTGAGCAATTTCGCCGAATTCAGCCGCCTCGACGCGCGCCTGCTGCTGGCCGCCGGTCGGGTCCGGGTGGACGGCCAGCCGGTCACTGACGGCCGCGTCGAAATCCGCGAGTTCAATCGTGTGGAACTGGACGAGCGCATGCTCCAGCCCGGCAAGCCGGCGCGCTATTTCATGCTCTACAAGCCTGCCGGTCACGTCAGCGCCACCGAGCACCCGGAGCATCCCACCGTGCTCGACCTGCTCGACGAGCCCGACAAGCACGAGCTGCACCTGGGTGGGCGCCTGGACCTCACCACCACCGGCCTGCTGCTGATCACCAACGACGGGCACTGGTCACGCCGGCTCACCCTGCCCGGCAGCAAGCAACCCAAGGTCTACTACGTGGAAACCGAGCAGCCCATCGAGGCCGAGTACATCGAGACCTTCGCCCAGGGGCTGTACTTCGCCTTCGAGGACCTCACCACCCTCCCCGCCCAGCTGGAAATCCTCGACACCCGCGCCGCCCGCCTGACCCTGCACGAGGGTCGTTATCACCAGGTCAAGCGCATGTTCGGCCACTTCCGCAACCGCGTCGTGCGCCTGCACCGCGAGAGCATCGGCCCGCTGCGACTGGACCGGCACATGCAGCCAGGCGACTACCGGCCGCTCACCGCCGAAGAAGTGGCCTGCTTTTAGCTAGGAATAATGCGAGTCACATCGGAATCGAATAAACCGACGAACTGCAAGAATTTTTCCTTTCAATGAGCTTGCGGGGGTAAAGAGGCCCTGCTTAAATCGAACCAAAGGTCAGAGCGTGACCAAAGAGTCACGACGACCGTCTAAGCGTTCCCTGCGGTTTCCTGTGCATTGCACTCGTAGGTTCCCTGCCTGGTTAGAAGACCCTGTCCGTCGCCCTCCAAAGCGCCGGTTCCCGCCGTCTTTTCTCGACCTAACCGCTTGAAATATAAAGAATTTTAAAAATCTCCGTCTGACATTCGATTGTCATCGAAAGACGTTTTCCTACTGCCATGACTTAGCGCGGGCCAAGCCGTTGAAAGGGCCCGCATGACCCATCTGCGCCAGGAGGAAACGACATGAGGCCGGAAACCGCCATCGTCGAGATTCACAGCCAGTACAAGGTTCACACGGAGTTCTACGGCAACCCCCAGGCCAGGGAAACCATCATTCTGATCAACGGCTCCTTGTCGACGACCGCCTCGTTCGCGCAGACAGTGAAGTACCTGCAACCGCACTTCAACGTGGTGCTTTTCGACGAGCCCTATGCCGGCCAGTCCAAGCCGCATAACGACAACACCCGCTTCATCAGCAAGGAGACCGAGGCCGACATCCTCCTGCACCTGATCGAGCACTTCCGGGTGGATTACCTGATGTCCTTCTCCTGGGGCAGCGTTTCCGCCCTGCTCGCCCTTGCCCAGTGCCCGGCGCGGATCAAGAAGGCCGTGGTGACCTCCTTCTCGCCCATCATCAACGAACCGATGATGGACTACCTCACCCGTGGCCTGGACTGCCTCGCCGCCATCGACCGCGACGCCGTGGGACACCTGGTGAACAACACCATCGGCAAGCACCTGCCGGGCCTGTACCAGCGCTTCAACCACAAGCACTGCTCCAACCTGGACGAGCACGAATACCTGCAGATGCACTTCCACATCCGCCAGGTGCTCAACATGGATTCGCGCTGCTACGTGGATTGCCTGGCCAACGTCGACATCCCGCTGCTGTTCATCAACGGCGACCGCGACGAATACACCTCTGCCAAAGATGCCCGTCACTTCGCCAGGCACGTGCGCGATTGCCAGTTCGCCGTCATCGACAACGCCGGGCACTTCGTCGACGTCGAACACAAGGCAGGCTGGCTGCAGACCCAGCAGGCGATGCTGGGCTTCCTCAAGTCCACGGCCACCAGGGGCATGGCTCGCCCGCAGGTCGCCGACTACCAGGCCATAGCCGTTTGAACGCGTGGCCGCCCGGGCAGGTGCAAGTATTTTCAGTAACTTGTGACTGCCCCGGGCTTCACCTTGCGCATCGCTTCTGGTAAAAATGGCACCCGTTGCGGGCGTCGTATAATGGCATTACCTGAGCTTCCCAAGCTCATGACGAGGGTTCGATTCCCTTCGCCCGCTCCAGAATTCTCAAGACCTCCAGCCTTTCCAACGACGCCAGCGCTAAAACTGGTGACAGTTTTGATGACAGTTAAGCGCATCACAAGCTAGCGAAACTGTCACCGATTCAGCGGCGAACTCTCTCCCGATTCAGCCAAGCACTCCCTACCCACAGGGGGTCTCCCTGTTTCTTCGGGCACAAAAATCGCATGGATCTATCGCTTTCCATCGCGATCGGTTCCAGTGTCCAGGTAGCCCTGTTCGTCGCACCGGTCCTGGTGCTGGCCAGCTACGGCATTGGTGCGCACCCGATGGACCTGGCCTTTTCCGGCGGCCTGGTGCTGAGTGTCCTGCTGGCCGTCCTCATTACCGGCCAGGTGGCAGGCGATGGTCGCTCGGATTGGCTCAAGGGTGTGCAGTTGCTGGCCGTCTACCCATTCTCGGTCTGGCCTACTTTTTCACGCCGGACGCGTCAGTCAGCTGATCACTCCCGAAGCAAGAACTGGTCAGCCACTGGCCAACTTATGGCCCATACCGTGCAAAAAACGCATCGGGTGACCAATAGCTCGATGTTGGGTGGTTATGTGGTCAAATCCGTCGCGCAGCTCAAGGGCAGTGACTTGTTCGTAGCGGATGCGGATGGAGTCGGCCTCAAGATCAACAGGACGCATGGCGGCAGCAGAGGAAGCAGGGAGTGAGCTGCTTGGCAGCTGCCGATCTACCCACTTCCCTGAATGCCAACTCGCTCTTCCCTTGAGTTCGCGAAGAACCCACTTTTCTGCAGCCCATGCGCGGGCAATCCAGCCATGCACGATCTGCCGGCAGGCATCAGCCCCCTGTGCCAGCCTGGGGCGGCCGTGCCGAACCATGTCCGCTGACAGAGCGTAGTACGCGAAAACCCAGGGCCGTGAACACCACGGTCAGCAACGGGCTCAGCAGATTGAAGAAACAGAAGGGCGCAAAGCCGATGACGGACACGCCCAGCGCGGCCGACATGTAGGCGCCGCAACTGTTCCAGGGAACCAGCGCAGAGGTGACTGTGGCGGAGTCATTCACCACCCGGGAAAGCATCACCGGCGCCAAGCCCCGCTCCTCAAAGTTTTTCCGGAACATGCGCGCGGGCAACACAATGGCGATGTACTGGTCGGAGGTCAACGCATTGGCGGCCACACACGATCCCACCAATGCCATCACGGTAGCGGTCACCGACTTCGCCTTGTTGACCAGGGGGGTGATCACCCGACCAAGCAGGCCGGTGCGCTCGACAATTGCGCCGAATGCCAGTGCCGTCATGATCAGCCAGATGGTGGTCATCATGCTGGACATGCCGCCCCGGGTCAGCAGCCTGTCCACGCGGGGGTCGCCGCTGGAAATGTGGTACCCGTTGGACAGTGCCTCCCATACACCTTTGAGCTGCTGCAGTGCCGGGTGCAGGCTGGGATTGTCGGCCAACGTGGTGACCGCCTGGGGCGTGAGGATGACTGCCATCACGCCACCCGCCAACGCGCTCATGAAAATGGTAACGAACGGCGGCACTTTGCATAGCGCCAGCACCAGCACCAGCAGCAAGGGAAGAAACGTCCACAGCGAGACGGTGACCTTTTGTTCCAGCTCGCTCAAGGCAGATTGCGTATCGAAGCTCTCGGGAGATCCCAGCAAGGTAAATCCGACAAGGGCCAGCAGCAGAGAAGGCACCGAGGTCCACAGGGATTCCTTGATATGACTGAACAGCTCAGAGCCTGCCGCAGCAGTGGCCAGGTTGGAGGCGTCAGACAGCGGCGAGGCCTTGTCGCCAAAATAGGCACCGGAAATTACCGCGCCGGCGGTGATTTCGGGCGACAGCCCCATGCTTTGGGCAATGCCCACCATGCCGATGCCGATGGTGCCGGCCACGGTCCAGGAGCTGCCGATACTGAGGGCCGCCACCGCACAGATGAGGCAAGCGGTGGCGTAAAAATAATGGGGGTTGAGCAGCTTCATGCCGTAATACACCATCGAAGAAATGGTGCCGCTCATGGCCCAGGTGCCGATCAATGCGCCAACCGCCAGCAGAATGAACATGGCCTGCAGGCCTGTGCCGATGCCTGCCACTATGGCTTCCCGGATGTCTTCCAGAGCTATGCCGTTCTTGTAGCCGATGAGTGTGGCAATGACGCCGCAAAACATCAGCGCAATCTGGTTGGGGCCGGAAGACGCGCTTTCGCCAAACAGGTAGTAGGAAGTGCCGAGCAGGACAACGAGGCCCACAATGGGCAGCAGGCCATCCATGAGCGAGGGTTCACGTACAGATCGAGGGGCAGCAGGCTTTGCTTCTTCACTCATGTGTAATTGCACGGGGCCTGGCTGCACTGGCAGAGTGCAGTCACCCTCATACCCTTGTGTGATGGTCTGGTGAAACGGCGACTGGCCGCCGTGCTTTTTCGAAGCATAGACCGGATGGCGACAAATCGTTCCGCTCTGCAGCCCGCGTTGAAGCGTGCATGGAGGCCGGGGTATCAGGCTTGCACTCGGTGGACTCGAGGCTGAGCATGGGCCTGATTCCTGTCAATTGCGGCCACTCGTATGCCCAGTCATATCCTCATCCGCAACGACCTGTCGGTGGATGTCGTCTACGACCGCTATACCTGCTCCGATCAATTCGCCGGGCAAAACTTCGCCTGCCTGATCGACCTGCGGGACAAATCCCCCCATATAGAGCTGAGTCTCCCCCACTCCGCCGAAGTGCGGGTGTTGCCGCCCGTGATCGGTCAGTAGGTCCACAGACCGGAAAAGAAAACGCCGAGTCCATTCAGGAGCTCGGCGTTTTATTCAGGCGCGGTAGACCTGCGTTACCCCAGGACGGTCGGGTGTCGGGGAAGGTCAGCGGGGTTCGGCGGCCAGGATCGCGCTGGCCAGTTCCAGATCGCTGCTGCCTTGCAGTTCGGGGTTCTGCTGGCGCAGCCGCTGCAGTTCTGCTTCGAGGTACGGGCCGCGAATGGCGCCGTCGCTGGCGATGAAGCTGCTGGCGTCATCCTTCACCGGGCCGACGAGTTTGTCGTCGCCGCCGCTGGTGATGTAGCTGGAAGCGGTGGTGGCGCCGGTGGAGATGAGGTTACGCAGCAGATCGTCGTGATCGTCGTGGTCGTGCTTGGCCACGGCGGACGCAAAGGGAACAGCGATCAGTGCGAGGGCGGCAGCGGTGTTGCGGACACGCATGGTGACTCCTTGGTGTTTGCGTTTCCCCTCAGAGTGCGGACGCTGAAACGAGTTCCAGCGCCCGCCCGACATTTCTCCAAACCCTCCAGGCGCTGTTTTTCCGTTCGTCGCGGCAAGCGCCGCCAAGTCAAAAAGCATTGATCCAGGTTCGGTAAAACCGGCTCTCTCGCGTGGAAGAATGTTCGCGTTTCCACGCTGTGCCCCGTACCGGGTGTCGGGTCATGGCCGACGAACCTGGGAAGAAAACAGCGCTGTACTAGACTGCTCCCCTGCTGTTTGGGCGGGTTCAGTCAGTCGTCGTCTCGCACGGTTTCACGTCACTGCTTTTTGTAATCCGCGGGTCAGGGAGGGCCGACCTTTCGAAGGAAGTGAGCGTTTCCATGTCCAACAACAAGTGTCTGATCGCCGCAGCCCTGACCATCGTGGCCGGCTTTTTGTCTACTGCCCAGGCCGATGAATCGGCCATACAAGCGCACTGCCAGAGCAAATGGAGTGGCGATGCCATGCGCAACTACTGCGTGGAGGACCAACGCAGGTCCGCCGAGGCGATTGCCGGATACAACGGACCGGTCCGCAGCCGCTGCGAGTCCGACTGGGGCAGCGACTTCCACATGGTGCTGTTCTGCATCCGGGAGCAGGAGAGCCCCTCCCAGGCTGCGTTTTCCAGCGTGGCCCGGGACCAGTAGATTTCCCCCGGAACAAGAAAAATCCCCGCAGTTCGGTAATGCTGTTCAGCCAGGCCCCGCCAACAGGGTGCAGCTGTTGTTGTAGGAGCGAGCTTGCTCGCGAAGCGTTCCGGGAATCGCCCATTCGCCAGCAAGCTGGCTCCTACAGTGTTTCCCCGGGAGCGGGAGCACCCCGTTGCCCTTGGCGGAGAGCGCTTGCACCTACAACAGCCCGCCGGCCCGATACAGTGCAGGGCGCCGGTCGTCGTGCAGGTGGTTGTGCTGGCTGATGCGCTTGTTGCGGGCTTCGTCCAGCTTCAGGGTGGCGATCAGGATCTGCTCGCCGCCCTCTTCCGCCGGTCCGGCCAGCGGGTAGCCATCCGGGTCGACGATGACCGAGCCCTGCACCCAGTTCACGCCGCGCTCATTGCCATGACGGTCGCAGGCGGCGATGAACAGGCGATTGACCGCCGCATTGGCCTGCACGCGGATCACCTCCGCCGGCCGCTCGATGGGCGGGCGCGGACCGTCCGGCCAGTTGACCGGCGCACACAGCAGGTCGGCACCGGCCAGCGCCGGCAGGCGCACCCATTCCGGGAATTCCAGGTCGTAGCAGACCATCACGCCAATGCGCCCGAAGGCGGTTTCCACCACCGGCGGCTGTTCGTTGCCGGCGGTGAAGATGGCGTTTTCGGCATCCCACAGATGCGCCTTGCGGTAGATCGCGCGCACGCCGGTGGCATCCACCAGTGCGGCGCTGTTGGCGACACGCTCACCCTCCAGGCGCTCGCAGAAGCCGCCGACGATGACGATGTCCAGCTCGACAGCCAGCGCCTGCCACAGTTGCAGGGCCGGCCCGTCCGCCGCCTCGGCCAGCGCCAGCGCTTCGGCGAGGTCGTGGAAGACATAGCCGCTTTGCACCAGCTCCGGCAGCACCACGACTCGCGCGCCTTGCAGCGCCGCCGCGCGGATGGCCCGCTCGGTGAGGCGGCGGTTGTGGGCGAGGTCGCCGACTTTCGGTGCCAACTGGCAGCAGGCCACGGCGACGGTTCGGGATGCATTCACGGGTGGGTACTCCCTGTTGTCAGGTTCACGACGCCTGGCTTGCGTCAGATCGGGCCACGGCGAGGATGTCGCGTTCGCTGATGGCATCGATGATGCGGCGCTCGGCTTCCAGGTCGAGCGAGCGACTGAGGATGAAATAGGTCAGCCCGGAAACCACCAGCCCCACCAGCCAGGCGATATCCACACCGTCCAGCAGGCGCGCCATGGGGCCGACGAAGACTTCCTCGCCCGCCGCCGTATCGAAGATGAAGAAGAACGGCACCATGCACACGAAGCCCACCAGATAGGACACGATGCCGCGCAGCTGCCAGGCGCCGTACATGCCCTTGGGCGTGAAGAAGTGGGGAATGGCATAGCGGCCCTTGCGCACGAAGAAGTAGTCCACCAGGTTCACGGCGGTCCAGGGCACCAGGAAGTAGAGCATCAGCACCAGGAAGGTATTGAGGATGGCAATGCCGTTGCCGCGAATGGACAGCACGCAGGCCAGCAGTACCAGGGTGATGGTGAGGATCGACAGCACCCGTGCGCGCGGTGTGGGGTCGATGCGGCGGACCGAGTCGATCCCGGTGAGCAGGGTCAGCATGGCGCTGTAGGTGTTGAGGGCGATTACCGGCAGGAAGCCGAGCACCGATACCAGCACCAGCAGGTTGCCCAGCCCCGGCAGGAGGGCGCTGCCCACGCGGTCCAGCGCCACCAGCGCATCGGAAGCCTGCAGCAGTTGGGCCAGCCAGGCGCCGAGGCCGATCATCCAGCCACCGGAGAGCGAAGCACCGAGGAATACGGCGGCGATCAGCTTCGCGCGGCTGGTGTTCTTTGGCAGGTAGCGCGAGTAGTCGGAAACATAGGGCGCATAGGAGATGTTGTAGCTGGCGGCGATGGCGAACTGCGTGGCGAAGGCGACCCAGCTGAAGCCGAGGCTGGCCGGCTCGGCGGCCTCGGTCTGCCCGGCGCCGAACAGCAGTGCGATGGTCACCAGCGCATAGAGCGGCAGGGTCAGCATCAGCGCCCACTTGAACGCCTTGTGCATCAGGTCATGGCCGTAGATCGACAGCAGCGCGCCGACGGCGATCACCCCACAGGCCACCGGAATCGGATCGATCCCGAAGACCTTGTTCAGGCCGTCGATGATCAGGGTGACGTTGACCACGTTGAAGCCGACGAACACGAACAGGGTCGCCAGCAGCGCCAGCACCACGCCGCGATAACCGAATTGCGCGCGGGACTGGATCATCTGCGGCAATCCCATTTCCGGCCCCTGGGAGCCGTGGAAGGCCATGAACAGGGTGCCGAACATGATGCCCAGTGCGCCGGCCAGGGTTGTCCACAGGGCGGACAGGCCGAGGGCGGGGCCGACGAAGCCGATGGAAATGGTGAAGAAGTGGAAGTTGCCGAGGAACCAGAACGGCCCCTGGCTGCCGAGCCGGGCATGGCGCTCCGATTCGGGGATGTAGTCGATCGAGTGGCCTTCGATGGCCAGGCCGCCGCCGGCTTCGGCTGCGTGCACGGGCTGGGTGGACCCTGGCATGGGATGCTCCTTCGCTCCTGGTCGAGCGAACTGTTGTTCTTGTGATGATGCTGTCAGCGGCCACGCACGGCCCCGGCCATACATCGGGTTCATCTATGTTGGGTGAGGCAGCGCGGCCCGAGCCCTGTGGCGAACGCTACCCGGGGCGCCCTATGATGGCGCGCCCGCGACCTGGCTCTTCCCCGCATCCGGTGGGCATCGAGCTATCGCTGAGACGGCAATCTAGGCGCCCTGCCAGACTCGTAAAATAGCCAGGCCTAACTGTTCACATAGATCAAGCTCTATGTAATGCACTTCTGGAGGTCCCATGCTGGGCAACGTGTCCGAACTGGATATCCGCTTGATCCGGGTCTTTCTCGCCGTCGTCGAAGCGGGCGGCGTTTCTGCGGCGCAGTCTGCGCTGAACACCTCGCAGCCCACCATCAGCGCGCAACTGGCCTCGCTGGAAACGCGCCTGGGCTTTCGCCTGTGCCAACGCGGCCGGGCCGGGTTCGCGCTGACACCCAAGGGCAGCCAGTTCGTCGACGCGGCGCGGCGCCTGCTGGCCGCAGCCGAAGGCTTCCGCCTGGAGGTGCAGCACATCAACCGCACCCTCAGCGGCACCCTGAACATCGGCCTGCTGGGACAGATCGACCCGACCGCCAACAAAAAGATCGCCCAGGCCATCGCCCGCCTGCGCGCACGCAACCAGGGCCTGTACTTCCAGTTCACCGAGCTGTCGTCGTCCTTCCTCGAAGAGAAGCTGGTGAACGGCCACCTGGACCTGGCCATCGGCTACTTCTGGCGACGACTCGACAGCCTCGACTATTTCGCCCTCTTCAACGAAACCCAGACGGCCTATTGCAGCGCCTCGCACCCGCTCTACGCGAAGGCCGGAGCGCTGGAGGGTGCGGAAGTAGCCGGGTACGAGTGGGTCTGGCCCAGCCACCCGCTGCCGGAGATGCCGGCACCCGCCGCCATCGACCACCTCACGGCCCTCACCGACAGCATGGACGGCGCCGCCCTCCTGATTCTCTCCGGCCAGCACCTCGGCTTTCTGCCGCAACACTATGCGGCACGCCATGTCGAACTGGACCAGGTGCGCGCGCTCAACCCGCAGCAATTGAGTTACCAGGTGCAGTTCCACGCAGCGGTGCGGCGCTCCGCCCGCCAGAGCGAGCTGGTGAGCGCGTTTCTCGGGGAGTTGATGGAGGTGTTCGAGGTGGCCTGAGGCGAACACCCGGCCATGCCGTGGCTCAAAGCTCGTACTTGGCCTTCAGGGCCTGTACCGCTTTCTGCTCCCGTTGCAGGAAGGCATCGAAGCGCTGGATCAGCTCCGGGTGGCGGATGCTGGAGAGGTGGTAATAGCTGTCGCTGATGGGCAGCAGGTCCGGCTCCACCACCAGGCCCTGCTCGCGCTTCTGCCGCTTGAGGTGGAAACGCGCCACCTCAAGCGACATATTGGCGGCATCGATATAGCCGGCCAGGGTCATGTGGATCAGGCCTTCGGGATTGGGCGCTTCCTTGACGGTCACTCGCCCGGCGGCGATGTCGTCCTGGAATTTCCACGGGGTGAATCCGCGAACGAACCCCAGGCGGCGAAAGGCCTCGCGCGGCTGTCCCTTGCGCTCCGGCAACACCAGCATGACGTCCTGGAACCGCAGCACCGGTTGTGAATAAGTGATGCCGGCCGGCTTCTGTGCCACATTCCAGCGTGGGCTGTCGGGGAACACCAGGTCGAGCTGGCCCAACCAATAGTTATGGAACAGGCGCCGCACGGGCAGCGCCACATAGGTGAAGTGCAGGTTCTCCCGCAGGGCGAAGAGGTCCAGCAAGTCGCGGGCATAGCCACGGTACTGGTAGTTCGGCGGCACGGCGGAGTAGATCGGGTAGTAATCCACCTCTTCCACACCGACGCGATACTCCGCCTGCTGGCTGGCATGGCCGAACGGCAGCCACGCACTGGCAAACAGCGACGCGACGATCCACAACGCTCGGCAACGGCTTGATACCTGCGTATAGGGCATAACTAAGCAAAAAACTGACGACAATGCCGCGCAGTTTATTCCGGCCGGGTGTCGGCAGTCTTCCCCCTTTCAGCCCTTCTGTGGCCCCCGGATATGCACCCGCCTGGTGCCTTGGCGCTCGGACGCCGACGGCCGGCGGGCGTTTGCGCAACCAATCCGCGCCTTCGCTGTCCATAATGGCGCGCGCAGTCCGCGCCTCCGGGAGGCCTCTTGTCCGCTGTATCCCCTCGTACGCTCCTTCGCCACACCATCCTCGCCCTGTCCTTCGCTTCCACCGCAGCCCTCGCCTGCCCCGCCGGGCAATCGGAGGTCTGCGTGGTGACCTGCTTCTGCGCGCCGGGCAATCCGGGCGACATGGCGCCACTGCTGGAAGGCGTCAACCAGATGGCCGCCAGCAGCCTGCAACAGTGGATCGTGGAGTCGCGCAACGCCATGCCCGATACCCTGCTGCATCCGATTCCGCTGCATATCCGTGCACAATTGGAGCAGTACTACGACTTGCAGGTGCTGGACACGGCGCGCTTCAAGGTGGGCGTCGACCAGCAGGCCAACGCCGCCAATACCCTGATGCAGAACCCCGACGTGGAGGCCGTGACCCTGGTGGACGTGATCGTCTTCCGCAATGAAGACGATGCGCAGAACAACGTCGCCCTCTGGGCCCACGAACTGCACCACGTGAAGCAGTACCTGGAATGGGGCGTGGCGGACTTCGCCAGGCGCTACACCCGCGATTACGACGAGGTGGAAGCCCCGGCGTACAAGATCCAGGGCGAAGTGGCGCGGGCGCTCAGGCCCAGGATGGCAATCGCCAAACCCTAGTGTCCGTCCTGTAGGAGCCTGTGGTGGGGGGCTTTTTCTGTGGGGGCGATTTCAATCGCTGAGCAGGCGGCAGGCCTGCCGTCGTACACAGCCCCGGCTATCGCCGCCCCACCCATCCTGCGAACTAGAATTTCACTAAGGCCCCATGGAGAAGGGCTCCTGGCCGTCGTTGCATCTTCCCCATCCGCGAGCAATCGCGCAGCTTCGGCGGTCCCCTTTGTTTTTTCGCCTGCGCTCATTGCACCAAACGAAACAGACACGCCTGGTGACGCCGAATTCTTGCTCGCAAACCGGCAGGGCGCAGTCCCAGGCCGAAGGGTAGCTCCATGGACCAATCGCTCTACGCCACTCACCAGGCGGACGACGCCCTCTATGCCGAAGTCATCGCCGCCTTCGCCGAGCCCTGAACGGGTTCACCGCTATGAAAAAACCGCCCACTGGGCGGTTTTTTCATGGGGCCTGGGCAACCCGGTTTCAGCCGTGGGCAGGGCGAGCGTCCCGGTCCCCCAGATCCCAGAACAACCCTGCCATGATCCGCAGCCCCTCACGCACCACTGGCACTAGCAGGTGCTCGTTGGCGGCATGCTGGGAACACCCGGGATAGGAGTGCGGCACCCACAGGGTCGGCAGTCCCAGGACTTCGGCGAACACATCGTTGGGCAACGAGCCGCCGAGGTTCGGCAACAGGGTCGCCGGCCGGCCCAGGGTGCGCCCCATGGAGTCCAGCGCCCAACGAACCCAAGGGTTGTCCGGGTCCAGCCGCGAGGCCTGCATGACCTCTCCCGCCGGCACCACCTCCACCTCCGAGAGGCCGTGTTGGCGCAGGTGCTGGCGAATGGCGGGGAGAAAGCCCTGCTGGTCGCAGCCGGGGACGAAGCGGATCTGGCAGTAAGCCACGGCCCATCCAGGAATGGCACCCACCGGGGCTTCCGGGTTGCCGGTGCGGAAGGCCAGCACCTCCAGGCTGTTCCAGCCGAATACCCGCTCCGCCGGCGTCAGACCGGGCTCACCCCAGTCATGATCGATGGTCGGCTCTCCCGGCATCGCGGCGGGCATCTCCAGTTGCGCCAGGGCACGCCGCACGGGCTCCGGGATTTCCGGCGGCCTGAGCCCGTCCACCCGCAGCCGGCCCCGGGCGTCCACCAGGCCGGCCAGCGCATGGGCGAGGAGGATGCCGGGATTGCGCAGCAGACCGCCCCAGTTGCCGGAATGGTGGGCGCCGTCGCGCAGCTTCAGCCGCAGCTCGAAGTTGCAGGCGCCCCGGCAGCCGAGGAACAGCGTCGGCCGCTCGGCCGCGAAGCGCGGACCATCGGAGGCGATGAAGAGGTCGGCCGCCAGGGCCTCGCGCTGCGCCTCGCAGAATTCCCTGAGCCCCGGCGACCCGGCTTCCTCGCCCATTTCCAGGAGCAGTTTGAGGTTGAAGCCGAGGCGCCCGCCGCGCGCCTGGATCACCTGCTCCAGCGCCAGCAGGTTGATCAGGTGCTGGCCCTTGTTGTCGGCGCTGCCGCGTCCGTACAGACGATCGTCTTCGCGCACCAGACGCCAGGGCGACAGGCCCTCCCGCCACTGTGCGTCGTAGCCGCGCACCACATCGCCGTGGCCATAGAGCAACAGGGTCGGCAGGTCAGCGTCCTCGATCCGCTCGGCCACCAGGAAGGGGCAGTGCTCCGCCGCCCGGTTGGGATGGACTCGGCAGTCGAAGCCGAGCCCCGCCAGGCGCGGCGCGATGAAGACCTGCAGGTAGGCGAACTGCTGCTCTTTCCGCTGCGGCTCCTCGCTCTCGGTGCGATAGGTCAGGGCGCTTTCCAGCAGCCGCTGGAACGCCCCTTCCTCGAATGCCCGTATCACCTCGTGCAATACCTGCTCACGGCTCATGCTCCCGTCCTCCGGTCAGTGGCGATGGGCCAGGCCGGGCCAAGGGGGCCGACGCTGGCATGCTGTCGGCGGGGACTCTAGACTCGCCGTCTTCCATGCCACAATCACAATGATTAGAACGAAGCATTGCCAATTCGGCAAACACTGGAGTCGCCATGTCCCACGCCAGCATGCAATCCATCGCCCTGCGCTACTTCCTCGAAGTGGTGCGCAGTGGCTCGGTCAACGAGGCCTCGGTGCACCTCAACGTTGCCGCCTCGGCCGTCAGCCGGCAGATCGCCAAGCTGGAATACGAACTCGGCACTCCGCTGTTCGAGCGGCGCGCCCGGGGCATGCTGCCCACCGCCGCCGGTGAGCTGCTAGCCGGCTACGCGCGCAAGGCGCAGCTGGAAGTGGGCCAACTGGTGGAGGAGCTCGGCCAGCTCCAGGGCCTGCAGCGCGGCCACGTGCGCATGGCCTGCTCCCAGGGGTTTGCCATCGACTTCCTGCCGGACGCCATCGCCGCCTTTCGCGCGCAGCACCAGGGCATCACCTTCAACCTGGAAGTGACCACTCCCGACGACGTCTCGCGGCGAGTGCGCGAAGGCAAGGCCGACCTCGGCCTGACCTACAGCCTGGCGCCCGAAGCCGACATCGCCATCGAGTGCGCGGTGTCCGGGCCGGTCATGGCCGTGCTGCCGGCGGGGCACCCGCTGGCCGGACGCAAGGCCATCGCCCTGGCCGAACTGCAGCCCTATCCCCTGGCCCTGCCGCTACCGGACACCACCGCCCGCCGGTTGTTCGACATCTGTCGCGGGGTGCAGGGCCTGGAATTCGTCATCGCCCTGGAGTGCAACTACCTGGCAGCGCTCTACCGCTACGTGACGAGCCAGGGCTGCGTGAGCCTGTCCAACGCCATCAGCAACCGTCACTATCTGGACAGCCAGCAGATCGTCGCCCTGCCCTTCACCGATGAAACCCTGCAAGCCCGCCGCATCGAACTGCAGAGCCTGGCCGGGCGCACGCTGCCCCAGGCGGTTGCCGCTTTCCGCGACCACCTGGCCAGGCGCCTCGAACACCCGGCGGCCTGAATCCGGTCGCCGCCAAGCATTCTCATTATTCGCACGAAAGCTTGCCTTTTTAGTGATTTTAAGAACGCCAGAGCCATGCCTAGAATCCGCCACGATAGCCATCCCGGGGACGCCCACTACATCAACGCGATCGCAAGCGCGCTATCGGAACGAGGCGCCAGCGGCTCCATTCAGCTGCCTAGAACAAACCCAACAAAGGCGGATTCACTATGCAGAGTTCAGTTGATACGGCCATCCCTCACGACGACGCCGGAACCAGACCCCGATCCATCTGGCACGCCGCCAGCGCGGCGCTGATCGGCAATACCCTGGAGTGGTACGACATGGCGTTGTACGCCTACTTCGCCTACACCATCTCCAGGCTGTTCTTCCCCACGGGCGACGCGAGCCTTTCACTGCTCATCACCTTCGGCACCTTCGGCGTCTCCTTCCTGGTCCGCCCCCTGGGCGCGATCGTGCTCGGCGCCTACGCCGATAGGGCCGGGCGCAAGAAGTCCCTGACCGTCTCCATCAGCCTGATGATGGCCGGCACCTTCATCATCGCCTGCATGCCCACCTACGAATCCATCGGCCTCCTCGCCCCCATCGGCATCCTCCTGGCGCGCATGCTCCAGGGCTTCTCCGCCGGCGGCGAATTCGGCAGCTCTACCGCCTACCTCATCGAGCACGCCAGCGAACGCCAGCGCGGCTTCATCGCCAGCCTGCAGTTCGCCAGCCAGGGATTGGGCACCGTGCTCGCCTCGCTATTCGGGCTGATACTCACCAGCACCCTCAGCCAAGAGGACCTGCTCAGTTGGGGCTGGCGCATCCCCTTCATCTTTGGCCTGCTCATCGGCCCGGTGGGCTTTTACATCCGCAAGCACTGCGACGAGTCACCGGCCTTCCAGCAGGCCGAGCCCAGCCGGCGCCCGGTGCGCGACCTGTTCAGCGGGCAGAAGCTGCTGGTGCTGATCGCCATGGGCACGCTGATCGTCTCCACCGCGTCGAACTTCCTGATCCAGTACATGCCCTCCTACGCCGCCAACGACCTCGGCATGCCCCAGGCCTCCGGCTTCATGGCGACCCTCATTGGCGGGCTGATCCTGACCTTCGTCACGCCCTTCGTGGGGATGCTCTCGGACCGCGTCGGCCGGGTGCGCATCATGATCGCTGCCGCGCTGGTCTACCTCTGCGTCGCCTACCCCGCCTTCGTCTGGCTCAACGCAGCGCCGACCCAGACCTCGCTGATCCTCATCGTTTGCCTGATGGCGCTGATCAAGGCGATCTACTTCGCCCCGCTGCCGGCGCTGATGGCCGAGACCTTCCCGGTGCAGACCCGCGCCATCGGCATGTCGCTGAGCTACAACATCGGCGTGACGCTGTTCGGCGGCTTCGCCCCCTTCATCGCCGCGTCGCTGGTCACCCTCACCGGCGACAAGACCGCCCCCAGCTACTACCTGATGTTCGCCGCGCTGATGAGCCTCTGCGCCCTGCTCGGTGCGCGCTTGCGGCTGAAGCTGCACTAGCGAGCACGACCATCCCCTCCATGGAGCGCCTTCGGGCGCTCTTTTTTCTTGTGGGGGCGATTTCAATCGCTGAGCAGGCGGCAGGCCTGCCGTCGTACACAGCCCCGGCTATCGCCGCCCCACCCATCCCGCGAACTAGAATTTCACTAAGGCCCCATGGAGAAGGGCTCCTGGCCGTCGTTGCATCTTCCCCATCCGCGAGCAATCGCGCAGCTTCGGCGGTCCCCTTTGTTTTTTACCCGGGGTCATTGCGCCAAATGCTGTACCCCAAGAAAGAACGCCGCTTATCCCTGGCCGGGAAAGCGGCGTTGCCGGTTTCTGCGCGGGGAAAAGCGCTCGATGCAGGCGCCCACATCGGCAGGGTGCAATCCGTTGCGCCCTGTTCCAGAAGCCTCAGCCTCTCACGCTCCGCAGCGCCACCGCGCCCTGTTCTTCGCGCTCGCGACGACGGGTGATGAGCAGGCCGGAGCAAACCACGAAGAGCGCCAGCAGACCGGTGGCGATGACTTCGATGCGGTGGTCGGGACGGAAGAACATCACCACCAGGACGCTGACGATGAACGCGATGACGCCCCAGGTGAGCCAGGGGAACAGCCACATGCGGTACTGAATGGCCTTGCCTTCAGCCACCAGGCGCTTGCGCATGCGCAGCTGGGAAATGGCGATCACCAGGTACACCAGCAGGGCGATGGCACCGGAGCTGGCCATGAGGAAACCGAACACCTTGGAGGGCACCAGGTAGTTGGCGATTACGGTGAGGAAGGCAGCGCCAGTGGAGAACAGCACGGCGTAGATGGGAGTGCCACTGCTAGTGGTCACCTGGGCGCAGGCCGGGGCGTCGCCACGGCGGCTCAGGGAGTAGAGCATGCGCGAGGCGGTGTAGAGGGAGGAGTTCAGGCAGCTGGTCACCGAGGTCAGCACCACGAAGTCGATGAGGGCCTTGGCGTGGGGAACCTTCAGGGTTTCCAGCACGGCGACATAGGAGCCTTCGCTGGCCAGGCGCGGGTCGTTCCAGGGCACCAGGGCGACGACGATGAAGATGGACAGGATGTAGAACAGCGTGATCCGCCAGATCACCGAGTTCGTGGCCTTGGAGATCTGCTTCTCGGCGGCGTCGGATTCGGCGGCGGCAATGGTCACCACTTCGGCGCCGAGGAAGGAGAACATAGTGATCAGCATGGCGCTGAGCACGGCGCCGAAGCCGTTGGGCATGAAGCCGCCGTTGTCCCACAGGCGT
The DNA here is from genome assembly GCF_043392685.1 of Metapseudomonas phytobenefica. Lineage (NCBI taxonomy): Bacteria > Pseudomonadati > Pseudomonadota > Gammaproteobacteria > Pseudomonadales > Pseudomonadaceae > Metapseudomonas > Metapseudomonas phytobenefica. The sequence goes on along the minus strand of NZ_JBHZGM010000003.1, from coordinate 69,133 downwards.
GAAACACCGCTCACCCCGCTGCCCGGCAGCAGCCCGAAGATGGCGCAGGCGCCGAGGATGATGAAACCGACGATGGCCGCCACTTTCACCAGTGCCAGCCAGAACTCGAACTCACCGTAGTTCTTCACGCTGAACAGGTTGGTGGCGGTGAGCAGCAGCGTGATCGCCAGCGACAGGACCCAGATATCCAGTTGCGGAATCCAGGAGTTGAGGATGGTGGCGGCGATATTGGCTTCGATGGGAATGATCAGCACCCAGAACCACCAGTAGAGCCAGCCGATGCTGTAGCCCGCCCATTTGCCGATGGCGCGGTCGGCGTAGGTGGAGAAGGAACCGCTATCCGGCGAGGCGACGGCCATTTCGGCCAGCATGCGCATCACCAGCACCACCAGGGCGCCGGCGAAGATGTAGGCCAGGATGGTGGCCGGGCCGGCTTCGGCGATGGCGCGGCCGGAGCCAACGAACAGGCCGGCGCCGATGACGCCGGCGATGGAAAGCATGGTGACATGCCGTGACTTCAACCCGTGACTCAGGTTGTTCTTGTTATGCGATTGCATGGCATTACCTTTGTTCTTGTCGATTCGACTCCGTACTCACCGGCGCGGGCCGACCAAGCGGAAAAAGCCCGCCCTGCCCCGGACGGTGATCGGAGCAGAAGCGGGTGAGCAGGGACCAGGGTGACGCTCTAAAACTTACGCGAGCTCGTCGAAGCACTCGGAAATGATGTTCAGACCACGCTCCAGGTCGGCGTCGCTGACAGTCAGCGGCACCAGGATGCGCAAGACGTTGTAGTAGGTGCCGCAGGACAGCAGGATCAGGCCCTTCTCGCGAGCCTTGGCCACGATCTTGCCGGTGAGTTCGGCAGCCGGCTTGCTGGTGTCGCCGCCCTCGAACAGCTCCACGGCGACCATTGCGCCGAGGTTTCGCACGTCCACCAGGCTCTTGTGGCGCTCGCCGATCTTGCGCAGGCCGGCGGTGAGGATTTCGCCCACGGCCTTGGCGCGGTCCAGCAGCTTCTCGCTTTCGAAGGCTTCGATCACCGCCAGAGCAGCGGCGCAGGAGATCGGGCTGCCGGCGTAGGTGCCGCCCAGGCCGCCCGGGGCCACCGCGTCCATGACTTCGGCACGGCCCGACACGCCGGCCAGGGGGAAGCCACCGGCGATGGACTTGGCGAAGGTAGTGAGATCGGCAGCGACGCCCATCTGCTCCATGGCGAAGAAGGTGCCGGTGCGGCCGGCGCCGGTCTGCACTTCGTCGGCGATCAGCAGGATGCCGTGCTGGTCGCACAGGGCGCGCAGGCGGGCCATGAAGTCCTTCGGCGCGACGTTGAAGCCGCCCTCGCCCTGAACCGGCTCGAGGATGATCGCGGCGATGTCGCTGGGGGCGGCGTCGTTCTTGAAGATGCGCTCGATGCTGGCCAGGGCCTCGTCCACCGACACGCCGTGGACGGCATTCGGGTACTGGGCGCGGTACACGCCACCGGGCATCAGGCCCATGCCGGCGGAGTACGGAACCACTTTGCCGGTCAGGCTCAGGGTGTACTGGGTGCGGCCGTGGTAGGCGCCGGTGAAGGCGATCACGCCGTTACGGCCAGTAGCGGCGCGGGCGATCTTGATGGCGTTCTCGACGGCTTCGGCACCGGTGGTGACCAGCAGGGTCTTCTTCTCGAAGTTGCCCGGCACCAGCTGGTTGATCTTCTCGGCCAGGGTCACGTAGGGCTCGTAGCCGAACACGTGGAAGCAGGTGTGGGTCAGCTTGGCCAGCTGTTCCTGAACGGCGGCCATCACCTTCGGGTGCAGGTGGCCGGTGTTCAGTACGGCGATGCCGCCGGCGAAGTCCAGGTATTCACGGCCTTCGACGTCCCAGACGGTGGCGTTCTCGGCGCGCTCGGCGAAGATCTGGTGGATCTGGCCGACGCCACGGGGAATGGCGGCCATACGGCGTTGTTGCAGGCTCTGGTTGGTGTTCATGCTCGCTCCACTGTTGCAAACGTCCGTACGGGAAGCCGCCGCAGCGGCCCCCGTAGAGGAAAGGTTGTTGATCCGCCGTGCTTACACGCCGATGCAGAGGTATTTGATTTCCAGGTAGTCATCGATGCCGTACTTGGAGCCTTCGCGGCCCAGGCCCGATGCCTTGACGCCGCCGAAGGGCGCCACTTCGTTGGAGATGATCCCGGTGTTGATGCCGACGATGCCGTACTCCAGCGCCTCGGCCACACGGAACACGCGGCCCAGGTCACGGGCGTAGAAGTAGGCGGCCAGGCCGTATTCGGTGTCGTTGGAGAAGGCGATGACTTCGTCTTCATCCTTGAAGCGGAACAGCGGCGCCAGCGGACCGAAGGTTTCTTCCTTGGCCACGGCGGCGTCCTTCGGTACGTCGACCAGGATGGTCGGCTCGAAGAAGGTGCCACCCAGGCTGTGCGGCTTGCCGCCAGCGGCCACTTTGGCGCCCTTGGCAACCGCGTCGGCGATGTGCTCCTGGACCTTGGCCACCGCCTTCTCGTCGATCAGCGGACCGGTGGTGATGCCCTCTTCCAGGCCGTTACCGATGTTCAGGCGCGCCACCGCAGCCTTCAGCTTGTCGACAAAGGCGTCGTACACGCCGTCCTGCACGTACAGGCGGTTGGCGCAGACGCAGGTCTGGCCGTTGTTGCGGTACTTGGAGATCAGCGCACCTTCTACGGCGGCGTCCAGGTCGGCGTCATCGAAGACGATGAACGGAGCGTTGCCGCCCAGTTCCAGGGACACCTTCTTGATGTCCTTGGCGCATTCGGCCATCAGCTGGCGACCGATCTCGGTGGAGCCGGTGAAGGTCAGCTTGCGCACGATGGGGTTGCTGGTCAGCTCACCGCCCACTTCGCCGGCAGAGCCGGTGACCACGCTCAGCACGCCTTTCGGGATGCCGGCGCGCTCGGCCAGCTCGGCCAGGGCCAGGGCGGAGTACGGGGTCTGGGACGCGGGCTTGAGCACCATGGTGCAGCCGGCGGCGAGCGCCGGGCCGGCCTTGCGGGTGATCATCGCCGAGGGGAAGTTCCACGGGGTGATGGCAGCGGTCACGCCGATGGGCTGCTTGATCACCATCAGGCGCTTGTCCGGCTGGTGGCCGGGAATCATGTCGCCGTAGACGCGCTTGGCTTCCTCGCCGAACCATTCGAGGAAGGAAGCGGCATAGGCGATTTCGCCGCGGGACTCCACCAGCGGCTTGCCCTGCTCCAGGGTCATCAGGCGGGCCAGGTCTTCCTGATTCTGCATCATCAGCTCGAACCAGCGGCGCAGGCGGTTGGCGCGATCCTTGGCGGTCAGCGCACGCCAGGCCGGCAGCGCCCGCTCGGCAGCCTCGATGGCGCGGCGGGTTTCGGCAACGCCCATTTTCGGCACAGTGCCGATAGTTTCACCGGTGGCCGGGTTGTTCACCTTGAGTGTCTGGCCATTGTCGGCGTCGACCCAGGCACCATCGATGTACGCCTGCTGGCGGAACAGGGTGGAGTCTTTCAGTTGCACGCTTGTCATCCTCTGGAATGGGCGCGGTGGCGTCGGCTCAGCCGGCGGCCCGCTGCTTGTTGTCGGTGGCTTTGACGGTGAAGCCGGCGCTGGACCCGGCGATCTGCTCGCGAACCTTGTCGACGATGTGGGCGCCGATCGGGATCGCGGAGGTGGCAGCCGGGGACGGTGCGTTGCACACGTTCACGCTGCGCGGGGTGTTCACGAAGAGGAAGTCATCGATGAGCTTGCCCTCGCGGGACACCGCCTGGGCGCGCACGCCGGCCGGATAGGGGGTGAGGTCGGCCTTGGTGATGCTCGGGCAGTATTTCTGCACTTCCTTGAGGTAACCGCCCTTGAACAGCGAGTTCTTCATCTCGATCAGGCCGGGGCGCAGGTTCTTCGCCAGCACCTTGAGGATGCCGGGCGAGGTCAGCGTCTCGACCATGTCGGACAGGGAGATATCGGACTTGCGGTAGCCCTCGCGCTTCATCGCCAGCACGGCGTTGGGGCCGACGGTCACGGTGCCGTCGATCATCCGGGTCAGGTGCACGCCGAGGAACGGCATGGACGGGTCCGGGATCGGGTAGATCAGGTGGTTGACGATCTGGTTGTGCTGCTTGGGCAGCAGGTAATACTCGCCACGGAACGGGCAAATGATGAAATTCGGCTCGATGCCGAGCATGCGCACCACACGGTCGGCCATCAGGCCCGAGCAGGTGATGAGGTAGCGGCTGCGAAACTCATCGGTGCCGGTGCGCACCAGCACTTCGTCGGCACGCTCGTCGAGGCTGGTGACCTCGGCGCTGTAGCGGATTTCACCACCGGCGGCCTGGAACTCACGGCCCATGGCGGCGGTGACTTCGGCGTAGCTGACGATGCCGCTGGAAGGCACGAAGATGCCGCCCATGCCGACGATGTTCGGCTCACGCTCGCGCAGCTCGGCGGCGGACAGCCAGTAACGCTCCAGACCGTTGGCGGCGGTGCGTTCCCAGAGCGCCTTCATGCGCTCCATTTCCAGCTCGTTGGTGGCCACCAGCAGCTTGCCGCATTCATCGAAGCGGATGCCGTGCCGGTTGCAGAAGGCCTTGGTCGCCTTGTTGCCTTCCAGGCAGAAGCGCGCCTTGAGGCTTCCGGGCGTGTAGTAGACGCCGGCGTGGATCACGCCGCTGTTGTGCCCGGTCTGGTGCCGGGCCGGGCCGGATTCCTTCTCCAGGAGAAGGACCTTGGCGTCCGGGTAAACCTGCATCAGCTGCATGGCCGTGGACATGCCCACGATGCCGCCGCCGATGATGATGAAATCGTACACAGCCATTACCTCGCGCACTGGCGTAGCTGAATCAGCCTGCGAGAGCGCGCTTGCTCGCGAATGTCCGTGCGCGGGACCTTCGCGAGCAGGCTCGCTCCTGCAGCAGTTGTGCACGGTGGCCGGCCACCGTGCTTCATTGATTATTGACCGCGCAGGTAACGCGGCTTCTGGTAGCTGATGTAACCGCGCTGGCGCATCAGTTCGCGACGCAGGCCCTCATGGGGCGTGAAGCGGTCGCGGCCGTGGAGCCAGAACAGGTTGTTGATCAGCAGGAAGTTGCCCACCGGCACCGGAATGGAGAGCTTCTGCGCGCTGCCTTCCAGGGATTCGGACAGGGCGTTCAGCCAGACGCCTTCCTCGAAGTTCTCCGGCTGCACGAACTGGTCGATGTAACGCATGGTCGGGCGGCCTTCGGCGTCGGTATCGAACACCGGGTGGAACACGTCCTCGGTGACATTCTTGCTCGGCGGCGCGGTCCAGCGCATTTCGCGGCGGGCCAGCGGATGGCGGAAGAACTCCTCGCACTGCTCCCAGTCGTCCAGGTGCAGGATCAGCGAGTTGCCGCCTTCCATGTTCTTCTCGTCGATCTTCAGCATCAGCACGTAGTCGGTGATCTGGTTCACGAAGGTGCCGTCGTTGTGCAGCTCCATGACCCGGTGCGGCTGACGCAGATAACTGTCGGAATTATCGGTGTTGACCACCACGAAACGGGCGTAGTACTGGCCGCTCATGGCGTCGTAGTTGGAACGGCCGATCAGGTGGGCGCAGGCGGTGGTGAACTTCACCATGTCCTCGGCCTGGCTCACGTCATCCAGCCCGACTGGCTTGATCAGCATGGCGCCGGTGGCGCGGCTCAGGATGGTGTTCAGCAGCACCGGGCGCAGGGTGCCTTCGCACAGCTCGTCGAGGATCTGGCCTACGCGAAAACGCAGGAAAGACTTGTATTCCAGGGCCTGCACGGGCCACTCGCCCACCGCCTTGAGGAAAGCCTCGACCGTTTCGCGAGCGAAGGTCAGTTCGAGCAGGCGCGGCGACTGCCGGGAGGGTGTCACGGTGAACCCCCGGGTCTCCAGCGGCATCGGCATCACAAGGTCCTCGATCTTGGTAAAGGCGTTCATGGCGGTTTCCTGGCAAAGAGGTGGTTGGCAGCACCCGGATCAGGCGGGCGAGAGAAAAATATCGCCACAAACAAAAAATGTCTACATTTTTGAAAAACGAAAATAAAACGATCGTTTGTCCAATGTTTTTCGCAGAAAAGACGTTTCGGTATGATCCGCAAAACGATTTGAGGAACAGCACCTTGGAAGCACTCGCCTCTCGTCAGAACTCGGCATTCAGCGGGTATGAGTGGCTCAAGCAGGACATCATCCGCGGCGTGTTCAAGCCCGGTGAAAAGCTGCTGATGAGCGCCCTGAAGGAACGCTACGACCTGGGCGTGGGCCCGCTGCGCGAGGCCCTGTCGCAACTGGTAGCCGAGAAGCTGGTGGTCGCCATCAGCCAGAAGGGCTACCGCGTAGCGCCCATGTCGCTGGAAGAGATGGAAGACATCTACGACGCCCGCGCCAACCTGGAGGCGATGATCGTCGGCCTTGCCATCGAACGCGGCGACGATGCCTGGGAAGCCTCGGTACTGGCGCAGTCCCACACCCTGGCCAAGGTGATGGAAGTGAAAACCCGCGAGCAGCGCCTGGACGTCTGGGACCACCGCCACAAGGCCTTCCACACCGCCATCGCGTCAGGCTGCGGTTCCAAGCACCTGCTGCAGGCGCGCACCTACCTGTTCGACCAGGCCGAACGCTACCGCCATCTCTGGCTGACCCAGACGGTGTTTTCCGAAGAAGCCCTGGAAACCAAGCGCCAGGAACACGCGGCGCTGGTGGAAGCCATCCTCGCCCGCGACGCCCAGCGCGCGAGCGAAATGATGCGCACCCACCTGATGACCCCGGTGCCGATCATCGCCGAGATCATGCGGGCCGAAGGGATGGGCGGCACCTCCCGCTGAGGCCCAAGCCGCATTCGCCCTCTCCCGCAGAGGACTATCCGTGCAGGCTTTCAGGCCCGTGCCCCTATAGGCGAATTCATTCGCCAGGCAGGCCACAGGTCTGCCCTCTCCCGGAGGTAGAGGGAGCTGTCCGTGCAGGCCTTCAGGTAAGCGCCGGGGCCCCTGTACACCCAGACGCAAAAACACGTACGCCAAACGCCAATCCCGCCGGAGCGCTTTTCCTTACCGTTTTGGAGCCTTTCACTCCAACACAACAACAAAGGTAACGGTCATGGCTGGAGCACTCTCTAACGATCAATCAACCTCCGAACAACCGGTGCCGCAGACGCAGCGCCTCGGTCGCGGCTCCCTGACCATGGCCTGGTGGGGCATCTGCAGCGCCATGTTCTACCTGGTGGTGGCCGCGGCCCTGGCCATGGGCTACGGCACCCTGAACGCGATGATCGGCCTGGTGCTGTCGGTGATCAGCTACGGCGCCATCAACGCCGTCATCGCCCGCAATGCCATAGCCAGCGGGCTGTCCGTGGCGCAATTCTCCCAGGTGCTGTTCGGTCGCACCGGGGCGGCGCTGGCCACGTTGATCTTCAGCGCCACGGCCATCTACTACGGCGTATTCGAGGGCTCGGTGATGGCGGTGGCGCTGCATCACTACCTGCCGGGCCTGGAGCTGCCCCTGGCATTCCTGCTGGTGGTGATCTACAGCGTGCTGCTGATCTTCGGTAACGCCATGCGTTGGCTGGACAAGCTCAACGGCGTGCTGCTGCCCTTCTACCTGCTCGGCCTGGTGGCCGCCGTGGCCATGGCCATCGACGAATACGGCTATTCCTCCGCCTGGCTGGAGCTGGCGCCCGAGGGCGGACCGGTGCCCAACGGCTGGTGGAACTGCTTCACCTACTTCATGGGCGTCTGGGTGCTGATGATGTTCACCTGGGACTACGCCCGCTTCGGCAAGCAGGAGGACCGCCGCTACCACGCGCACGTCAATTTCGGCATGCCCTTCTACGCCGTGGCCTTCCTGCTCAACGGCCTGGTGGGGATCTTTCTCGCCGCCACCATTCCCACCGAGGGCGGCCTCTCCGAAGTGTCGGTAGTGCTGGCGATCATCCAGCTGATGGGGCTGGCGGGCCTGCTCTTCGTGTGGATCAGCCAGACCCGCATCAACACCGGCAACTTCTTCCTCGCCGCCACCAACCTCCAGGCCTTCTGCGGCCATCTTGGACTGGCGCGGGTGCCCTACGTGGCCTGGGCGCTGCTGACTGGCGTGGTGGCCTATCTGCTGATGCTGTTCGACGTGTTCAGCTACATCCTCCAGGCCCTGGCCTACCAGAGCTTGTTCATCGTCGGCTGGGTGGCCATCGCCCTCGCCCACCTGTTGGGCAGCCGCAGCCCGCGCTACAGCCTCGACGGCCTGCCCGCCTTCCGCGCCCGCGGTCTGCTGGCCTGGGCGGCATCCGCTGCGGCGGGCGTCGGCCTGCATCTCTGCGGTGACGCCACCCTGGCCACCGCTTCGGCGCCGGCCGCCTTCCTCGTCGCCTTCCTCGGTTACCTCGCGGTGCCCCTGCTGCTACGCCGCGACCAGCCCCAGGGCGACCTGGGCTGAACCCCGGCCGCCCGCCCGGGCGGCCCCTCACCTCGCCACCACAACAAGAACACTGGAGCGGCTCATGTACCCGCAATGCACCCGGCTTGTCCCGATTTTTGCCACCCTGCTCGCCCTCGCCCTCGCCCTCGCCCTGGCCCAGCCTGCCGCGGCCGTGGAAATCACCGATAACCTCGACCTCGGCGGCGCCATTCGCGGCCGGCTGGACTACGACCCGGACCGGGACCTGTCCAAGTTCAGCTTCGACACCTTCTTCCTCACTGCCGACTACCACTCGGACAGCTGGATCGCCGCCGCCAAGTACCGCTTCTACGGCGACGCCTATCCCTACGAGTACACCGACGACGTGGGCGACATCGCCTTCGCCGAATACGCCTGGATCGGCTACCGCTTCACGCCGGAACAGCAGCTGCAGGTGGGACAGACCGCCGTGCCCTTCGGCCTGGCGCCGTATTTCGGCAGCACCTTCTTCGAGACCTTGGGCAACGTGATCGGCCTGGAAGACACCCAGGACATCGGCTTCAAGTACCTGGCCAGGCATGGCGACTGGGACCTGCAGGCGGCGTATTACCCCATTCCGGCGGAACAGGGCCGGGGCACCAGCCGGGGTGGCCGGACCTACGGCACCAGCGTCGCGACCGCCGACGACTATGTGGTGGACGGCAGCGACAACCATGAGCAGGACATCCTCGTCGGCCGCCTGGCACGGGCCTACCAGGCCAATGACTGGACGGGCGAAGTGGGTGCATCGTTACTCGCCTCCACCCTGGAGAACCAGGACACCGGACGCGACGGCCGCCGCCTCGCCGTTGCCCTGCACGCCACCGCGCAGCACGGCCCGTGGGGCTTCCAGGCCCAGGTAGCGCGCCAGCGGATGACCCCGGAGAACCCCGGCGACGACCGCCTGGTGAGCTTCGGCAGCTTCGACGGCACCTTCAACGTCGCCGCCAAGGGCAACCTCTATGTGGCGGACGTCAGCTACAGCGTGCCGGGAGAATACGGCTGGCTGTCGGGCATCACGCTGTATGCCAACTACAGCCTGTTCGACAAGGACGAGCGAGACTTCCAGGACTCCCAGCGCTTCATCGCCGGCACGTCCTTCAGCTTCGGGCCGCTGTGGATCGCCCTGGAGTGGCTGCACGGCAAGAACGACCCGTACATCGGCGGCAGCAGCTACACCCAGAGCCTGGGCGCAGGCGGCACCGATCAGTGGGAAAACCAGCTATACAGCAACATCGGGTACTACTTCTGAGTCAGGCGGGGCCGAGCTGCCGGCCTTTTCGCGGATGAATCCGCTCCCACAGGCATCGCCCCGGCCAAGGCACCGCTTTCCCTGTGGGGGCGATTTCAATCGCCAAGGGCAGCAAAGCTGCCCCCGGTACACGGCAAGGCAGGCCTTCGGCCTGCAAGTCGATTGAAATCGACCCTACAAAAGTCGCCTCGCCTCAGATCGCTGCCCTTGGCGGACCGCAGGTTCGCCCTCCCGTCCCCTGTGCGCCCAAACGCAACAAGGGGTACACCCAGCGACAAGCCAGCCACCCCACCCCCGCCTTAGCGTATGCATCACGGGCCGCCGTCGGCGGCCCTCACCCGAAGCACAAGAACAATCGTTGGTGCCCTATGAAAACAGTTGATCCGATCACCCTTGCGGTTGTCCGGGGTGCGCTGGAAACAGCGCAACGCGAGATGACCCTGACCCTGGAAAAGACCGGCCGCTCCAGTGTGTTCAACCTGGCCCATGACTACTCCAACTCCCTGTTCGACCATCTTCCGGAGATGATCCTGCAGGGCCAGGACATCCCGATCCACCTGGGCTCCCTGATTCCCGCCATGAAGTGCGTGGCCGAGTTCTTCGGCGACGATATCGCCGAAGGTGATGTGATCTACCACAACGACCCGGCCTACAAGGGCAGCCACATCCTCGACTGCTGCATGTACAAACCGGTGTTCTACAAGGGCGAACTGGTGTTCTGGACCGTCTGCAAGGGCCACCTCACCGACGTCGGCGGCCCGGTGCCGGCCGGCTACAACCCCGACGCCAAGGAGATCTACGCCGAAGGCCTACGCATCCCGCCGGTCAAACTGTGGGAAAAGGGCAAGCGCCGCGAGGACGTGATCAACCTGATGCTCACCAACATGCGCGCCCGCCCCTACCAGGAAGGCGACCTCAACGCCCAGTACGGCGCCTGCAAGGTCGGCGAGCGCCACCTGCTGGAGCTGCTGGACAAGTACGGTGTGGAGCAAGTGCGGGCCTGCATCGCCGAGCTGAAGAACATGGCCGACCGCCACATGCGCGCCCTGCTGCGGGACGTGCCGGACGGCCACTACAGCGGCACTGCCGTACTGGAAGACTCCGGGCACGGGCTGGGCGAGCTGGCCATCACCGCCCACGTGGAAATCCGTGGCGACGAGGCGCACATCCGCATCGAAAGCCCGCCCCAGGTTCCCTATTTCATCAACTCCTACGAAGGCAACTCGGTCTCCGGCGTCTATCTCGGCCTGATGATGTTCGCCCAGGTCGCCCCGCCTTATAACGAGGGCCTGTACCGCTGCGTGAGCGTCGACGTGGGCCCCCGCGGCACCCTGTGCAACGCCGAGGAACCGGCGCCCCACGTGAACTGCACCACCACGCCGATGGAAACCCTGGCAGACGCCGTGCGCATGGCCCTGGAGCAGGCTTCGCCGCAGCGGGTCACCGCCTCCTGGGGCCACGCCAGCGGCATCAACATCGCCGGTCACGACCCGCGCAATGCCAACAGCGAATACGTCACCATGGTCCTGGCCTCGATCATCGCTGGCGCCGGCGCCAACAAGGTGATGGACGGCTGGCACGCCTGCGGCCCGCTGTGCTGCTTCGGCGCGCTGATGAGTGGTGACATCGAACTGCTGGAACACGCCTACCCGGTGCTGATCCACCGCTACAGCCTGATGGCCGACAGCGGCGGTGCCGGTGAATTCCGCGGCGGCTCCGGCACCCGCCTGGAGATCGAACCCCTGGACCACGCCATGACCGTGGTCGGCTTCGGCGAAGGCCGCCAGCTGCCCACCGCCGGCGCCGCCGGAGCACGCAACAGCCTGCTGGCGCCCAAGCTCGGCCGGCTGATCCACCGCAAGGTCGACGGCGAGGAAACCCACTACATCCAGAACCCCGTACTCACCATCCAGCCCGGTGAGCGGATCATCAACATCAACCCCGGTGGAGGTGGCTACGGCGACCCGCTGCGCCGCCCCGTGGCCTCGGTCCTGCAGGACGTCCGCAACGGCCTCGTCTCGCCCCAGGGCGCGGCCTTGGAATACGGCGTGATCCTCGACGCCGACGGCCACCTCGACGAAACCGCCACCCGCGCCGCCCGCGGCCAGTTCTGACCGGAGATCCGACATGCGCAATCAATATCGCCTGGGCATCGATGCCGGCGGCACCTTCACCGACTTCATCCTGGCCGACCGCGACGGCGGCGTGCAGCTGTTCAAGGCCCCGTCCACGCCGCAGGACGGCACCCTGGCCATCCGCGCCGGCCTGGCGCAGATCGCCGACGCCACCGGCCGCTCGCCGGCGGAAATCATCGCCAGCTGCGACCTGTGCATCAACGGCACCACGGTCGCCCTCAACGCCCTGATCGAACGCACCGGGGTGAAGGTCGGCCTGCTCTGCACCGAAGGCCACGAGGACAGCCTGGAAATCCGCCTCGGCCACAAGGAAGAAGGCCACCGCTACGACGCCCACTACCCACCGGCGCACATGCTGGTGCCGCGCCACCTGCGCCGCCCGATCGGCGGCCGCATCCTCGGCGACGGCCGCGAGCACAGCCCCCTGGACGAACGCGCCGTGCACGAAGCCATCGAGTACTTCCGCGCCGAGGGCGTGGAGGCGGTAGCCATCTCCTTCGTCTGGTCGGTGCGCAACCCCTGCCACGAGAAACGCGCCGCCGAACTGGTGCGCGCCGCCCTGCCGGGCGTGTTCGTCTGCACCGGGGGCGATGTGTTCCCGCAGATCCGCGAATACACCCGCACCTCCACCACCGTGGTCAACGCCTACCTGAGTCCGGTGATGGCGCGCTACGTGGAGCGTATCGACGCCCTGTTCGAGGAACTCGGCGCCCAGCAGCCGGTGCGCTACTTCCAGTCCAATGGCGGCCTGGCACCGGGCAACGTGATGCGCGACCGCGCGGTGAACGCCATCAACTCCGGCCCGGCCTCGGCGCCCCAGGCCGGCCTGTCCGTGGCGCGCCCCTTCGGCATCGACAACGTCATCACCGTGGACATGGGCGGCACCTCCTTCGACATCACCCTGACCAGCGCCGGCCGCACCAACTTCAGCAAGGACGTGGACTTCCTCCGCCAGCGCATCGGCGTGCCGATGATCCAGGTGGAAACCCTCGGTGCCGGCGGCGGCTCCATCGCCCACCTGGACGAGTTCGGCATGCTCCAGGTCGGCCCGCGCAGCGCCGGCGCCAAGCCCGGGCCGGTGTGCTACGGCAAGGGCGGCACCGAACCCACGGTGACCGACGCCAACCTGGCGCTGGGCTACCTGCAGGACGGCGCCCTGCTGGGCGGCAGCATCCGCCTCAACCGCCAGGCGGCGCTGGACGCCATCCGCAGCAGGATTGCCGATCCGCTGGGCATCAGCATCGAGCGCGCGGCCTTCGGCATCACCACCCTGGTCAACCTGAACATGGTCAACGGCATCCGCCGCGTGTCCATCGAGCGTGGCCACGACCCCCGCGACTTCGCCCTGATCGGCGCCGGTGGCGCGGCGGGCATGCACGTGGTGCGCCTGGCGGAAGAAATCGGCATCCACAGCGTACTGATTCCCAAGGTGGCCTCGGGTCTGTGCGCCTTCGGCCAGATCCTCTCGGACGTGCGCTACGACCAGCTCACCAGCCTGCCGATGCGCCTGGACCGGGACCACGTGGACCTGCCCCGCCTCAACCAGGCCCTCGCCGACCTGCGCCAGCAGGGCCTGGTGAACCTGCGCGACGACGGCTTCGGCGACGAGGCCAGCAGTTGTCACTACACCCTGGAAATGCGCTACCTCGGGCAGATCCACGAGTGCAGCGTGGAGCTGACGCGCCACCAGCTGGACGCGGCCGGGCTGGATGCGCTCATCGCCTCCTTCCACAGCCGCCACCAGACGCTCTACTCCTACGCCGAGCCGGACAGCCCGGTGGAGCTGGTGAACCTGGAGTGCTCGGTGATCGGCCACCTGCCGCGCCCGCCGCAGCCGGAACTGCAGGGCCCGGCCAACCCGCCGGCGGCCGTGCCGGAAAGCCTGCGGCCGATGCTCTTCAGCGCCGACGGCGACTGGCAGTCCACTGCGGTGTTCAATGGCAACCGCCTGCTGCCGGGGCAGACCGTGCAGGGCCCCTGCGTGATCGAGGAAGACACCACCAATATCGTGGTGCCCCCGGGCTGGCAGGCGACCCTGGAACCCTCCGCCACCTACCGGGTGACGCGCGGCGCTTGATGTTACGTACCAGCACGTCGATCATCGGCGTGCTCCCAGCCCGGCAGCCTTGCGCTGCCGGGCTGTTCGACAATAACAAGAGCTGCTTGAGTAGCTTGCTTGCAGTTCCTTTTTTCAATGCTGCCCTCTTTGAAAAAGGACGAACCATGCCTACAGAACTATCGACCCACGGCTGGTCGCAGTCTGAACGCCAGGTACGCTGGGCCGAGGCCATCAGCGATACCTATTTCGCCCTGAGCCTCGAATTCGCCCCCGAACAGCCCTTCGATGGCCACCTGCAGCGCTGGAGCACTCCCAGCACCCCTGTCAGCCTGTCGCGCCTGCGCTCCAGCCGGCTGGGCTATTCCCGCAGCAAGGCGCAGATCGGCCAGGACCATGAGGCCTTCTACCTGGTGACGGTACCCCGCCGCGCCGACGTGCACTTCGAGCAGGAAGGCCGCGAACTGAGCTGCAGCCCCGGCGGGTTCATCATCGAACGGGGCGACGCGCCCTACCGCTTTCACTACGGCGCGGACAACGACCTCTGGGTGCTCAAGCTGCCCGAGCGCGCCCTCAAGGGCCACCTGCGTGGCCCTGAACGCTACAGCCGCTACTGCTTCGACGCGACCCAGGGCCTGGGCCGCGTTTTCGTCGAGCAACTGGACCTCTGCGCCCGCCACTTCGAGGTCTGCTCGACGCCCGCCCGTCACCTGCTGCTGGAACAGGCCATGTCCACCCTGTTGCTGGCACTGCAGCAGGATGACCGGGTACTCGGCAGCGAAGGCTCCAACCTCAGCACCCTGCACCTGACGCGCGTCGAGCAGTACGTGCGACAGAACCTCGGCGACCCGGACCTTTCACCCCAGTCCATCGCCAGCGCCTGCGGCCTTTCCCTGCGCTACCTGCACAAGCTGTTTTCCAGCACGCCCTACACGCTGGGCGAATGGGTGCGCCAGCAACGCCTGGAGGCAGTCCACCGTCAGCTGCGGGACCCGCACTGCCACCAATCCATCGGCGAACTGGCCTTCCGCTGGGGCTTCAACGACCAGGCCCAGTTCACCCGGGCCTTCCGCCAGCAGTTCGGCTGTACCGCCCGAGAAGTGCGAGCCTCCCGCCCCCACTGAGCCCATCGCCTCCGGCAGCGACGCGCAGGATCACTCCGGCGTCGCGGGGGGCGTATCGAGGCGCAAGCCGGCGGCCGGTGCCGTTGCCCTGCGCGCCTTGCGGGTCATCAGGTTGAACAGGCTGAAGGCGCCCAGGGCGAATGCGCCCTGCAGGCCGATCATCGGCCAGGCGCTGCCGTCCTGCAGGGCGCCCAGCAACAGGCCGCTGCAGGTGGCACCAAGCATCTGCGCAAAGCCCATCAGACCGGCAGCCAGCCCCGCGCGGTGGGCGTTGGGCATGACCACGCCCGCCACCGACGCCGGAATCAGCATGCCGCCGCCCAGGGTCACCAGCACCTGCGGCAGGGAAAGACCCAGCACCGACAACCCGAGGGTGGCGTGCACCAGCATGGTGAGGGCGGCACCGGCAGCCACCAGGCTGATGCCGATGCCGACGATGCGCTGCGGCCCCAGCTGCATGATCTTGCGCTGGGTGAACAGCGCCCCGGCGATCAGGCCGGAGATGGTGGCGCCGAACGCCATGCCGTATTGCGCCGAGTTCAACCCCAGCAGGCCGATATAGACGGCCGACGAGCCGGCCACCACGACGAACATCGCGCCGTAGGTTCCCGCCAGGGTCAGGGCCAGGGCGCGGCTGGACGGTTGTTTGAGCAGGTCGAAGTAATCCCGCACCAGGGTCGCCGGGTGCCCGGCCCCGGGGTCGAGGCTGGGATTGGATTCGCGATAGCAACCCAGCACCGCCAGCAGCGCAACGCTGCCGATGGTCAGCGACGCCAGTACCGGCGCATGCCAGCCGCCCCACTGGGTCAGCAGGCCGCCCAGCATCGGCGCCAGGGCAATGGCGCTGAGCATGCCGATCACGGTCAACGCCAGGGCCGGCGCAGCCTGGGCCTTCCACACATCGCGGACGATGGCCCGCGCCAGCACCAGCGCGGCGCAGGCGCCGAAGCCCTGGGCGACGCGCCCGAGGATGAAGCCGGTCATGCTGTCGGCCAGCAGCATCCAGGCGGTGGCGGCCAGATAGAGAGCAAGACCGCCGATCAGCACCGGCCGGCGGCCAACGCGGTCGGACAACGGCCCCATCAGCAGTTGCCCGATACCGAAGGCGGCGACGAAGCCAGACAACGCGGCGAGGCTGGCGCCATGCACCGCGCCCAGGCCCTGCTCTATCCGGCCGAGGGCGGGAATCAGCAATTGGGTGGAAATTTCCCCCAGTGCGGTCAGCACCATGAGGATCACCAGCAGCAGGCGCGACGGGTTCATGGGCGCATTCCTTCTGCTTCGGTGCCCAGTGCCAGGGCCATCAGCTGCGACTTCAGGGCTTGCAAGTCAGCAACGCTGACGACCGACGGGGTGCCGCAATCCGCATCGCGTCGCACGGCTTGTTGTTCAGGGTTCATCGCTCACACCTCCACTGGTCGTGCCGCCCTTGGGCCGACGAATTAAATGACGAGTGACATATATACACAAAATTAGATTATGCCTATCATATTTTCGACCCGCGGTACTCCGCCCCGCCGCCCTACCCGAGGATCGCTCCATGAACCGCCCGCACCTTGCCCTGCTCGCCCTGATTCCCGCCGCACTGCTGGCCTTGAGCGGCTGCAACAGCCAGGCCGACACCTCGGTCACCGCGCCCCTGCCACGGGCGGTACTGGCAACAGACGTGCAGGCGGCTTCCCAGCAGGACGCGCTCTACACCGGCGTGGTGGCTGCGCGCACCGCCAGCGACCTGGGCTTTCGCGTCGGCGGCAAGGTGATCGCCCGCAAGGTGGACCCGGGCACCCGGGTCAAGCGTGGCGACGTGCTGCTGGTACTGGACAACACCGACTTCGAACTGGCCCTGCGCGCCGCGCGCAACCGCGTCACCGCCGCCGAGGCCGAATTGCGCCAGGCCCGCGACGACGAGGCCCGCTACCGCCGCCTGGCCGGCACCGGCGCCGTGTCCCGGCAGGTATACGACCAGGCCAGCACCCGTCTGCGGGTGGCCCAGGCCGAACAGGCCGCCGCGACCTCGGAAGCGGCCCAGGTGGAAAACCGCCGCAGCTACTCCACCCTGCGGGCCGACGCCGACGGCGTGATCACCGACGTGCGGGTGGACCGTGGCCAAGTGGTCGCCGAAGGCCAGGTCGTCGCCAGCCTGGCCCATGACGGCGCCCGCGAGGCAGTGATCGACATCCCGGAAACCCAGCGCGCCCTGGCCGACCACCCGGCCCGCGCTTACCCCTACGGCGCCTCCAGCGAGGCGGTGCCGGCCACCCTGCGTGAACTCTCCGCCGCGGCCGACGCCACCACCCGCACCTTCCGCGCCCGCTACACACTGGGTGGCGACTCCAGCGCCCTGGCCATCGGCTCCACCGTCACCCTGCACCTGGACGGCACCGCCCGCGAGCAATGGGTGCGCGTGCCCCTGGGCGCCTTGCATGACAGGGGCCAGGGCACCGGCGTCTGGGTCATCAATGCGGATGGCAAGGTGGAGCCGCGCAGCGTGCGCGTGGTGCGCCTGGAACAGGAAGAGGCGGTTCTCGAAGGCGGCGTGCAGCCGGGTGAACGCATCGTCGCCCTCGGCGCCCACCTGCTGAACCGCGGGGACAGCGTGCGTGAACTGCCGGCGCCATCGCTGGCCCTGGAGCAGTGAGATGAGCCGCTTCAACCTCTCCGCCTTCGCGGTGCGCAACCGGGCCATCACCCTGTTCCTGATCCTCGCCACCCTCGCTGCCGGCGCCATCGCCTTCAGCAAGCTGGGCCGTGCCGAGGACCCGTCCTTCACGGTCAAGACCATGACCATCACCGCCGCCTGGCCGGGCGCCACCGCGCGGGAAATGCAGGAGCAGGTGGCCGACCGTCTGGAAAAGCGCCTGCAGGAACTGGACCTGTACGACCGGGTGGAAACCATCGCCCAGCCCGGCTTCGTCTCCATGAAGCTGCAATACCTGGATTCCACCCGGCCGGCTGATATCCAGGAACTCTTCTACCAGACCCGCAAGAAGCTCACCGACGAAGCGCGGCGCCTGCCCCAGGGCGTCCTCGGGCCGTTCTTCAACGACGAGTATTCCGACGTCTACTTCGCCCTCTACGCCCTGGAAGCCGGGCAGCTGCCCCATCGCCAGCTGGTGCAGATGGCCGAGGACCTGCGCCAGGGCATGCTGCGCCTGCCCGGCGTGAAGAAGGTGAACATCCTCGGCGAACAGGCCCAGCGCGTCTTCGTCGAGTTCTCCTACGAGCGCCTGGCCACCCTCGGCCTCAGGCCGGAGCAGATATTCGAAGCCCTGGGCAAGCAGAACGGCGTGGCCCCGGCCGGCTTCGTCGAAACCAGCGGACCGCGCGCCTACATCCGCCTGGACGGCGCCTTCGACAGCCTGAAGCTGATCGAGAACGTGCCGATCAACGCCGGCGGCAAACTCCTGCGCATCGCCGACGTCGCCACGGTGAAACGCGGCTACGAAGACCCGCCGACCTACCGCATCCGCCACCAGGGCGAACCGGCGCTGATGCTCGGCGTGATCATGGACCAGCACTTCAACGGCCTGGAGCTGGACAAGTCGCTGCAGGCCGAGGAAGCGCGCATCCATGCCGAACTGCCCCTGGGCGTGAAGTTCGACAAGGTGTCCGACCAGGCCGAGAAGATCCGCCTGGCGGTGAACGAATTCATGCTCAAGTTCTTCGTCGCCCTCGGCGTGGTGATGCTGATCAGCCTGCTGGCCCTGGGCTTCCGTGTCGGCCTGGTAGTGGCCGCCGCCGTGCCGCTGACCCTGTCGATCGTGTTCGTGATCATGCTGATGACCGGCCGCGAGTTCGACCGCATCACCCTCGGCGCGCTGATCCTCTCCCTTGGCCTGCTGGTGGACGACGCCATCATCGCCATCGAAATGATGGTGGTGAAACTGGAAGAAGGCCTCGACCGCCTGCAGGCCGCCACCTTCGCCTGGACCTCCACCGCCGCGCCCATGCTCACCGGCACCCTGGTGACCGTCATCGGCTTCCTGCCGGTGGGCTTCGCCAAGTCAGGCGCCGGGGAGTACGCCGGCAACATCTTCTGGATCGTCGGCTTCGCCCTGCTCGCCTCCTGGCTGGTGGCGGTGTTCTTCACGCCCTACCTGGGGGTGAAGATGCTGCCGAAGATCCAGCCAGTGCCGGGCGGCCATGAAGCGCTCTACGCCACCCGCCTCTACCAGCGCCTGCGCGCCCTCATCAACTGGTGCGTGAACCATCGCAAGACGGTCACCGCCCTGGTGGTGGCGGCCTTCGTCGCCAGCGGGCTCGGCCTGGGCGCGGTGAAGAAGCAGTTCTTCCCCAACTCCGACCGTTCCGAGCTGCTGGTGGAGGTCTACATGCCGCCGGGCAGTGCCTTCAAGGCCACGGAAAGCGTGGTCGCCCTGGTGGAGAAGGCCCTGCTGGAAGAGCCCCAGACCAGACTGGTGGACGCCTACGTGGGCGGCGGCGCGCCGCGCTTCTTCCTCTCCCTGAACCCCGAACTGCCGGACCCGGCCTTCGCCAAGATCATCGTGCAGACCGCCGACTCCAAGGCCCGCGACGCCCTGCGCGAGCGCATGCAGGCACGCATCGCCGCCGGCGAATTCCCCTCGGCACGGGTGCGCGTCACCCAGCTGGTATTCGGCCCGCCGGTGCCCTTCCCGGTGGTGTTCCGCGTCTCCGGCCCGAACCTGGAACAGCTGCGGCAGATCAGCGAAGAGGTGCGCCAGGTGGTGGCCGCCAACCCCATGACCCGCGACAGTTTCGTCGACTGGGGCGAACGCACCAGCTCCTATCGACTGGTGCTCGACCAGGACCGCCTGCGCCTGCTCGGCTTCACCCCCAATGAAGTGAAGAGCCAGCTCAACGCCCTGCTCACCGGCAACCCGGTCACCGAGGTGCGCGAAGGGACCCGCACCGTGGCGGTGATGGTGCGCGCGCAGAACGCCCAGCGGGAAAACCTCGGCGGCATCGAGGGCCTGACCATCACCAACGCCGCCGGCGTCTCCGTCCCCCTGGAGCAGGTGGGCCGCTTCCAGCCGGTGATGGAGGAACCGATCCTCAAGCGCCGCGACCGCGAACTGACCTTCGAAGTGCGCGCCGACATCATCAAGGGCACCCAGCCGCCGGATGTGGAAAAGGCCGTGTACGCCGACCTGCAACCGCTGATCGCCAAGCTGCCGGCAGGCTACCGGGTGACCATCGGCGGCCCGGTGGAAGAAAGCGCCAAGGCTAACAAGGCACTGGCGGCGCTGTTCCCGGTGATGATCCTGCTGACCCTGGTGACGATCATGTTCCAGGTGCGCTCCTTCGCCCTGATGTTCATGGTCTTCGCCACCGCCCCGCTGGGGCTGATCGGTGCCGTTCCGGTGCTGCTGCTGTTCAACCAGCCCTTCGGCTTCAACGCCATCCTGGCGCTGATCGGCATCGGCGGCATCCTGATGCGCAACACCCTGATCTTCGCCGACCAGATCGGCCAGGAGCAGGCCCACGGCCGCCCCCTGCGCGAGGCCATCATCGAAGCCACGGTACGCCGCGCCCGCCCGGTGCTGCTCACCGCCCTGGCCGCCGCCCTGGCCTTCATCCCGCTGACCTTCTCGGTGTTCTGGTCATCCCTGGCCTACGTGCTGATCGGCGGCGTGCTGGTGGGTACCGTCCTGACCCTGCTGTTCCTGCCGGCGCTCTGTGCGCTGGTGTTGCGGGCGAAGAAGCCGGTGGCCAGCACCCAGGAGCATGTGGCACTGACGTAGGTTGGTGCCAAGCGCAGCGCGGCCCAACATCCAGGCCTCGTAGGCCCCCGCATTGGGTTTCGCTGCGCTCGCGGAACGCCGCCCGACCCAACCTACGATCGAAGCACTCGTAACCCGGTGCAATCCGGGAGCTCTTCTGTAGAAGGGGCGAATTCATTCGCCAAGGGCAACGCAGTTGCCCCCCGACATTCCCCAGAGCAGACCTTCGGCCTGCTTGGTGAATGAATTCGCCCCCACAAAAAAGCAGTGCCTCATTGGTCGAGCGTGGCGCTGGAGCTGATTCCCTGTAGGGGCGAATTCATTCTCCAAGGGCAACGCAGTTGCCCCTGGACACTCAACAGCGCAGACCTTCGGCCTGCTTGGCGAATGAATTCGCCCCCACAAAAGAACAGTGCCTCAATGGTCGAGCGCGACGCTGGAGGCGAGTTCCCTGTGGGGGCGATTTCAATCGCTATGCGGACCGCAGGTTCGCCCAACCCAATCACTCCGCGCAGCAGCTATGCACCACCTTGGCCGGCTCGTCCTCATAGCGGTCGTGGTAGGTCATCCAGTCCATGATCTCCTGCTCGTCCCGCCCCTTGGGCAACAGGTCGAGGAAGTTGTAGGCGCCTACCAGCAGGTCCAGGCCACGGGCGTAGGTGGAGTAGGTGTGGAAGATCTCCCCCGCTTCGTTGCGGTAGAACACGCTGAGGCCGGGCATGTCCTCGCCTGGGTCTTTGCTGGTGCCGTAATTGTAGCGGGCGGTGCCGGCGGCGATGTCCTCGGGCCGGGCGGCCACGCCGAAGTCCTCGTTGAAGGAACTGCCCTGGGACGACACCCACTTGAACTTCCAGCCCATGCGCTTGCGGAAGGCCTGGAACTCCCGCAAGGGCGCACGCGACACGCAGAGCAGCGTCACGTCGTGGTGCTTGAGGTGCTGGTTGGGCCCGTCGATGTGGTCGGCGAGGAAGGAGCAGCCGGGGCAACCTTCCTTCCAGTTGGGGCCGAACATGAAGTGGTAGACGACCAGGGTGCTGCGACCGTCGAACAGGTCGGCCAGGGTTTCCCAGCCGTCCGGCCCTTCGAAGGCGTAGACCTGGTCGATACGGACCCAGGGCAACGCCCGCCGCTCGGCGCTGAGCCGGTCCCGTTCACGGGTAAAGGCCTTTTCCTTGCGCAACAGTTCCTCGCGGGCATGCAACCATTCTTCGCGGGAAACCACGGGGTGTTTGTCGATATTCATATCGCACGCTCCTGAACCTGACGGAATTGAGGGACTCGCCCCTGGTAGTCGTCCAATTTCAGGCCCGTTCGACAATCACCCGCGTATTTCTCGACAGGCGGCAGCGCGTCAGAAGGATCGCCCGCGCCGTTCCTCCAGGCGCTGGATGGTCATGCTCGGGGTTTCGTCGAACAGCTTGCGGTACTCGCTGGCGAAGCGGCCGAGATGGTTGAAGCCCCAGCCCATGGCGATCGCCGAGATATTCCGGGCGCTGCGGTCTTCCAGCAGCTCCTGGCGCACAGCGGTCAGGCGGTGCCTCTTCAGGTAGGCCATGGGCGATTGACCGATATATCGCTTGAAGCCCTCGAACAGCTTGAAGCGCGACACGCCGGCGGCCCGCTCGATGTCTTCCAGGCAGATGTCCTCTCGGGCATGGGCATGGATGAAGTCCCGCGCCCGCACCAGGTAATGGGGCAGCTTGATCTCCAGCCGTTCGCGCAGCTCCTCCGAGTAATTGTTCGGCTGCGCCAGGATCAGCCCCTTGATCAGCGCGCTTTCCAGGTCGCGGGTGAAGAACAGCTGGCCGTAGAGGTCCCGGCTGCGTTCCAGCTCGTCGATCAGGTGCCGCGCCATGCGCCACCAGGACGCCGCGGCGCCCTCCACTGCGTTCATCTCCGCCTGGAAGCTCAGCGGCGTGTCCACGCTACGCTGCAGCAGGTCCTCCAGGGTCTGCTGCATGGCGGCGCGGGGAATGGCCACCTGCAGCTTGTGGCAATTGCCGGCGATGGTGAGTTCCTGGAACTCGTGGGGCGACACGATCACCCCCCAGTCGCGATCCGAACGCAGGAGATGGCCGGGCTTGACCAGCTCCTGCTCACCGGACAGCGGCAGGCTGACGCTGTAGCAATTGAGGTTCATCTCGTCGCCGACGCCGATGGTGACGTCGGTGCCGTACTCGACGTAGCCCAGGGTGGTGGACATGGAGGGCAGCACGTTGCCGCTGTGATGGAACTGGATCCGCTCGGGCTTCGCTGCCTTCAGGTGATGCGGGCCGCAGATGTTCGACATCCAGGAGCGAGCCCCGGCGAGGTCGTAGCGGTCGGCGGAAATGTCTCGGAATTGATGGTTTCTCGTACTCATCACGCGGCACCCAACACGGCTTCTGGAGATGCGCGCTCTGCGGCGCGTCAGCATGGACAAGGCAAGCTCCATGCCACGACCCGGCGGTCCGTCGCGACTCGAAACAAAAGGATAACACTGTGGTGAACCCACCCCGCCTGCAGTGCTCGCAAGGCCTGTTCCAGAGCGCTTCACCGCCCCGCCACGGAGCACCCCGCCACGCCATGGCGCCAGGTAGCCAGCACGTACCGGATGCCCCAGGAAGAGCCCTGCCGCCGCTACCTGGGCGAGCCGGTGGCCTTTGGGAATCACCGGTGTTACCGCCATTGGCCGGACACCGCCCGGAAGATGCCGAAGCCGAACCAGGCGGACAGCCTTCGCCAACTTTCCGGATAGCGTGCCAGAGGCCCTTCTGCTAGCCGCGCGGATAAAGCGTTACCCCGCGCCGCAGGCCGTTACTGCTGGCTCCGGCGGCATGGCAAAGGCAGATTTCAATCCTCTCCGGCCGCGCTTGGCCATCCGCTTTTTCGGCGAAGGCTATCCGTTTATTCAGGCTGCCCGTGACCCCTTGAAAGGCCCGGGTGACGGGGCTTTCAAGCGTTCGGTAGGCGGCCAAAATTTTTGGCGTTTGTTTGCCAACCAAGCGGATAGACCCGCCAGGGCAAGGCTCCTTCTAATGACCTCCACTGTTTCGCCCGATGTGGAAGGTGCCACCCATGAATACTTCGAATAAAAACATTGCGCAGTGGAGAGAGTACGTCAGCGGCTGCCTGGACTTCCGTCCCGACGAAGGCGTGTACCGCATCGCCCGCGACATCTTCACCGAGCCGGAACTGTTCGACCTGGAGATGGAACTGATCTTCGAGAAGAACTGGATCTACGCCTGCCACGAGAGCGAGATCCCCAATGCCCATGACTTCGTGACCCTGCGCGCCGGCCGCCAGCCGATGATCATCACCCGCGACGGCAACGGCCAGCTGAACGCGCTGATCAACGCCTGCCAGCATCGCGGCGCCACCCTCACTCGCGTCGGCAAGGGCAACCAGTCCACCTTCACCTGCCCCTTCCACGCCTGGTGCTACAAGAGCGACGGCCGTCTGGTGAAGGTCAAGGCGCCGGGCGAGTACCCGGAAGGTTTCGACAAGGCCACCCGTGGCCTGAAGAAGGCGCGCATCGAGAGCTACAAGGGCTTCGTTTTCATCAGCCTCGATGTTGCCGGCACCGACAGCCTCGAAGACTTCCTGGGCGACGCCAGGGTGTTCTTCGACATGATGGTCGCCCAGTCGCCCACCGGTGAACTGGAAGTGCTGCCCGGCAAGTCCACCTACACCTTCGACGGCAACTGGAAGCTGCAGAACGAGAACGGCCTGGACGGCTATCACGTCAGCACCGTGCACTACAACTACGTGGCCACCGTGCAGCATCGCCAGCAGGTCAACGCCGAGAAAGGCGGCGCCAGCAGCACCCTGGACTACAGCAAGCTGGGCGCCGGCGACGCCGCGACCGACGATGGTTGGTTCTCCTTCAACAACGGCCACAGCGTGCTGTTCAGCGACATGCCCAACCCCACCGTGCGCCCCGGCTACGCCAGCGTGATGCCGCGCCTGGTGGAAGAGTTCGGCCAGGGCAAGGCGGAGTGGATGATGCATCGCCTGCGCAACCTGAACATCTACCCCAGCCTGTTCTTCATGGACCAGATCAGCTCGCAGCTGCGCATCGTCCGCCCGCTGGCCTGGAACAAGACCGAGATCATCAGCCAGTGCATCGGCGTGAAGGGCGAGTCCGACGCCGACCGCGAAAGCCGCATCCGCCAGTTCGAGGACTTCTTCAACGTCTCCGGCATGGGCACCCCCGACGACCTGGTGGAGTTCCGCGAACAGCAGCGCGGCTTCCAGGGCCGCCTGGAACGCTGGAGCGACATCTCCCGCGGCTATGACAAGTGGGTCACCGGCGCCACCCCGAACAGCCAGACCCTGGGCATCGCCCCGGTGATGACCGGCACCGAATTCACCCATGAAGGCCTCTACGTGAACCAGCACGCCAACTGGCAGCGCTTCCTGCTCCGCGGCCTGGACCAGAAAGCCCTGAAACTGCAGGAGGTGCAGGCATGAACCCGCAGCTGCAATACCAGATCGAGCAATTCCTCTATCGCAAGTCCGAACTGTGCGACGCCCAGGACTGGGACGCCTACCTGGACCTGTTCGACGAGCAGTGCGAATACCACCTGCCGCAGTGGGACTCCGAGCACGAGTACACCAGGGACCCGAAGCGCGGCATGTCGCTGATCTACTACAGCAACCGTTCGGGCCTTGAAGACCGTGTGTTCCGCATCCGCACCGGCAAGGCCGCCTCGACCATCCCGATGCCGCGCACCCTGCACCAGATCAGCAACGTGCGCATCGCGGAACGCGACGACGGCCAACTGGAGGTGAAGGCCAACTGGCACACGCTGTATTACCGGCTGGGCCAGGCCGAGCAGTTCTTCGGCCATGCGACCTACCACCTCAAGCCAGCCGGCGAGAGCTGGAAGATCACCCGCAAGCACATGCTGCTGCTCAACGACACCATCAACGCGGTGCTCGACTTCTACCACCTCTGATTGCCCGGATGTACGCGCCATGAACCACAAGGTCGCCTTCAGTTTTGCCGACGGCAAAACCCTGTTCTTCCCCGTGCAGGGCAACGAGATCCTGCTCGATGCCGCCCTGCGCAACGGCATCAACATTCCGCTGGACTGCCGCGAAGGCGTCTGCGGCACCTGCATGGGCCGCTGCGAGTCCGGCCGCTACGCCATGGACTACGTGGACGAGGAGGCCTTGTCGGCCAAGGACCTGGAACAGCGCAAGATGCTCACCTGCCAGACCCGCGTGCAGTCCGACGCGTCCTTCTACTTCGACTTCGACTCCTCCCTCTGCGGCGCGGCGAAGACGGTGCAGGAACGCGGCATCGTCACCCATGTCGAGCAGGTGTCGCCGACCACCGCCATCCTCCACCTGGATGCCGGTATCGACGGCCAGCACCTGGACTTCCTGCCGGGCCAGTACGCCCGCCTGCAGGTGCCGGGCACGGACTCGAAACGCTCCTACTCCTTCGCCAACCGGCCGAATGCGGAGAACAAGCTGCAGTTCCTCATCCGCCTGCTGCCGGACGGGGTGATGAGCAACTACATCCGCGAGCGCTGCCAGGTGGGTGACGAGATCCACTTCGAGGCTCCGCTGGGTGCCTTCTACATGCGCCACATCGAGAAACCGCTGCTGCTGGTGGCCGGTGGCACCGGCCTCTCGGCCTTCCTCGGCATGCTCGACGAGATTGCCGAACGCGGTGGCTGCGGCCAGCCGGTGCACCTGTTCTACGGCGTGCGCCAGGTGGCCGACCTCTGCGAACTGCAGCGCATCCAGGACTATTGCGAGCGCATCCCGGACTTCAGCTTCACCCCGGTGATCAGCGACGAAGGCCAGGAGTGGAACGGCAAGCGCGGCTATGTGCCGGAGCACTTCGACGCCGCCGCCCTGCGCGAGGCGCCCTTCGACATGTACCTCTGCGGCCCGCCGCCGATGGTGGAGTCGGTGAAGACCTGGCTTGCCGACAACGGCATCGACAACGGCCACCTGTATTTCGAGAAGTTCACCGAGAGCAATACCTGAGGTCCCACTCCGACCTCCGTAGGAACTTGTAGGAGCCAGCTTGCTGGCGAATGCGCGGCGCGTTCGCGAGCAAACTCGCTCCTACGGGTCCGATGCACGCCCATCCCGGCGCGTGCCCATAACCACAACAAACACGCTCCACCCGCTTCACCAACTGCCCGAACAACAACTAAGCAGGCCGGGTCACGACGGCACTGCGCAACCAAGGCGGTAACCATGAAAAAGACCCTGCACCTTGCGATGCTCGGGGCCGCGCTGGCCTCTTCCCTCCCCGCCCTGGCACAGGACCCTGTGCGCATCGGCTTCATCACCACCCTTTCCACCCCCGCCGGTTACCTGGGCGAAGACGCCCGCGACGCCTTCCGCCTGGCCATGGACCAGGAAGGCGGCAAGCTCGGCGGCGTGCCGGTGGAACTGGTGGTGGAGGACGACGGCCTGCAGCCCGCCCGGGGCAAGCAGATCATCGACCGCATGAGCCTGGACGGCATCTCGCTCTACACCGGCGTGATGTTCTCCAATGTCCTCGCCGCCGTGGTCAACGGGGCCACCCAGGGCGACCGCTTCTACATCAGCACCAACGCCGCGCCCTCCAACCTGGCCGGTGCCCAGTGCAAACAAAACTACTTCGCCGCCTCCTACCAGAACGACGTGCCCCACGAGATGGCCGGCGTCGCCGCCAACGACCTGGGCTACCGGAAGATGGTCATCCTCGCGCCCAACTACCAGGCCGGCCGCGATGCCCTGGCGGGCTTCAAGCGCACCTTCAAGGGCGAGGTCACCGAGATCTACACCAAGCTCAACCAGCTGGACTTCTCCGTGGAGCTGGCGCGCATCCGTTCGCTGAACCCGGACGCGGTGTTCCAGTTCCATCCGGGCGGTGGCGGCATCAACTTCGCCAAGCAGTACGGCAGCTCGGGCCTGGCCAGGAGCATCCCGATGGTGGTGCCGGTGTTCTCCATGGACGAACGCATGCTCGCCGCCACCGGCAACGTGGCCGAGGGCGTCAACGTGGTCAGCGGCTGGAACCCGCAGTCCGACAACCCGGCCAACCAGGCCTTCGTCAAGGCCTTCACCGAGAAGTACAACCGCGCGCCCACCATGTATGCCGCCCAGGGCTACGACACCGCGCGCCTGATCGGCTCCGCCCTCAAGGCCACCAACGGCAACCTGGAAAACCCCGACGCCTTCCGCGCGGCCCTGCGTGAAGCGCGTTTCGACTCGGTGCGTGGCGACTTCCGCTTCGGCAGCAACCAGCACGCGGTGATCGACTGGCACCTGCTCAAGGTCCAGGCCGGCGCCGACGGCAAGCTCGCCGAAGTGCCGGTGAAGACCATCGCCAAGGCCCAGGTGGACAGCTACGCGCCCCAGTGCGCGCTCTGATCCCGACCTGAACCGCCAGCCCGCCGGCCATCCCGGCGGGCCATCACCGCAGGACTTCGCCATGCTGTTGCTCGAACAACTTCTCAACGGCTTGCAGTACAGCGCCCTGCTGTTCCTGCTCGCCTCCGGCCTGACCCTGATCTTCGGCATCATGGGCGTCATCAACCTGGCCCACGGCGCCTTCTACATGGTCGGTGCGTTCTGCGCCGCCTACACCGCCATCGCCAGCGGCTCCTTCTGGCTCGGCGGCCTGGCCGCCCTGGCCGGCGCCGCGCTCTATGGCCTGGTGATCGAAACCGGGATCATCCGCCGCCTCTACAACCGCGACCACCTCGACCAGGTACTGGCGACGCTGGCCGTGGTGTTCTTCAGCAACGAACTCATCACCCTGCTGTTCGGCCGCAGCCCGCCGGCCATGCCCACGCCGGACTGGTACAACGCCTTCGTCGAAGTGCTGCCCGGCCTGATGTATCCGGTCAGCCGCCTGCTGTTCATCGGCGCCGGCCTGCTGGTGGCCCTGGGGATGTGGCTGCTGATCAACCACACCCGCCTGGGGATGCTGATCCGCGCCGGCGCCGACGACCACGAAATGGTCGGTGCCCTCGGGGTCAACATCAGCCGCCTCTACACCCTGGTGTTCGTCTTCGGCTGCGTGCTCTGCGGCCTCGCCGGCTTCATGGCGGCGCCGCTGCTCTCGGTGGAAATCGGCATGGGCGAGAAGGTGCTGATCACCACCTTCGTGGTCATCGTCGTCGGTGGCGTGGGTTCGGTACGCGGCGCCCTGGCCGGCGCCCTGCTGATCGGCATGGTCGACAGCCTCGGTCGTGCCTACATCCCGCCGCTGCTGGACCAGTTGCTGCCGGCCGAGGCCAGCGGCGCCTTGAGTGGCGGCCTGATTTCAGCCAGCGCCTACATCGTCATGGCCCTGGTGCTGCTGGTGCGTCCACGCGGCCTGCTGCCGGCCCGTGCCTGAGGAGATTCCCATGTCCCGTCGACTGCTTATCGACCTGGCCTGCCTGGCCACCTTCGCGCTGATGCCGCTGCTGGCGGCGCTGCTCGACGAACCCTTCCTGGTCAGCCTGTTCACCCGCCTGGCCATCTACGGCATGGCCGCCGCCAGCCTGGACCTCCTGATCGGCTACGGCGCCCTGGTCAGCTTCGGCCACGCCGCCTTCTTCGGCCTGGGCGGCTACGTGGTCGGCATCATCGCCTTCCACACCTCCCAGGGCATGCCGCTGTGGGGCTGGGAAGGCAGCAACAGTGCGCTGCTGGTCTGGCCGCTGGCCCTGCTCTGCTGCGCCCTGCTCGGCCTGGTGATGGGCTACCTGTCGCTGCGCACCAGCGGCGTGCAGTTCATCATGATCACCCTGGCCTTCAGCCAGATGCTCTATTTCATCCTCGGCTCGCTGTCCCTCTACGGCGGCGACGACGGCATCCTGATGAACGAGCGCAACAGCCTTCCGGGCCTCGACCTGAATGACGCCAACCAGTTCTATTACCTCTGCCTGGCCCTGCTGGTGGCCTGGCTGCTGTTCTGCCGGCGCCTGGTGGGCTCGCGCTTCGGCTTCGTCCTGCGCGGCCTCAAGCAGAGCGAACGGCGCACCATCAGCCTGGGGCTGAAACCCCTGCGCTACCGCCTCACCACCTTCGTCATCGCCGGCCTCGGCGCTGGCCTTGCCGGCCTGCTCTGGGCCAACTACGCGCTGTTCGTCAGCCCCGACATGGCTTCCTGGCAGAAGTCCGGCGAGCTGATGGCGATGGTCATCCTCGGTGGCGTCGGCACCCTGCTCGGCCCGGTCCTGGGCGCGGCCGTCTACCTCGGCCTGGAGCAACTGCTGAGCCTGTGGACCGAGCACTGGCTGCTGATCTTCGGCCCGCTCCTGCTGCTGGTGGTGCTGTTCGGCCGCCAGGGCGTCCTCGGCCTGCTGCTGGGCGGCAGCAGGCCGCACAAGTCCGTGACCCGGCCCGCCCCCGTCGCCACCACCCGCGAGGTGCACCCATGAGCGCGCAACTGTCCATCCGTGGCCTGGAGAAGGCCTTCGGCGCGGTGAAGGCCACCAACGGCGCCAACCTGGAACTGGCCGCCGGCGAGCTGCACGCCATCATCGGCCCCAACGGCGCCGGCAAGTCCACGCTGATCTCGCAGATCGCCGGGGAAATCCGTCCGGACAAGGGGCAGATCCTCTTCGCCGGCCAGGACATCACCGACTTGCCCGCCCACGAGCGTCCGCGCCTGGGCCTGGCGCGCTCCTTCCAGGTCAGCCAGCTGTACCCGGATTTCAGCCTGCTGGAGAACGTTGCCGTGGCCATCGCCGCCCGCGAAGGCAAGAGCTTCGGCCTGTGGAAGCCGCTGTCCCGCGACCGCAGCCTGCTCGATCCGGCGCGCGGCTACCTGGAGCAGGTCGGCCTCGGCCCGCGCGCCGAAGACCGCGTGAGCGAGCTGTCCCACGGCGAACGCCGCCAGCTGGAACTGGCCCTGGCGCTGGCCCAGGAGGCCTCGGTACTGCTGCTGGACGAACCCATGGCCGGGATCGGCGCGGAGGAATCCGCGCGCATGACCGAGCTGCTCATGTCGCTCAAGGGGCGCTACGCCATCCTGCTGGTGGAGCACGACATGGACGCGGTGTTCGCCCTGGCCGACCGCATCACCGTGCTGGTCTACGGCCAGACCATCCTCACCGGCTCCGTCGCAGAAGTCCGCGGCAACGCGCAGGTCCGCGCCGCCTACCTGGGGGAAGAACATGCTTGAAGTCAGTGGATTGCAGGCCGGCTACGGCCTGAGCCAGGTGCTGTTCGACATGCACCTGAAGATCGAACAGGGCGAAGTGGTGTCGCTGATCGGCCGCAACGGCATGGGCAAGACCACCACGGTGAAATCCATCATGGGCCTGCTCAGGCCCAGCGCCGGCAACATCCGCATCCACGGCAAGGAAATGCGCGGCGCTACGCCCTACCGCATCGCCCAGGCCGGCCTCGGACTGGTGCCGGAAGGCCGCCGCGCCTTCGGCAGCCTGAGCGTGAAGGAGAACCTGCTGGCCACCGCCAGCAAGGGCGGCAAGTGGGACCTGGCGCGCATCTACGCGCTGTTCCCGCGCCTCGAAGAACGCCAGGAGCAACTGTCGAGAACCCTCTCCGGCGGCGAGCAACAGATGCTGGTGGTGGGCCGCGCGCTGATGACCAACCCGCAGCTGCTGATCCTCGACGAAGCCACCGAAGGACTGGCCCCGGTGATCCGCGAGACCATCTGGAACTGCCTGGCCACCCTCAAGGCCGAGGGCGAGACCATCCTGGTGATCGACAAGAACCTCAAGGAGATGGCGCGGGTGGTGGACCGCCATCACATCATCGAGAAGGGCCGCCAGGTCTGGCAGGGCACGCCAGCGGAACTGGCGGCCGCCCCCGAACTTTCGCACCGATACCTGGGCGTCTAGCGCGCCCCTGATCTGCCCGGCCCGTAGTCACGACGGACCGGCAACCCCGACGCAACCCGACTCCCGCCGGCTTCGCAACAAGCCGGCGGCGGACGGTTGCGCCCAAAAAACCAGAAGAAGAAGAGCCTTGCGATGATCGATAAGTCCCGTGCGTTACCCCTCCTCTTGAGCACCCTCCCCTTCAGCGCGCTGGCCGCGGAATCCGGCTTCATCGAGGACGCCACCGCCACCCTGCAGCTGCGCAACTACTACTTCAGCCGCGATTTCTCCGACATCGTCGGCCCGAACCAGCAGTCCAAGGCTGAGGAGTGGGCCCAGGGTTTCATCCTCAACTTCAAGTCCGGCTACACCCCAGGTCCGGTGGGCTTCGGCCTGGATGCCATCGGCACCCTTGGCATCAAGCTCGACAGCAGCCCGGACCGGGTCAATACCGGCCTGCTGCCGGTACAGGAGGATGGCGAGGCCGCCGACGACTACAGCCGACTGGGCGTGGCCGGGAAGCTGCGCCTGTCGAAAACCGAGCTGAAAGTGGGCGAACTGCAACCCAACCTGCCGGTGCTGATGTTCAGCGACATCCGCCTGCTGCCGCCCAGCTACCAGGGCGCCAGCGTCACCTCCAGCGAGCTTGCCGGGCTCACCCTGCAGGGCGGCCACCTGAAATCCACCAGCCTGCGCAACGAGGCCGGCGACGACAAGCTCCAGGCCCAGATCGCCTTCCAGCCGCAGCGCCAGGCGTCCAGCGACGCCTTCAACTACGCGGGCGCCGACTACGCCTTCAATTCCAACCGCACCACGCTCAGCGCCTGGTATGCCCAGCTGGAAGACATCTACGACCAGCGCTTCTTCGGCCTCAAGCACAGCGAGCCGGTGGGCGACTGGGTGCTGGGCGCCAACCTCGGTTACTTCGACTCCAGCGAGGATGGCAAGAAGCTGATCGGCGAAATCGACAACCAGGCCTTCTACTCGCTGTTCTCGGCCAAGCGTGGCGGCCACACCTTCTTCGTCGGCTACCAGGGCATGTTCGGCGATCAGGGCTTCCCCAAGGTGTTCGCCAACATCACCCCACTGGGCAACGAAGTGCCGACCTACGAGTTCGCCTCCGCCGACGAGCGTTCCTGGCAGGTGCGCTACGACTACGACTTCGCCGCCCTCGGCATTCCCGGCCTGGTGGCCAGCACCCGCTACATCACCGGCGATAACGTGGACACGGGCCTGGGCTTCGAAGGCAAGGATCGGGAGCGCGACCTGGACATCGGCTACGTGATCCAGAGCGGCGCCCTCAAGGGGCTGGGCGTGCGCGTGCGCAATGTCACCGCACGCTCCAACTACCGCACCGATATCGACGAGAACCGCCTGATCCTCAACTACACATTGGCACTGTTCTGACGAGCACTGCTGCCGGTGGATTTCCTGTGGGCTGCTTTTCCTGTGGGGGCGAATTCATTCGCGATGCAGGCCGCAGGTCTGCCTTTAGGGGCACTGCGTGCCCCTCAGCGATTGAAATCGCCCCCACAACAGATAGATCCACGCCCCTTACAACCCCATCAACTCCACCACCGCCCGATACAACGGCGTCCCCGGCTGCCCCAGCTCCAGCACCACATCGAAATGGTTCCTGCCGGGCGCTTCGACAAAGCGCCCCGGCAGCCCGCTCGTGCGCCAGGCCTCGAGGAACTCATGGGACTGCCGGGCGAACTCGGCAGTTTCCAATGCCCCATAGCTGATCACCAGTTCCGCTTCCCGCGTCGGCAGGTGGAAGGTCGGGCTATTGCGCCGCGCCGCCGCCTCGTCCATCCCCATCCAGCCGTTGATATGGGTGTCCAGCAATGGATGCAGGTCGAACAGCCCACTGATGGGCAGCGCGCCGCGCAGCACGTCGTCCGGCACGCCATGACTTTCATGCCAGCCGCCAGCCAGGAGCATGCCCGTCAGATGTCCACCGGCGGAACTACCGCTGGCGTAGAGCCGCCGCGGGTCGCCGCCGAACCCGGCGATATGGCGATACAGCCAGGCCAGTGCACGGCGGGTCTGGTCGACGATGTGGTCGAGGCTCACCGCCGGGGCCAGGTCGTAATCCAATACCGCCACGCACGCCCCGGCAGCCGTCAGCGCCGGCGCCATGAAGGCCGAGTCGGCCTTGGACAGCGCGCGCCAGTACCCGCCATGGATGAACAGCAACACCGGCGCATCCGGTCTTCTGGCGGGGAAGATATCCAGCCGCTCAGCGGCGCCCGGACCGTAGGGCACGTCCTTGAAGCAGGGCAGCGACGCGTGGGCGTCGTCGCTCAGCGCGCGGTACTGGCGCGGGTACTGGTCGAAGTCCTCGACGCTGGCGCGGGCGTTGTATTGCACGTCGTAGTAGGCGGCCAGTTCGGCCGGATCGCTGGGACGGGTCATGGGTACCTCCGATGGATGTTCGTCGATTAGGCGGCAATCGGAGGAAGCGGGAAATCCGGATAGTCGGGGATGGTTATCCGGGGAGTTGGGGCTGAAGACAGCAAGTTTGCAGGGCAAATTCATTCGCGATATCGAGCGAGCGATCAACTCCCCTCACTCCCGGCCCCTCTCCCAGGGGTAGAGGGGTGACTCGCGCCGGGTACTCCCTGGCAAACCTGCACGGACAGCACCTCTCCCTTTGGGAGAGGCTACGATTTGCCGCGAATCACCAGGCCTTTCGCGCGCAGAAAAAAGCCGGCCAAAGGGCCGGCTCAATGGGCGGGCGGGGGAAGTAGCCTCCCCCGCCAGGTCGGGGACTCAGGCTTCGGCGCGAACGCGGTCGCGGATGACTTCCAGCTCGGGGCTCGGGGCCTTTTGCAGCTGGAAGTCGAAGTCGATTTCGGCGAAGCGGCCTTCTACGCCACGGGCAGCGGCAGCGGCGGCGTCTTCGGTGAAGCGAATTTCGCCCACCAGGCCATCGCGAGTGGCGTAGGCGAAGTCGTCCCACAGGTATTCATCGCCCGACAGGTTGATCTGGGTGGTCAGATGGCGATAACCCGGCGCGGATATGAAGAAGTGGATGTGCGCCGGACGATTGCCGTGGCGACCCAGCAGGTCCAGCACTTCCTGGGTAGTGCCATCCGGCGGGCAGCCGTAGCCGGACGGCACGATGCTGCGGGCGCGGTAGCGGCCTTCGCTGTCGGTGACGATGCGGCGACGCAGGTTGTAGTCGGACTGGGTGGTGTCGAAGTAGGAATAGGTCCCCTTGGTGTTGGCATGCCACAGGTCGACGATGGCACCGGCGATCGGATTGCCCTCGGTGTCCTTCACCTGGCCCTGGAGGAACATCACGGTGCCTGCATCGGTACCGTCGTCCATACGGGTCTCGCCCTCGGAGATCGGCGCGCCGGCCACGTACAGCGGGCCTTCGATGGTGCGCGGCGTGCCGCCGGTCAGGCCGGCCTGTTCGTCCTGGGCATCCAGCAGCAGGTCGAGGTAGTGCTCCAGGCCCAGGCCGGCAACCAGCAGGCCGGCTTCGCCACGGGCCCCCATGCGATTGAGGTAGTCCACCGCTTTCCAGAATTCCTCGGTGGTGACTTCCAGGTCTTCGATGATCCTGATGGTGTCCATCAGGATGCGATTGACCAGCTTCTTCATGCGCTGGCTGCCCTGGTCGTTGTTGAAACCGCTGACTTCCTGGAAGAACTTCTGGACGCTTTCGTTGCTGGACAGTTTGATAGTCATGGCTATTTCCTCATCTTGTTTTTATCGGGCGCGAAACGATCAGCGATCGTCTTCGTGAATCGACGACGGGTGGCGGCAGAGACCGTCCACCTCGATCTCCATGTAGGGGAACAGCGGCAGCTGCATCAGGGTGTCATGCAGCTCCTCGACGCTGGCGAGGTCGAAGATGCTGTAGTTGGCGTAGTGGCCGGCGATGCGCCACAGGTGGCGCCACTTGCCCTCGCGCTGCAGGCGCTGGGCCAGCTCCTTCTCGTCGGCCTTGAGCTTGGCAGCCTTGGCCGGGTCCATGTCGACCGGGAGTTTCACGGTCATCTTCACGTGGAACAGCATGGGACGGTCTCCTTTACTTGCGGCGGAAGAACGCCAGGCGCTCTTCGTCCAGGGCCAGGCCAAGGCCCGGGGTACGCGGCACGTGCAGCTGGAAGTCACGGTAAACCGGCGCTTCGCTGACGATTTCCTCTGTCAGCAGCAGCGGGCCGAACAGCTCGGTGTGCCAGGTCAGTTGCTTGAGCGTGACGAACGCGTGAGCCGACGCCAGGGTGCCGATGGAGCCTTCCAGCATCGTACCGCCATACAGGGCGATACCGGCCGCCTCGGCGATCTGCGCGGTGCGCAGCACGGCACGCGGGCCGCCGTTCTTGGCGATCTTCAGGGCGAAGATGCTGGCAGCGCCGTCGGCGGCCAGGCTGAAGGCGTCTTCGACGCTTTCGATGGATTCGTCGGCCATGATCGGCGCCGGGCTGCGCTGGTTCAGGCGCACCTGCCCTGCACGGTTGATGCGCGAGATGGGCTGCTCGATCAGGTCGATACCGTTGTCGCCGAGGATGCGGCAGGCACGCAGGGCGACGGATTCGTCCCAGGCCTGGTTGACGTCGACGCGCACGCTGGCGTTGTCGCCCAGGGCCTGCTTGATGGCGATCACGTGCTTGAGGTCGCGGTTCACTTCACCGGCGCCGATCTTCAGCTTGAAGATGCGGTGGCGGCGGATTTCCAGCATGTGCTCGGCTTCGGCGATGTCCTTGGCGGTGTCGCCGCTGGCCAGGGTCCAGGCCACTTCCAGGCCGTCACGCACACGGCCGCCGAGCAGCTCGCTCACCGGCAGGCCAAGGCGCTTGCCCTGGGCATCGAGCAGCGCACTCTCCAGCCCGGACTTGGCGAAGGTGTTGCCCTTGGCGGCCTTGTCCAGGCGCAGCATGGCAGCATTGATGTTGCAGGCGTCCTGGCCGACCAGCAGCGGAGCGAGGTGGCTGTCGATGTTCTGCTTGATGCTCTCGGGGCTCTCGTTGCCGTAGGACAGGCCGCCGATGGTGGTGGACTCGCCGAGGCCCTCGATGCCGTCGGAGCAGCGCAGGCGGATCACCACCAGGGTCTGGTTCTGCATGGTGTGCATGGCCAGCTTGTGCGGGCGGATGGTCGGCAGGTCGACGATGATCGCCTCGACGCTTTCGATCAGGACTTGACTCACTTCAATACCCATCAGGTTCGTTTCATCTGGTCCCGATAGTGGCCGCGACAAATCGCGGGGTCCAATATAGAGTTTGTCTAGCTCGATACCTTTAAAGTATCGAGGCTCTCGCAAAGCCACCGCCCCGGAGTCTTCATGGAGCTTCGCCACCTTCGCTACTTCCAGGCGCTTGCCGAAACCCTCAACTTCACCCGCGCCGCAGAACGCCTGCACATTGCCCAACCACCGCTGAGCCGCCAGATCCAGCAGCTCGAAGAGGAGCTGGGAGTGCCCCTGCTGGACCGTGGCCGGCCCCTGCGCCTGACCGAAGCCGGGCGTTTCTTCCATGAACATTCCAGCGCCCTTCTCGAGCAGCTGGCCAAGGTCTGTGACAATACCCGCCGCATTGGCTCGGGGGAGAAAGCCTGGCTCGGCATCGGCTTCGCCCCCTCCACCCTGTACGGCGTGCTGCCCGACCTGATCCGCCGCCTGCGCAGCGATGCCGGCCTGGAACTGGGTCTGTCGGAGATGACCACCCTGCAGCAGGTGGACTCCCTCAAGGCCGGGCGCATCGACGTCGGCTTCGGCCGCATCCACATCAATGATCCGGCCATCCAGCAGGAGGTGCTCACCCTCGACCCGCTGGTGGCCGCCCTGCCCGCCGGGCACCCGTTGCTGCCGGGTCCGGTAAGCCTCACCGACCTCGCCCGGGAACCCTTCGTGCTCTATCCGGGCAACCCGCGGCCGAGCTACGCCGACCATGTGCTGTCGCTGTTTGCCGCCTATGGCCTGCAGATCGAGGTGGCGCAGTGGACCAACGAACTGCAGACCGCCATCGGCCTGGTGGCCGCCGGCATCGGCATCACCCTGGTGCCGGCCTCGGTGCAGGTGCTGCACCGCATCGACATCGGCTACGCCAGCCTGCAGGAAGCCCAGGCCACCTCGCCCATCATCATCAGCCGCCGCACGGGCGACGCCTCCCCGGCGCTGACCCATTGCCTGGCATTGATCGAAGAGCTGGCCGAGGGGCATATCGGTTAGCACAGCCGGTGAGTCGGTCATTTCTGTGGGGGCGAATTCATTCGCTGAGCAGGCCGCAGGTCTGCCCCGGGATACTCGGGGCAGCTTCGTTGCCCATAGCGAATGAATTCGCCCCCACAAAAAAGCAAGCGCCCCTACCGCAAGAAAAAAAGCCCGCAAAGGAGTGGAACGGGCCGAGGTAAAGCTAGAAAGAGTTTCGCCTACTGCAATGGCGAGAACTTCGCCGGCAGGTAGACGGTGGAATGCATTTCCCGCAGTTGCGGTCCGGAATTCTCTGGCGGCCATACACCGTCTTCGACCGCCCGCGTGCGAACGTCCAGGCGCTGTTCCAGGCTGGCGTAGGGCCAAATGTGCAGGTAGCGCGGCGTGCGGCCGTCGGTGGCGTAGAAGGCCGCGTAGACCTGTGAATAACTCTCGCCAGTACGCGGCCCGACGGCTTTTTTCCAGCCTTCCAGGGTGGGCGTCAGACCGGAGGGAATCAGGTTGTATTCGCGCAATTCGTAGAAGGGGCCGTGGGCACCCGGCAACAGGGGCTCGAGGAAGGGGAAGAGGCTGTAGTTCTCCACCTTCATATCCAGCATGAATTCTTCGATGCCGAAGGCATCCCGTGCCAGCAGGAAGCGCTCGCGCTCGGTCTGGCGGGCGTTCTCGTCGGCGAAGCCACGCAGTACGGCGATCTGGTTCAGCGGACCGATTTCCGAGGCCCAGCAGCCCACCAGGGTGCAGCCCGGCAGCGCCTCGGCCAGGGTGGATTCCAGGCGCGCCAGGGCTGCAGCCGGGGTGCGCACGCGCAGGGTGAAGGTGATGAGTTCGAAGAGTCGCATCGGGGTCTCGCTGCCAGTCAAAAAATGCGGGACCGACCGTTTCCGGTCGGCCCGGGCGGGTCAGAACTTGAAGGTGTAGGTGGTGATCAGGCGGTTCTCCTGATAGTCCGGCCCGGAGGCGGCGCCGTTGCCGTAGCGGGTTTTGACGTCGATGTTGCGCCACTCGAAGCCCACGCCCCTGAGCGGGCCGCTCTGCACCACGTAGCTGAGGTAGAAGTTGCGTTCGCTCTCCACGTTCTGCTCCAGGGCGTTGTTGCCCCGGTCGATGCCGGTGCCGCGCAGGTAGCGGGTCATCAGCTTGAGGCCGGGCACGCCGTAGGCGGCGAAGTCGAGGTCGTAGCGCAGCTGCCAGGAGCTTTCGTTCGGCTTGACGAAACCGACGGTGGACCAGTTCACCAGGTAGGGCTGCGGGGCGAAGCCGTTGAGCGTCGGGAAGGCGCTTTCGCCGAGCATGCGCTGGTAGCCGACGCCGATGGCATGGGCGCCCTTGCGCAGGGTGGCCATGGCACCGTAGGAGCGGTTGTCGATGTCGCCGTAGAGCGCCTTGCCGTCTTCGCTGTTGTCGAAGTAGCGCAGGTCGGTCTTCAGGCCGTAGCCGCCACCCAGGTCGGCGTTGTGGGTCAGGCCCAGGTAGTGCTGCTGGTAGATGTCTTCCAGCTGGCCGTAGAAGTAGCTGGCATTCAGCGCCGGGCTGAACGCATAGGTGGCGCCGCCGAAGTTCAGGCCGTCGCTGCGGCGTTTGATGTCCGGGCCGTTGAACAGGTACATCTTCTCGCGGCCGGAGGATTCGCGGCTACTGATCTCGGTGAAGCGCCCGGCGGTGAGAGTGAGCCTGTCCACCTCACGGGACTCCAGCAGGAAGCCGTGGTAGGTGGTGATCAGTTGGCGGGAGTCGTCGTAGAAGGCTACCGGCAGCATCGGGCGGTGTTCGCCGACCTTCAGTTCGGTCTTCGAATAACGCATCTTGCCGGTCAGCGCGGCGCGGCCATATTCGTGGGTCTGCTCGCCCTTGCTGTCGTCGTAGGGAATGATGCTGTCCGGGCCACGGCCACCGCCGCCATCGAGGCGGAAAGCATATTGTCCGGATATATCGAGACCGAACTGCACAGTGCCTTCGGTATATCCGGAGATGGCGCGCAAGTCGAAACCCTGGGTCCAGCTTCCGAGGCGCGACTTCGGCGCATCATCCTGTTTGAAGTCACGGTCGATATAGAAGTTGCGCAGGCCAAGGCTGATTTGCCGATCCTTCACGAAGTCCGCCTGGGCGGATATCGGCATGAACATCCCCATCAGGCCTGCGGCAGCGACGCCGCGGGCCAGCCAGCTGTTCTGAAACATGGACGTGATCCTTATTACATGTGCACGCAATGCACATTGAGTGGGAGCGGATCAATTACCGAAAAGAGCAACTTCGGCAGTTGATCCGCCTATTGTTTTTATAACCACTTACTGCAAAAAGGTCGTAGCAAGGCCCGCCACCCGAACATGTACGGGCACCCTCGATTTCTAGTTATGGGCAAAACTTCTAAACGGATGAATTACAACTTCACCCGATATTCCGGAGTGACTCCGAAATTCCTTTCAACACCGTTTGTTGGGCTTCGCGTAGCTCAGCCACAACCTACGAAGTTCGCCGTAGGAGCCAGCTTGCTGGCGAACATCCCTGCGACGATCCTTCGCGAGCAAGCTCGCTCCTACATCAACCCAGCCCACCGCACCCGGATCAGCAGGCCGAGCGCGAGGCGTCTCCCAGGCGGTGGTAGGCGCGGTTGAAATACACCAGGCCTTCCTGGCTCTTGCCATGACGGATGCCCAGCACCTCGCAGTAGAAGATGGTGTGGGAACCCACTTCATGGGCCTGGGCGATGCGGCAGTCGAAGCTCACCAGGGCGTCGTCCAGCAGCGGCGACCCGCTTTCCAGGGTGCTCCAGCTGGCGCGGGCGAAGCGCTGTTCGGAGTCCAGTTCGCGGTTGGCGAACACGGCGGAGATGTCCTTCAGTTCGGCGGTCAGCACGTTCACGCTGAGCACGCCGTTCTGCTTGAAATGTCCGTTGGCGAACGAGGAGCGGTTCATGCACACCAGCAGCGTCGGCGGCTGGTCGGTGACGCTGCACACCGCCGAGGCGGTAAAGCCCCAGCGCCCGGCTACGCCATCGGTGGTGATGACCGAAACGGCGCCGCCCAGCAGCGCCATGGCATTACGGAATCCAGTGGTATCGACCATGGTCTTGCCCCTTCGCTGTCAGATGTCCAGCACCAGTTTTTTCGACTTGGCACGCGAGCAGCAGACCAGGATCTGGTCGTTGGCGGCCTTCTCTTCATCGGTCAGGTAGACGTCGCGGTGGTCCGGTTCGCCTTCCAGCACGTCACACAGGCAGGTACCGCAGACGCCCTGCTCGCAGGAAATCTCGATCTTGATGCCGGCACCGGCCAGGGCGTCGAGGATGCTCTGGCCCTCGACCACCTGGACCGTCTTGCCGCTACGCTGGGCGACCACTTCGAAGCCCTCGCCGCTGGCATCCACCTGCACCTGGAAGTACTCGCGGTGGATGTGATCCTCAGCAAAGCCGGCCTTGCGCGCCTCGCTGATCACCCAGTCCATGAACCCGGCCGGGCCGCAGACGTACACATGCACACCCTCCGCGGGCTGCCCCAGCACGGCGGGCAGGTCGAGCTTCTGCGCGGCGTCTTCATCGTCGAAATGGGTGTGCACGCAGGCAGCGAAGTCAGCGTCGGCCAGTTCGTCGAGAAAGGCGCTACGGCTGCGCGAACGGCCGCAGTAGTGCAGCTCGAAGGCGCTGTCTTTGGCGGCCAGCTCGTGGGCCATGGCGATCATCGGGGTGATGCCGATGCCACCGCCGATGAGGATCGAACGGCTCGCGCCGGGCGCCAGCGGGAAGAGGTTGCGCGGGGCGCCGACGGCGACTTCACTGCCTTCCTGCAGCAGTTCGTGCACCGCCACCGAACCGCCACGGGAATCCGGGTCGCGCAGTACGCCCAGGCGGTAGACCGAGGCGTTGGCCGGGTCACCGCACAGGGAGTACTGGCGCACCAGGCCGGGTTTCAGGTGGATATCCACATGGGCGCCGGCCTCGAACGCCGGCAGGTTCTTGCCCGAAGGGTCGGCGAGGTCGAGGATCACCACGCCCTCGCCCTGCTCCACCCGCTTGCGGACCACCAGATTCAACACTTGCTCATTCATACCGGCCTTCCCGCACCTTTCGAGGTGCTGCTTGTTCTCGTTCGTTTCACAGACCGCGGGGCACGC
Organism: Metapseudomonas phytobenefica; assembly: GCF_043392685.1. NCBI lineage: Bacteria > Pseudomonadati > Pseudomonadota > Gammaproteobacteria > Pseudomonadales > Pseudomonadaceae > Metapseudomonas > Metapseudomonas phytobenefica. The sequence goes on along the minus strand of NZ_JBHZGM010000003.1, from coordinate 27,420 downwards.
ACCCGCGGCGTTCTTTCATCAGCGCATGAAGAGGCCGCCATTCACATCCCAGGTCGCCCCGGTGGTGAAATAGGCTTCCGGACGCGCCAGCTGCACCACCAGATCGCCGAGGAAATCGGCATCGCCCAGGCGCTTGACCGGGATATTGGCCAGCAGCCCTTCCATGCGTTCCGCCGGCACCGCCGCGCGCACCGCCGGGGACTCGATCGGCCCCGGGGCGATGGCATTCACGGTGACGCCAGCGGCCGCCAGCTCCCTGGCGAAGATCTTGGTCAGGGTGACGATGGCGCCCTTGGACGCGGCGTAGTGCGCGCCGGTGGCGGTGCCGCCGTTCTGCCCGGCGAGCGACGCCATGTTGACGATGCGCCCGTAGCCAGCCGCCGCCATGTGCGCGCCGAACACCTGGCAGCCGACGAACACGCTGCGGGTGTTGAGGCTGAGGACACGGTCGAATTCCTCAGGGCTGATCTGCATCACAGGCGTGGTCATGGTCATGGCGGCGTTGTTCACCACCACGTGCAGGGCGCCGAAACGTTCCAGGGTCGCTGCCAGCGCCAGCTCGAAGTCGGCCTTGCTGGCCACGTCGAGCTTCAGCGCCAGGCTGCGCTGGGCGCTGGGGTCGAGCCTGTCGGCGGCAGCCTGGGCGCGTTCCAGCGAAAGGTCGGTGATCACCACGGCGTAACCTGCTGTGAACAGGCGGTTGGCGATGGCGAGGCCGAGGCCCTGGGCGGCGCCGGTGACCAGTGCAATCTGGTTCATGGCGGCGCCCTTACAGGATGTAGCCAATACCCGCGAGGGTATCGGTGGAGTTGATGAGTTGGATCAGCTTGCGCTGGATCTTGAAGCCCTCGCCTTCGCGCTTGAGCTGGAAGGTGATGTCGGCGGTGTAGTGCTTGAGCACGTCCTTGCGGAATTCCCGCAGGTTCTGTGCACAGCGCACGGTCACCAAGCCGTCGTCCTCGCCCAGCACGCGGAAGCGCGACAGGTCGCGCACAGTACGGGCGCGCGGGCTGGTGGAGATGGACTCGCCACCGATCAGGCGCTGCACGCGCAGCTTGCGCATGTGGTGGTCGTCGTAGGCGTAGTTCAGGGTGTTCTCGAAGTCGGTCTCGGTGGGATCGATGGGGATGATGTAGGTGCCCTTGTCGGTCCACAGGTTCAGCCAGGCGTCGAATTCGCCGTGGTCGAGCATGTCCGCTTCCTGCCAGATGAAGGCGCTGACGTGGTTGAGCAATTCAAGGTTCATCGTTCTCTTCTCCTTACGCCGACATCATCTTTTTCCACTGCTGATAGGCCGCGCGCATACCGGTCTCGGCGCTCACGTCGCTGATCAGCCCGTCCTCGCTCGGCTTCTCGCCAGGCAGGCCGCGGTTGAGCATGATCCAGAGGTCGGTGCCGGCCTGGGCGCCCTTCTGCACGCGCTCCCAGGCCTCGGAATCGTCCGGGGTGCCGAAGCCCATGGGGCCCTGGAAGTGTTCGTGCAGGCGCAGGCGATAGCGGTTGGCCACGGCGGGGCCGCCGTCCATGGTGATCACCGCGTGATGGATCTCGGTCTCGTTCACCGAGATCGGTTGCAGCACGCGGAAGAAGGCCATGGAGCAGGCCACGTTGGGGAACAGGTTGAGGTTGAAACCGGAACCACCCACGGCGCGGACGATGCGGCGCACCTGCTGTTCCTCGATGCCCTCGGCGCGCAGATCGATGGCCAGGGCCTCGAAGCGCTCGGGGATCGGTTTGTCCAGGTCGGCTTCCAGGTCCACCAGTTCGGGGATCATCACCATCACGCTGTGGCCGTTGCCGAGGTCTTCGACATAGCCCGGGCCCTTCACGAAATCGAAGAGTTCCAGGGTCTGCTCGTCCACCGAGGACAGGAACGACTTGTGCACCAGCGGGAAGTGGTAGGCGTCGGTGGTGTTTTCCAGCTGGATCTTCCAGTTGCCGGGGAAGCGGAAGCGGTGCTCGCCGGACACCTTCACGCCGTAGCCGGCGCCCTGCTTCATGAACAGGTCGATCCACTTCCTGGCCGGGCCGAGGAAGTCGGAGAGCGGCTCGATATCGTCCTTGAAGGTGGCGAAGATCATGCCGTTGTATTGCTCGACCCGCAGGCTCACCAGCGGCAGTTCGCCCTTGTCCAGGCAGTCGGCGTAGCTTTCCGGGTGCGGTACGCCGCGCAGGCTGCCGTCCAGGGCATAGCTCCAGCCGTGGTAGGGGCAGACGAAGCTCGCGGCCTTGCCCTTCTTGTGCTCGCAGACGGTGGCGCCACGGTGGCGGCAGCGGTTGAGCAGCACGTGTACGTCCTTCTTGCGGTCACGCACGACGATCACCGGCTGCTTGCCGATGTAGGTGCTCTTGTAGCTGCCGGACTCGGGAATCTCGCTGGCGTGGGCAACCCAGACCCAGGTGCTGTAGAAGACCTTCTCCAGCTCTTCGTCGAAGATGCGGGCGTCGGTGTAGAGGGAGGTGTGCACGCGGTCGTGCAGCACCAGGTCGGCCGGCGAGCTGGCCAGGTTCACGGTTTCGATCAGGTTGGTCACGATCACTCCTCGTCGGCGCGGTACGCCGACTCACAAAATGTCCTGTTGGCGGTTGCCATCGTCATTTGCCGGGCACCGGCAGGTGCGCGTCGCTGTTCCACGCCTCCACCGGGCGGCTGAACAGGTTCTCGGTCTGGAAATGCGCCATGCGCCAGGTGCCCTCCTCCTCGCGGAACTTCACCGTCAGGCGCGCCGCATTGAGGTGCGAGGCGCCGCTGGCGAAGGTGGAGGTCTGCAACATCACCCAGCTGCCGATGGCCTCCACGCCCTCGACACGGATCAGCTCCGAGCAGAGGAAGTGCACGTTCAGGGCGAAGTGCGCCGGCTCCACCCTGTACGTGTCGAACATGGCGGCTATGGCTTCGCGGCCCTGGTAGCCGCCGAAGCTGCTGGCGTACCTGGCGCCCTTGCCTTCCCAGACCGCGTCGGCGGTGAACAGTCCGGCCAGTTCGTCCAGCGGCGTGCTGGCGTCGAGGGCATCGCACAGCTCCATGTAGCGGTTCATGCAGGCCCGCACGGCGTGTTCGCTTTCCAGCTGGCGCAGACGGGCTTCGAGGGTTTGGCTCATGGCGGTCACGCGCGCTGGATGATCAGTTCGCGGCCGGTGCGGGCCTCGACCTTGGCGTAGCGCCACAGCTTCCAGGTGCCATCACCCACCGGCGTGGTGCGGAACAGGTTGCAGGCGGCGTGCACGGTTTCGATGTCCGGCACGTCGGCCAGCAGGTAGGTGGTCCAGGGATAGCCGGTACTGGGACCGACCATGCTCTGGTCGTCGTCCATGTTGCCGAACACCTTCACCCCGGGCAGGTCGTGGATGCCGTTCCACATCTCGCTGAAGGCGGCCCAGACCTGCAGTTGCTCCTCGCGCGGGGCGTCGAAGAAGTTCTGGTTGATCCCCATGCAGAACAGGACGCGCAGGGCTTTTTTCTCACTCATCACAATCACCGATCAGTCAGTTGGTATTCACAGGTAGCCGGGCAGCGGCTTGTTGCCGAAGAAGATCGCCCCGGCGTTCTGGTAGGTCATGTCGCCCATGAAGGCGTGCTGGGTAATCACCAGGGTGTCGTTGACGAAGCGCGACAGCGGGTTGTCCCGGTACACGCCGGTCATGCCGGAGAGCATCTGCGCGGTGCGCGCCACTTCGGCGGACACGCGGGTGGCGTGGGTGGAGGACAGGCGCAGCAGGTTGGTCTGCTCCACGCTCACCGGATCGCCCGCCAGCAGGCTGGCCCAGGCGCTTTCCATGGCCTCAAAGAACCAGGCGCGGGCGGCGCGCAGTTCGGCTTCGGCCTTGGCCATCTGCATCTGCGCCAGCGGGCGGTCGGCCAGGGCCGGGGCGCCGGTGACGGAGAAACGGCCGCTGGCCATACCGGACAGGTAGTCCAGGGCGGCGCGGGCCACGCCCAGGCCCACCACCGAGAGCACCTGGGTGGCAAAGGACAGGGACGGGTAGCGGAACATCGGCTCGTCGAGGTTGGCCGGACCGCCGCGAACGAAGGTCCATTCTTCGGGCACCACCACGCCTTCGATGACCACGTCATGGCTGCCGGTGCCGATCAGGCCGACCACATCCCAGGTTTCTTCGATCTTCACCTTCTCGCGCGGCATCACGGCCAGGCGCGGCAGGCCGACGGTGTCGCCGTTCTTCGGGCTGATGCCGACGCCGATCAGGTTGGCGCCCATACAGCCGCTGGAGAACTTCCAGCGACCGTTGACTTCCAGGCCGCCCTCGACGAATGCGGCCGGCTGCGGCGGGAAGATGCCGCCGGCGAAGACCACGTCCGGACCGTTGGCGTAGACCTTCTCCAGCGTGGCCAGGGGCAGCGCCGCCAGGTACACCGGGTTCATGCCGAAGCTGGCGACCCAGCCAGCGGAACCGTCGGCGGCGGAGATGTCCTCCACCATCTGGCAGAAATCCATGGGCGTGCGCTGGTCGCCGCCGAAGCGGGCAGGCACCAGTGCGCGGTAGACGCCCAGTTCCTTGAAGCGCTCGATCACGTCATGGGAAATGAATTTCTGCCGGTCGAATTCCTCGCGCCGGGCACGCTCGCGGATATCGGCGAGCAGCGCCTGGAATCCTTCACTCGCGGTAATGGGGGCGGGGCGCTGGTAATCCAGCTCGCTTAGCGCAGACATGGGGCTCTCCAGGTGGGCTTCTTGGTTATTGTTCGAGGCGCCGCACCAGCTCGCGGGCGACTGCCAGCAGCAGTTCGTCCGCGCCCTTGGCGGCGATGAGTTGCAGACCGACCGGCAGCTTCGAGGCACCCTCGAAGGGAATGCTCAGTGCCGGGTGGCCGGTGAGGTTGAACGGTCGCACGAAGGCGGTCATGCCGATGGCGGCGCGGGTGTCCGCGGCATCCGCCACCCGCGCCGGGTAGTCCGGCATGGTCGGCAGGGCGAGGATCGGGCAACGCGCCAGGGCGGCATCCACTTCGGCGGTGAAGGCAGCACGTACCGCTTCGGCCTCCGCGAGCTCGGCATCGCTGGTGTCCCGCGCCGCCAGCAGGCGGGCGGCGATATCGGCGCCCAGCAGACCGGTTTCCAGCAGATGGCCGCAGGCGTTCCAGGTTTCCCGGTTGATCACCGCCAGGCCCGCGTCGTAGGCGGCCTGCATGCCGGGCAGCGGCGTGCTTTCCAGGGGGAAATCCGCAGCTGCCAGCACGGTGTCGAGGGCGGCCCGCACTTCCGGGTTGGCCGCCACCGGCACGACGCCGATGCGGATGGCGCCGACGTCCGGCAATGCCTTGCAGGTGGGGTCGATGGCGGCCATGGCTTCGATCAGCAGGTCGATGCTGGCGGCGAAGGGCCCCACGCAATCCAGGGAAGTCGCGGCGGGCATCACGCCGGCGCGGCTGATGCGGCCAAAGGTGGGCTTGAGGCCAAACACGCCGCAGCAGGCAGCGGGCACACGCACCGAACCGCCGGTATCGGTGCCCAGGGAGAAGTCGCAGAGGCCGGCGGCCACGGCGGCGGCGGAACCGCTGGAGGAACCGCCGGGAATGCGGCCGGGATAACGCGGGTTTTCCGCAGTGCCGGTCCAGGCATTCAGGCCGGTGGTGCCGAAGGCCAGTTCATGCAGGCTGGTCTTGCCGGTGAGGCGGCAGCCCGCATCCAGCAATGCCTGGACCACATCCGCGTGGCGCTCGGCGTCGGGCGCGTCTTCCAGCGCGCGGCTGGAAGCACGGGTGGGATGGCCGGCGACATCGATGGTGTCCTTCACCATCACGGTCCTTCCGCTGCCACCCAGTTCCAGCCTCTCGACCACTATCGTCATCTGCATCACCCATTGGCGTTCTTGTTGGGGCTCGTCCACCCCTGTGCGGGGTGCCGATTGCGTAAATCCAGAATTAGAAGAATTACGTGAAATGTCAATTGAATTATCACTGGAAAATGAATGTGTAGATTCGGTGCATTTTCACGTAACCGAGCACCCTTTCCGTGCAGATCGGTAACAGGTTTGATTTCTCAAAAACGCCCAACCAATCAATTAAATTGCTTATATTTCAATTATTTATTAACAAACTGAGAAATATTCACATCCACGAAAGCGGAAACACCGTCCAATTCAGCACCTGCACGCCGTGCGTTTATCGAACAGAATATTTGCAATTGGAGTCGAAATAATTGGCGCTAAAACATGGATTTTTTAGCTCAAAAAATCGTGTTTTTTGAATAAAAAAAGACCCTCTCAAGCGCCCTTGAAAGGCTTGCCATAGAGGGTGTGAAGCGGCATTCGGGGAAGGCCCAAAAGGCTCACTGGATAACCCTGAAGGAAAGGGCTGGTGGAACCGGCGAACAGGCTGTCGCCGACGTTGCACCGGCAGGGCGCAGGTTTTTCTGGCACGGGAGCTGCACTTTCACTTCCGTCGGGCGGGACACCCGCCGGCAGCGCCACCAGGCGCCAGAACAACAAAAAAGGCGGCGAGCCATCCGCGCATCCATCCCCTCCGGGCCTGGAGCGCCCTGCGGACCATTGCCTGCCGAATAGCCTTGCAACCCTCGGAGAACGTCATGCTCTTCAAACAAGCCGTGTCCACCCTGCTCCTCAGCGCTGCCTGCATCTCCTTCGCCCAGGCCGAAGTGAAGGTCGGTGTCATCACCTCCTCCACCGGGCCGCTCGCCCTGGTCGGGCTGCCCCAGAAAAACTCGACGCCGCTGCTGCCCACCCAGGCCGGGGACCAGCAGGTGAAGTACATCGCCCTGGATGACGGCAGCGATCCCACCGCCACCGTCAAGGCGCTGAAGAAACTGATCAGCGAAGAAAACGTCGACGCCATCATCGGCCCAAGTGGCTCACCGAACGCGATGGGGGTGATCCAGTTCGCCGCCGAGGCCGGGGTGCCCCTGCTGGCGCCGGTGGGCACGGCGGCCGTGGTGCTGCCGATGAACGAGCAGAAAAAATGGGTGTTCAAGACCACCCAGAACGATGACCTGATCGCCAAGGCCCTGGTGCAGGACATGGCCACCCGCGGCGTGAAGACCTTGGGTTTCATCGGCACCGCCGATCCCTATGGCGAGAACTGGGCCCGGGTGATGTCCGCCATGGCCGCCGAACACGGCATCAAGCTGGTGGCCAGCGAGCGCTTCCAGCGCCAGGACACCTCCGTCACCGGCCAGAGCCTGAAGGTGCTGGCCTCCCGCCCCGACGCCGTGCTGGTGGCCGCGCCGGGCAGCGCCGCGGTGCTGCCGCAGACCACCCTGTTCGACCAGGGCTATCGCGGGCAGATGTACCAGACCCACGGCGCCGCCCTGCCGGACTTCCTCAAGCTCGGCGGCAAGAAGGTGGAAGGCACCATCCTCGCCGCCAGCCTGATGCTGGTGCTGGACCAGGTGCCCGACAGCCACCCGTCCAAGGCCATCGCCGGCGAGTACGTAGCCGCCTACGAGAAGCTCAACGGCAGCAAGCCCGCCACCTTCGGCGCCAACACCTACGACGCCGGCCTGCTGCTGCAGAAGGCCATTCCCCAGGCCGCCGCCAAGGCCCAGCCGGGCACGCCGGAGTTCCGCAGCGCCCTGCGTGACGCCCTGGAAGCCAGCCACGAAGTACCGGCCACCCAGGGCGTCTACAACATGACCGCCGAGGACCACAGCGGCTTCGACGAGCGCGGCCGCGAGCTGATCCAGGTGAAGAACGGCGCCTGGACCCTGCTCGGCCGCAACTGATCCTTGTGGGGGCGATTTCAATCGCTATGCGGGCCGAAGGTCCGCTCCACAGCCCCAAGGGTGGGCTTCAGCCCACCGCCCGATTGTGGGCTGAAGCACCACCCTACGCATTCACGCGCCCACTTATCGCAACAAGAGTTCCCGCCATGAATCTCCAGATAGCCCTGCTGCTAGGCCAGGACGGCATCACCAACGGCGCGATCTATGCGCTGCTGGCCCTGTCGATCCTGCTGGTCTTCACCGTCACGCGCATCCTGCTGATCCCCCAGGGCGAGTTCGTCACCTACGGCGCCCTGGCCATGGCCAGCCTGCAGGCTGGCCAGCCCACCGCCCTGGTCTGGCTGCTCCTCGCCCTGACCCTGGCCGACTGCGCCATGGACCTGTTCGATGCCACCCGCGCCAGCCGCGGCTTCCGCTTCCCGAAGCGGGTCCTTGCCAAGCTCGCCTACGCCCTGGCCATGCTCGGCCTGGTGCGAAGCCTGCCACTGGCCGACCTGCCCATGGCGACCCAGGCCCTGCTCACCCTCGCCCTGGTGGTCCCGCTGGGTCCGCAGCTCTATCGCCTGGTGTTCCAGCCGCTGGCCTCGGCCAGCGCCCTGGTGCTACTGATCGTCTCCATTGCCGTGCACGTGGCGATGGTCGGCCTCGGCCTGCTGATGTTCGGTCCGGAAGGCGCGCGTACTGCACCCTTCTCCGAAGCCGGCCTGACCCTCGGCCCGGTGACCTTCAACAGCCAGACCCTGTGGGTGATCGCCGTCTCCCTCGGGCTGATCATTGGCCTGTTCCTGTTCTTCGAGCGCAGCCTCTATGGCAAGGCCCTGCGCGCCACCGCGGTGAATCGCCTGGGCGCACGGCTGATGGGCATCTCGCCGACGCTCGCAGGCAAGGCCACCTTCGCCCTGGCCACCTTCATCGGCGCGCTGTCGGGCATCCTCATCGCCCCCATCACCACTCTCTACTTCGACTCAGGCTTCGTCATCAGCCTCAAGGGTTTCGTCGGTGCCATCATCGGCGGCCTGGTGAGCTACCCGGTGGCCGCCCTGGGCGCACTGGGCGTGGGCCTGATCGAGGCCTTCTCGATGTTCTGGGCCAGCACCTACAAGGAGATCATCGTCTTCACCCTGATCATCCCCTTCCTGCTCTGGCGCTCCCTCACCAGCCGTCACGTGGAGGACGATGAATGAAACCGCGTTACCTGATCCTCGCCCTGGTGGCCGTGCTCGGCGTGGCGCCGCTGGTGCTGCCGCCCTACTACGTCACCCTGCTCAACTACATCGGCCTCTACACCCTGGTGGTGCTCGGCCTGGTGCTGCTGACCGGCGTCGGCGGCATGACCAGCTTCGGCCAGGCCGCGTTCGTCGGCCTGGGTGCCTACACCAGCGCCTACCTGACCACGGTGCAAGACCTGCCTGGCTGGCTGGCCTGGGCCAGCGCCTCGCCCTGGCTGACGCTGCTGGTGGGCCTGATTCTCACCGGCGCGGTGGCCCTGCTACTGGGCGCCCTGACCCTGAAGCTTTCCGGCCATTATCTGCCGCTCGGCACCATCGCCTGGGGCCTGTCGCTCTATTACCTGTTCGGCACCGTCGAATCCCTCGGCGGCCACACCGGGGTCAGCGGCCTGCCGTCCATCTCCCTGGCGGGCTGGGAGCTGAACAAGGGCGAGGAAATCTACTACCTGATCTGGGCGGTTTTGCTGTGCGCCATGCTGATCACCCGGAACCTCCTCGACTCCCGCTTAGGCCGCGCCATCCGCGCCCTCAAGGGCGGCCAGCTGATGGCCGAATCCATGGGCGTGAACACCTTCCGCGCCAAGCTGGTGATCTTCCTCATCTCCGCCCTGTTCGCCGCCATCTCCGGCTGGCTCTACGCCCACACCCAGCGCTTCGTGAACCCCACCCCCTTCGGCCTGCACATGGGCATCGACTACCTGTTCATGGCGCTGATCGGCGGCGTGGCCAGTGTCTGGGGCGCGCTGCTCGGCGCCGGTGTGCTGACCATGCTCAAGCAGTGGCTGCAGGACCTGCTTGCGCAACTGCTGGGCAGCACCGGCAACTATGAAGTGATCGTTTTCGGCATCGCCATCGTGCTGCTGATGCAGCGCGCGCCGGGCGGCCTGTGGCCGCTGCTGCTGCGCCTGGTGCCGGATGCCTGGAAACCGCGCCCGTCGTTCAAGGCTGTGGATGCCGCCGCCGAACTGCCGCGCCGCGAGCTGCCGCCGGCCGGCGAAGTGCTGCTGGAAGCCCGCAACCTGACCCGTCGCTTCGGCGGCCTGGTGGCCAACAACGAAATGAACCTGGACGTCCGCGCCGGAGAAATCCTCGCCCTGATCGGCCCCAACGGCGCGGGCAAGAGCACCCTGTTCAACCAGCTCTCGGGGGTGGACACTCCCACCTCGGGCGAGGTGCTGTTCCGTGGCCGGCGCATCAACGGCATCCCCTCCCGCGACATCGCGCGCATGGGCATGAGCCGCACCTTCCAGCACGTGAAGCTGCTGCCGGAAATGAGCGTGCTGGAGAACGTCGCCATCGGCGCGCACCTGCGTGGCCACAAGGGCGTGCTATCCGCCGCCCTGCGCCTGGACCGACGCGAAGAGGCCGAACTGCTCGCCGAAGCCCGCCGCCAGCTGGAGCGCGTCGGCCTGAGCGACTACCTGCACGTGGAAGCCGGCAGCCTGGCCCTGGGTCAGCAGCGCATCCTCGAAATCGCCCGCGCCCTGTGCGCCAACCCCTGCCTGCTGCTGCTCGACGAGCCGGCCGCCGGTCTGCGCCACAAGGAGAAGGAAGCCCTGGGGCTGCTCCTCAGCCGCCTGCGCAGCGAAGGCATGGCGATCCTCCTGGTGGAGCACGACATGGACTTCGTCATGGGCCTGGTGGACCGCGTGGTGGTGATGGAATTCGGCCAGCGCATCGCCCATGGGCTGCCAGCCGACGTACAGAAAGACCCGGCGGTGCTGGAAGCCTATCTCGGAGGTGCTGAGTGATGAACATGCCGATGCAAGACCTGAAACAGCCGGAAAACCGCGTCGCCAACCCGCTGCTGGAAGTCAGCGACCTGTGTGTCGCCTACGGCAAGGTGGAGGCCCTGAGCAACGCCAGCCTGAGCGTCGGCCAGGGCCAGATCGTCACCGTGATCGGCCCCAACGGCGCCGGCAAGACCACCCTGCTCTCCGCCATCATGGGCGTGCTCGGTTCCCGTGGCCGGGTGGCCTTCGACGGCAGCCTGGAGGCGGTCCCGGAAGTGGAGGTGATGGTGTCGAACGGGCTTGGCCTGGTGCCGGAAAAGCGCGAGCTGTTCGGCAGCATGACGGTGGCCGACAACCTGCTGCTGGGCGCCTTCCAGCGCCACCGCAGCGGCAGGCGCGACCACGGCGAAACCCTGAAGGAGGTCTACGACCTGTTCCCGCGCCTGTGGGAGCGCCGCGACCAGCTCGCCGCCACCCTTTCCGGCGGCGAGCGGCAGATGCTCGCCGTGGGCCGGGCGCTGATGGCCAGGCCCAGGCTGCTGATGCTGGACGAACCCAGCCTGGGCCTGGCGCCGCTGATCACCCGCGAGATCTTCCGCATCATCGCCAGCCTGCGCCAGCAGGGGGTTTCCATCCTGCTGGTGGAACAGAACGCCCGCGCCGCCCTGCGCGTGGCCGACTACGCCTACGTGCTGGAGACCGGGCGGATCGCCATGCAGGGCCCCGCCGCCCGGCTGGCCGACGACCCGCGCGTGATCGAGGCCTACCTGGGCCTGGCCAGCAAGCACCAGGAGATGCTCGCGGGCTGACGCACGCCGGCTGCCCTCGCGGCAGCCGGCAGGTCCTGATCGGGGTCAAGGTTGTGCAATGTGGCTGTCGACAGCCCACGCGCAACCCCCTATAACTCTCCCCCTGTCAGCCGTAACCTTGCCCCACTCGCAATGAGCACCCCGAAGAAGCGCCTCAACCGTTACAACCCCGCCAGCGACGACTTCAAGAAGGAGGAATTCCCCTTCTACTGGATCGCCCGCGTCTATGGCCGCTACAACATGGCCATGGAAAAGACCCTGAAGAAGATCGACCTGGACATTCCGCGCTGGCGCATCCTCTTCATCCTCAAGGAAAACGGCCAGTCGAGCATCTCGGAAATCTCCGAGCACGCCATCGCCAAGCTCTCCACCGTCACCAAGATCGTCTACCGCATGAAGGACGACGGCCTGGTGGACACCGCCCCCTGCAGCAACGATGGCCGGGTGACCCAGGTGACCATCACCGACAAGGGGCGGCGCATGGTGGAAGAGATCCAGATGAACACCGCGCACATCTTCACCAACAGCTTCAAGGGCCTCACCGAAGCCCAGATCGCCAAGCTCAACGGCACCCTGGAAAAGATCTACGCCAACCTGCCGGAGGATTGATTCCTCCAGCGGTGTTTTTCCTGTGGGGGCGAATTCATTCGCTATGTCGGCGTTAAGTGTTGCTGGAACCGCTGAGCCCGGCTGATTACCGAGTTCTGCGGAGGTTTCTGGTTTCGCCCTCCCGGGCAAGTCCTTTTCCAATCGCCCTCTGCCGAAAACCTCAGAAAATGTAATCGGTGGTCAGGAAGTTCGATTCGCGGTTGCGGATGATCTCGCTGACCAGCGCCTTGTTGTCTTCCTGGAATTTCGTCGCCACCAGGGTGCGGATGGAGAACACCCGCAGGGCGTCATGCACCGATAGCGTGCCTTCAGCCGAGTTCTTGCGGCCGTTGAAGGGGAAGGTGTCCGGGCCGCGCTGGCACTGGGCGTTGATGTTGATGCGGCCCACCTGGTTGGCGAAGGCATCCACCAGGCGGCCGATCTGCGCCGGGTCGTTGCCGAACAGGCTGAGCTGCTGGCCGTAGTCCGAATGCAGCACGTAGTCGATCACCTCTTCCAGCTCGCGATAGGGCACCACCGGGATCAGCGGACCGAACTGTTCCTCATGGTAGAGGCGCATGTCCGGGCTCACCGGGCTCAAAACAGCGGGATAGAAGAAGCTCTGCCGGTGGCTGCCGCCGCCCGGGTTGACCACCCTGGCGCCCTTGGCCACGGCGTCCTCCAGCAAGGCATTGAGGTAGTCGACCTTGCCCGGTTCGGGCAGCGGCGTCAGGGCCACGCCGTCTTCCCAGGGCATGCCGGGCTTGAGGCTGGCCAGCCTGGTGCAGAACTTGTCGAGGAAGGGTTCGAGCACATCCTCGTGGACGAAGAGGATCTTCAGCGCCGTGCAGCGCTGGCCGTTGAACGACAGGGCGCCGGTGATGGCTTCATTGACGGCGTTGTCCAGGTCCACCCTGGGCAGGACGATGCCGGGGTTCTTCGCGTCCAGGCCCAACGCCGCGCGCAGGCGGTGCGGGCGCGGGTGCAGTTTCTTCAGCTCGGCGGCGCCGGAGTGGGTGCCTATGAAGGCGAACACATCCACCTTGCCGCTGGCCATGATGGCGCTGACGGTCTCGCGGCCACGGCCGTAGATGACGTTGATGACGCCGGCCGGGAAGCTGTCGCGGAAGGCTTCCAACAGCGGGCGGATCAGCAGCACGCCGAACTTGGCCGGCTTGAACACCACGGTGTTGCCCATGATCAGCGCCGGGATCAGGGTGGTGAAGGTTTCATTCAACGGGTAGTTGTAGGGCCCCATGCACAGCGCCACCCCCAGCGGCACGCGGCGGATCTGGCCGAGGGTGCCCTGCTCCAGCTCGAAGCGGCTGGAGCGGCGGTCCAGTTCCTTGAGCGCTTCGATGGTGTCGACGATGTAGTCGCAGGTGCGGTCGAACTCCTTCTCGGAATCCTTGAGGTTCTTGCCGATCTCCCACATCAGCAGCCTGACCACCGCCTCGCGCTGTTCGCGCATGCGGGCGAGGAACTTCTCCACATGCTGGATGCGCTCGGCCACACGCATGGTCGGCCAGGCACCCTGCCCGTGGTCGTAGGCGGCGACGGCGGCGTCCAGCGCCGCCAGCGCGGCATCGGCATCTAGCAGCGGCGTGCTGCCCAGCACCACCTGCTCATCACCCTGCTCGCCCGCCAGGAACACCGGGCTGCGCACCGCCGCCATCGGCCCCTGCCAACTCAGCAGCTCACCGTTGACCAGGTACTCGCGCTGCTCGATGGGCGCGCCGGGGCGGTAACGCTCGGGAATCTGGCCGGCAGTGGGGAACAGGGCTTGGAGGTTGTTGTTGGTCATTGCACTTTCCTCAGGATCGGGACCACTGGAAGTCGGTTCTTATGGGGTTTCATTGCCTGATAAAACGTTTCAGCAAACTGTTTGGCGGAATTCGGTCGCAACCGGGTGCGATATGGAAATGGGTTAGGAGGTGACTGGGGGGTACGAAAAACCTGTGGGGGCGAATTCATTCGCAATGGGGCACGCAGTGCCCCAGGGTGGTTTGATAGGCAGGCCTGTGGCCTGCATAGCGATTGAAATCGCCCCCACAAAAAGCAGAACGCTCTCTGCCTGGCCTCAGCCCAGCAACTCTAGCGCCTGGGCCGTGGTTTCCTGGATGCGCTGCCAGTCGCCGCTGCGGATCCATTCCTTGTTCATCATCCAGGTGCCGCCCACGCACATCACGTTGGGCAGGGCCATGTAGTCGCGCAGGTTGTCGGGATTGACCCCGCCGGTCGGGCAGAAGCGGATGCCCGGGAAGGGACCGCCGAAGGCCTTGAGGGCCTTGATGCCGCCGCAGACTTCCGCCGGAAAGAGCTTGAAGCGGCGATAGCCCAGGGCGTAACCGAGCATGATTTCCGAGGCGCTGCTGATACCCGGCAGCACCGGCAACGGGCTGTAGACACCGGCACGCAGCAGTTCGGCGGTGCAGCCGGGGGTGACGATGAATTGCGAACCGGCGGCCTCGGCCTCGGCGAGCATCCACTCGTCGAGCACGGTGCCGGCACCGACGCACAGCTCCGGGCGCTGCTCACGCAGGATGCGGATCGCGGACAGGCCATGCTCGGAGCGCAGGGTGACTTCCAGGGTGCGCAGGCCACCGGCGGCCAGGGCATCGGCCAGCGGCAGGGCGTCCTGCTCGCGCTCGATAGTGATCACCGGAAGGATGCGTGCCGCACCGCAGAGAATGTCGATCAGGGCTGCCTTGTCGGCCATGCTCGGCACGGCTTCGCGGCTGGTGGCCCGATTGGATGGGATGGTCATGGGCGTTCCTTCGGGCTCAGGGGCACCAGTGGATTTCCAGGGGACGGCGGAGGAAAGCGCGGATCGGCATGGCCGATTCGTCATCCCCCGCCAGGGCGGCGGCCAGGGTGGACAGTTTGGCCTGGCCCTGTACGGCCAGCAGGGTCAGCTGCGCGCTGGCCAGCAGCGGCAGGGTCATGCTCAGGCGCTGACGCGGCACGCTGGGGGCCTGCATCGGCAGGCAGCGGCGCTCGCAGTCGGCGCTCAGGGCCAGTTCGAGGTTCGGGCTGCCGGGGAACAGCGAAGCGGTATGGCCGTCCTCGCCCATGCCCAGCACCAGCACGTCGATGCCGCCCAGTTCGGCCAGGGCTCTATCGGCCAGGCGGGCGGCTTCCTCCAGGTTCGGCACGCTGTGATAGAGGCCGAAGAAGCGTGCGCTGGCGGCCTCGCCCCGCAACAGGTGGCGGCGCACCAGGCCTTCGTTGCTGTCGGCGTGACTGACCGGCACGAAGCGTTCGTCGGCCAGGCTGATGGTCACCTTCGACCAGTCCAGGGCCTGGCCGCACAGGCGTTCGAAGAACGCGACCGGGCTGCGTCCGCCGGACACCACCAGCACCGCCGCACCGCGGGCCTCGATGGCCGTACGCAGGGCGTTGGCAACGGTGATGGCCAGCTCGCCGGCCAGTTGTTCGGGGCTGTCGAGGCTGAGCCCGGTGACCTGCTTCGGCAGGTCGAGATTAAAGATCGCCATACCAGCTCCTACCATCACGGGTGATCAATGCGATGGAGGCCGTCGGCCCCCAGGTTCCCGCCGCGTAGGGCCTGGGCGCGTCGCCCTGCTGCCGCCACCCGGCGATCAACTGGTCGCACCACCTCCAGGCGTATTCGATTTCGTCCTTGCGCACGAAGAGGTTCTGCTTGCCCTTCATCACCTCCAGCAGCAGACGCTCGTAGGCGTCCGGAATCCGCGCACTGCGATAGGTGTTGGAGAAACTCAACTGCAGCGGGTCGCTGCGCAGCTGCATGTCCTTGTCCAGGCCCTGCTCCTTGGTCATCACCTGCAGGGAAATGCCTTCGTCCGGCTGCAGGCGGATGACCAGGCGATTGCTGATCAGCGGCCGCTGCTCGGGGGCGAAGATGTAGTGCGGCGGTTCCTTGAAGTGTATGACGATCTGCGAAAGCTTCTGCGGCATGCGCTTGCCGGTACGCAGGTAGAAGGGCACGCCCGACCAGCGCCAGTTGCGGATTTCCGCACGCAGGGCGACGAAGGTCTCGGTGTCGCTGTGGGTATTGGCGTGTTCTTCCTCCAGGTAGCCGGGCACCGTCTTGCCGAGGATGTTGCCGGCCACGTACTGGCCGCGCACCACCTGCTGCCCGAGCTGTTCCGCAGTGATGGGCGCCAGGGCTTTCAGCACTTTCACCTTTTCGTCGCGGATGCTGTCGGCGGAGAGGTCGCTGGGCGGGTCCATGGCGATCAGGCAGAGCAGTTGCAGCAGGTGGTTCTGGATCATGTCGCGCAGCTGGCCGGCCTGGTCGAAATAGCCCCAGCGGCCCTCGATGCCCACCTGCTCGGCCACGGTGATTTCCACGTGGGAGATGTGGTGCTGGTTCCACTGCGTCTCGAGCAGGCTGTTGGCAAAGCGCAGGGCGATCAGGTTCTGCACCGTTTCCTTGCCCAGGTAGTGGTCGATCCGGTAGGTGCGGTTCTCCGGGAAGTGCGCCGCCACCGCGTCGTTCACCGCGCGGGAGGATTCCAGGTCGTGGCCGATGGGTTTTTCCAGCACCACGCGGGTGCGCCCGGCCAGCCCGGTGGCGGCCAGGCCTTCGCAGATGGCGCCGTACACGGCGGCGGGCGTGGCGAAGTAGGCGATCAGCCGGCCCACCGGACCCAGCTTGTCGGCCAGGGCCGGGTAGGCCTCGGCGTCGAGGAAGTCCATGGCGAGGTAGTCGAGCCGGGCCAGGAAGCGCTGCACGGCGCCCTCCTCCAGCTCGCCCGCCGGCACGTAGTGGCGCAGGTGCTCGCCGATCACCGCGATATGGCGGGCCGGCTCGCCGCTTTCGCGGCCCAGGGCGAGGATGCGTGTATCGGCGGCCAGCAGGCCGGCACGGTCCAGTTGATAGAGCGCGGGAAACAGCTTGCGCAGCGCCAGGTCACCAAGGCCGCCAAACAGGGCCAGGGTGCAGGATTCGACAGGTTGCGAGGCCATGATATTTGTTCTTCTTTCAAACATGAGCTTATGAATACACCCAGATAGCGCTTACAGCAAGACAAAATGTAGTAATAAAACTACATTTTCCGACATACGAGATTACGGTGGCCCAGCCTGAGTACGCTCAGTACGATAAGCCACCGATTGCAGGCCCCTTCCCAGGAATCCCAATGGACCGCGTGCACAACCTGCTGGAGCAGATCCAGAACCGCCTCGACGAACTCAACAAGGCCGAGCGCAAGGTCGCCGAAGTCATCCTGCGCGACCCGCAGCAGGCCACCCGCTACAGCATCGCGGCCCTGGCCCAGGCGGCGCAGGTCAGCGAGCCGACGGTGAACCGCTTCTGCCGCTCCTTCGGCGTCAACGGCTACCCGGAACTGAAGATGCAGCTGGCCCAGAGCCTGGCCAGCGGCGCCGCCTACGTGAGCCAGGCGGTCGCCGCCGACGACGGCCCCGAGGCCTACACCCGGAAGATCTTCGGCAGCGCCATCGCCTCCCTGGACAGCGCCCTGCAGAGCCTCGACCCGCAACTGATCAGCCGCGCCGTGGACCTGATGATCCAGGCCCGGCAAATCCACTTCTTCGGGCTCGGCGCCTCGGCCTCGGTGGCCCTGGACGCCCAGCACAAGTTCTTCCGCTTCAACCTCGCGGTATCCGCCCATTCCGATGTGCTGATGCAGCGGATGCTGGCGTCGGTGGCCCACACGGGCGATCTCTTCGTGATCATTTCCTACACTGGCCGCACCCGCGAACTGGTGGAGGTGGCGCGCCTGGCGCGGCAGAACGGTGCCTCGGTGCTCGGCCTCACCGCCGCCGGCTCGCCGCTGGCCAAGGCCTGCACCCTGAGCCTCGACATCCCGCTGCCGGAAGACACCGACATCTACATGCCGATGACCTCGCGCATCATCCAGCTCACCGTGCTCGACGTGCTCGCCACCGGCATGACCCTGCGCCGCGGCGTCGACTTCCAGCCGCACCTGCGCAAGATCAAGGAAAGCCTCAATGCCAGCCGCTATCCGGCGGATGAGGAGCCGTCCTGACGCTCCCTCTCCCCCGCCCCCTCTCCCTGAGGAGGAGAAGGAAGACAAGCAGGCAGCCCGGATGAAATCCGGGGAAGCTCCAACCACCGCTCGCGGAATTCATCCCCGCCTTCAGCCAATGCGGCCTGGCGCTGCGCATCACTTCCACCAGTACTCCAGCTGCACGCCGAAGTTGGAGCCGTGCAGCGCGTCGCCGAAGGCGCCGGTGTCGGACAGCGCCGAGCCCGCAGCCAGTTCGCTGGCCGCGCGCTGGGCCGCCTCGTTCCAGCTGGCGTAGGTGTAATACAGGCGGATTTCCGGACGCTGCCAGAAGCCGGGGCCGGCCGGCGACCAGGTGGGCGCGACGGTGAACTTGGTCAGCTTGCGAGTGCCACCGGGAGCTTCCACCTGGTCCCGGCCCAGCTCGGTGACCAGCTTGAACTGCTCGGTAATGGCATAGACCGGACGCACGCCCACCGATAGCCAGTTCTGGTCGTCGCCATCCGGACGCTTGTCCTTCTGGTAGATCACCTCGAACTGGCCACCGAAGCGCGGCGTCACCTGCCAGTCGAAGAACTCCACCACGCGCCAGCTCTGGTTGCTGTTGTCCAGGGTGGGATCGCCGGTATAGCCCAGCGCGGTGCCCGGCCCACGGCCGTATTGCAGAGCGAAGGTGTTCACCCCGCCGAGGAACTCCTTCTGCTTGTGCTGCGCCGCCACCGACCAGCCGCTGTGGGCATCGGTGCTGTCGGGCTTGTCGAGGTAGCTGACGCCCAGCTCCAGCTCGCCGCCGGGGTTGGTCTGGAAGCCGGCCACGTTGAAGTCGTGACGATTGATGTAGGGGTCCTGGAAGACGTTGTCCTTGCGCGAAAACACGTAGCTGTACTTCAGGTCACCGATGCCGACGCTGTCCAGGCCGAAGCCGGTGGCGCTCTGGTTCCAGTAGTAGTAGTCGGAGATGTGGATGTCGTTACGCTTGTAGAAGCGGCGCCCCGCCCAGAAGGAGCCGCCGCCCAGAGCCGGCATGTTGCTCCACTCGGCATACATCTGGTTCATCCGCGTGAAGCCGTGGTCGCCGGTGAACTCGGGGGTATGGCCGTATTCGTTGAACAACTGCGCCATCCCCTCGACGCTGATCACCGAGCCGTCATCGAGCCTGGCCAGGTCCTGGCGCAGGTCCAGTTCGATGTACTGCTCGCACTCGTTGCCCAGGCGGTACTTAGATTGCGCCCCCGGCAACTGGAAGCAGGATTGCGTGCCGCCTTCGCTGGACCCGCCGGCGCCGCTGCGCATGTAGCCGGAGAACTCCAGCGCCTGCGCAACCCCCGAAACCGCAAACAGCGCGCAGGGCAGTACCCACAAACCTTTGATCGTCGTGCTCATGTCCACTCCAGATTTTTATTGTTGTTGCGATGGATCGCTGCTCCGGAACCACCCGGGCTACGGTTCTTGCTTCGCGAGCAGAGCTCGCTCCTACAGGACCTTGAGGTGCGCCACCCTGGCTCGCTCGGGGCTCGCCTCCTGTTCCGGCGCACACAGGCGCTCGCCGCTCTGCGCGTCGAACAGCAGCACCTTGTCGGGGGCGAATTGCAGGTCGAGGGTGTCGCCCACGCGCGCCGGCGAATCGGGCGCCAGGCGCACGCAGGCCTTGGTCTGGTTGATCTCGACGAAGGCCAGGGTGTCCGGCCCGGTGGGTTCCAGCACCTGCACCCGGGCGCGAATGGCCGGCAAGCCGCCGGCGCCGAGCAGCACCTGCTCCGGGCGGATGCCGAGAATCAGCTCGCGCCCTTCCAGCTCACCCTCGGCCCCGCCCAGGGGCAGTTCGCAATGGCCGTCGGCACTGTCCAGCAGGCCCACCAGGCGGCCGTCGCGGCGCTGCAGGCGCAGGGGAATGAAGTTCATCGGCGGTGACCCCATGAAGCCGGCGACGAAGAGGTTGGCCGGGTCGTTGTAGATCTCTCGCGGGGTGCCGAACTGCTGGATGATGCCGTCCTTCATCACCGCCACCTTGTCGCCCAGGGTCATGGCCTCGATCTGGTCGTGAGTGACATAGACGGTGGTGGTCTTCAGCCGCTGGTGCATCAGCTTGATCTCGGTGCGCATCTCCACCCGCAGCTTGGCATCGAGGTTCGACAGCGGTTCGTCGAACAGGTAGATCTTCGGTCGCCGCGCCAGGGCCCGGCCCATGGCCACGCGCTGCTGCTGGCCACCGGAGAGCTGGCCGGGCTTGCGCTGCAGCAGGTGCTCGATCTGCAGCAGCCTGGCCACGCGGGCGACCTCCGCATCGATCTCGGCCTGGGGCAGCTTGCGGATCTTCAGGCCGAAGGCGATGTTCTCGCGCACGCTCATGGTCGGATACAGCGCGTAGGACTGGAACACCATGGCGATGTCCCGGTCCTTGGGGCTCATGCCGCTGATGTCCTGGCCGTCCACCAGGATCGCACCGCCGCTGATGTCTTCCAGGCCGGCGATGCAGTTCATCAGGGTCGACTTTCCGCAGCCCGACGGGCCGACGAGGATCAGGAACTCGCCGGAGTCGATGGACAGTTCGATGTTCTTCAGGGTGTCCGCCAGGCCGCTGCCGTAGGACTTGTTCACATTGCGCAGTTCAAGGGTTGCCATGTCGTTTCTCCAGTCTTGAAGGCGTCAGCCTTTCACCGCGCCAGCCGTCAGGCCACGCAGGAAGTATTTGCCGGCCAGTACGTAGACCAGCAGGGTGGGCAGGCCGGCGATCATCGCGGCGGCCATGTCGACGTTGTATTCCTTGACCCCGGTGCTGGTGTTCACCAGGTTGTTCAGGGCCACGGTGATGGGCTGGGTATCGCCGCTGGCGAACACCACGCCGAAGAGGAAGTCGTTCCAGATCTGGGTGAACTGCCAGATCAGGCAGACCATGATGGTCGGCACCGACATCGGCAGCAGGATGCGCCCGAAGATGGTGAAGAACCCCGCCCCGTCCAGCCGCGCCGCCCGCACCAGGGCGTCCGGGACGCTCACGTAGAAGTTGCGGAAGAACAGCGTGGTGAAGGCCAGGCCGTAGACCACGTGCACCAGCACCAGGCCGCCGGTGGTGTTGGCCAGGCCGAACTGGCCGAGGGTGAAGGACGCCGGTAGCAGCACCACCTGGAACGGCAGGAAGCAGCCGAACAGCAGCAGGCCGAAGAACAGCTGCGAGCCGCGGAAGCGCCACATCGACAGCACGTAGCCATTCAGCGCGCCGAGCAGCGTGGAAATGATCACCGCCGGCACGGTGATCTTCACCGAGTTCCAGAAGTAGCCGCCGACGCTGGCCCAGGCCTTGGCCCAGCCGATCAGGGTGAACACGTCCGGAATCGACAGCAGGTTGCCGCTGCGGATGTCGTCGGGCGTCTTGAAACTGGTCAGCAGCATCACCACCAGCGGCACCAGGTACAGGGCGCAGGCGAAGAACAGCGTGGCGTGGATGGCCAGGCGGCTGACACTGAAGGCGGATTTTCCGGCCAGGCTAGTCATGGCGCTTGCTCCTCAGTTCGGAATACAGGTAGGGCACGAGGATCGCCAGCACCGCGCCGAGCATGAGCATCGCGCTGGCGGCGCCGAGGCCCATCTGGCCACGGGTGAAGGTGTGGGCGTACATGAACATCGCCGGCAGGTCTGAGGCGTAGCCGGGGCCGCCGGCGGTCATCGCGGCGACCAGGTCGAAGCTCTTGATGGCGATGTGGGCAAGGATCATCAGCGCGCTGAAGAACACCGGGCGCAGGCTCGGCAGGACGATGCGCAGGTAGATGCTCGGCAGGCTCGCGCCATCCACCTGGGCGGCGCGGATGATCGACTGGTCCACCCCGCGCAGCCCGGCCAGGAACAGCGCCATGACGAAGCCCGAGGACTGCCACACGGCGGCGATCACCAGGCAGTAGACGACGCGGTCCGGGTCCACCAGCCAGTCGAGGCGAAAGCCCTCCCAGCCCCAGTCGCGCAGCAGCTTGTCCAGGCCCAGGCCAGGGTTGAGCAGCCACTTCCAGGCGGTGCCGGTGACGATCATCGACAGCGCCATGGGGTAGAGGTAGACGGTGCGGATGAAGCCTTCGCGGCGGATGCGCTGGTCCAGCAGTACCGCCAGGAACACGCCGATCGCCAGGCTGAGGGTGATGAACAGTCCGCCGTAGACCAGCAGGTTGTGGCTGGCCACCCACCAGCGGTCGTTGTCCAGCAGGCGCTCGTACTGCTGCAGCCCGACGAACTTGTAGCTGGGCATGAAGCGCGAGTTGGTGAAGGACAGCAGGAAGGTCCAGAGGATGTAGCCGTAGAAGCCGACCAGCACGATCAGCACGCTGGGCGCCAGCACCAGTTTGGGTAACCAGCGTTGCAGCGCGTCCAGCGGCGAGGGCCTGGCGAAGGCTGTGGTTGAGCTCATGGGAGACTCCGACATAGCGAGTTGCACGGATAACCCCCTCTCCCATAGGGAGAGGGGAGCAGATCGCGGCGCGGCCGATCCCGAGGCGCAGTCCCTGGAGACTGCACCGGTATAGGAATCAGGTACTGGAGAGGCTTACTGCACCGCTTCTATCGCGGCGGCCAGTTGCTGCGCGGCCTTCTTCGGGTCGGCGGCGGGGTCGTTGAAGAAGTTGGTGACCACATCGAACACCGCGCCCTGCACATAGCTGGAGGCGGCCATGCCGTGGGCCAGGCTCGGCTGCAGGCCTCCGCCCGACGCCGCGGCCTTGAAGTCCTTCATGGACTCTTGGGCGCAGGCGTCGAAGCTCGACATGTCCTGGTCCAGGCGGACCGGAATGGAGCCCTTGTTCTGGTTGAAGAACTGCTGGAACTGCGGTTCGAGAACGGTGCGCGCCAGGTCGTTCTGCGCCTGGATGCTGGCGTCGTCCTTGAGCCTGAACATCGCCAGGGAGTCGATGTTGTAGGCGAAGCTGCCCTGGGTGCCGGGGAACGGCAGGCACTGGTAGTCCTTGCCCGCTACCTTGCCGGCGGCGCTCCACTCGCTCTTGGCCCAGTCGCCCATGATCTGCATGCCGGCCTTGCCGTTGATGACCAGCCCCGTGGCGCTGTTCCAGTCACGCCCTGCGGCGTCCGGGTCGACATAGCCGTGCAGCTTCTTCAGTGCGGCGAAGGCCTGCACCATCTGGTCGCCGGTCAGGGTCGCCCTGTCCTGCTCGACGAAGGCCTTGTGGTAGCCCTGCGGACCGAGGATGCCGAGCACCAGGTCCTCGAACACGGTTCCGTCCTGCCAGGGCTGGCCACCGTGGGCAATCGGGATGTAGCCGGCGGCCTTGAGCTTGTCGGCGGCGGCGAAGAATTCATCGAGGGTGGTCGGCGGCGTCGCTCCGGCCTTCTGGAACACCTCGGGATTTATCCACAACCAGTTGACCCGGTGCACATTGACCGGCACGGCGACGTAATGGCCGTCGTATTTCATGATGTCGGCGACCTGCGGAGACAGCAGCGAATCCCAGTTGCCCCTGGCGGCGGCATCGTCCAGTTCGGCCAGCAGGCCCAGCTCGCCCCACTCCTGGATATCCGGTCCCTTGATCTGCGCGGCGGACGGCGGGTTGCCGGAGACGGCACGGGTCTTCAGCACGGTCATCGCCGCCTCGCCGCCACCACCGGCAACGGCGAAATCCTTCCAGGTATGACCCTTCTCTTCGACAAGCTTCTGCAGGGTATCGGCGGCACGCTTCTCGCCACCGGACGTCCACCAGTGCAGGACTTCCACTTCGCCGGCGAGGGCAGACAGCGGGAACAGGGAGGCGAGGGAAACGACAGCGGCCAGGCGGGACATGGCATTCATGGATGGGGATACCTTCTTGTTGTTATGACTGTGCAAGTCGGTGCTTGCGCTTGCCTGCAGTCTAACCACGGCCTTCAAGCCCGCGGGTAACAAAGGGATAGCGGATGGTCACGGGGTGGTTACAAAAGCCGCTGCACGAACCCCAGGCAGCAGAGCGGTGCCTCCGTAGGATGGGTTTCGCTTTGCTCTACCCATCCTACGGGCTGACAACCCCCTCTCCCTTCAGGGAGAGGGTTGGGGAGGGGGCAACAGACTACCCCGCATGCCTCGGCAGCCACAGCGTCACCCGCAGCCCGCCGTCGCGCAGATTCTTCAGGCTCAATTCACCGCCATGGCTGTGGGCGAGGTTGCGCGCGATGCCCAGCCCCAGCCCGTAGCCCTGCTGATGCCCGGCCAGACGGAAGTGGGGTTCGAACACCTGCTCCAGCTTCTGCTCCGGAACGCCGGGGCCTTCGTCGTCCACGTGCAGGACGAAAGCCTCATCGCTGTCTTCGATCTGCAGGTGCGCCCGTTCGCCGTATTTCAGCGCGTTATCCACCAGGTTGCCGATGCAGCGGCGCAGGGCCAGGGGCTTGCCGGGGTAGCACTCGGCCGCCTCGCCTTCCAGGGTCACCTGCCCGGTGCCGAGGTAGGGTTCCACCAGGCCGTGCAGCAGGTGGTTGAGATCCACCGGCTGGATGTTCTCGTGGATGTCGGTGTCCTTCACGCACTGCAGCGCGCCTTTCACCAGCAACTCCAGATCGTCCAGGTCGCGGCTGAACTTGGCTTGCGCGGTTTCGTCCTCCAGCAGTTCCACCCGCAGGCGCAGGCGGGTGATGGGGGTGCGCAGGTCGTGGGAGATGGCGCTGAACAGCTGGCTGCGTTCGTTGAGATAGCGGCTGATGCGCTCGCGCATGCTGTTGAAGGCGCGACTCACGTCCGCCACTTCGCTGCCGCCGGCTTCCGGCAAGGGCTCCACCTCGGCCCCCAGGGACATTTCCCGCGCCGCCCGCGCCAGGCGCTTCAGCGGCCGGCTCTGCCAGTGCACCAGCAGGCCGATGAACAGCAGCAGGAAGCAGCTGGTGAGGATGATGAACCACAGCTGCTGGGTCGGCAGGCCCTCGTCTTCCAGGCTGGCGTAGGGCTCGGGCATCAGCGAGGCGAGGTACAGCCACTCGCTGGGGCCGATCTGGATCTGGGTGACCAGGATCGGCGGATTCACCGGCTCCAGGGTCAGCGCGTAATGGGCCCAGGAACGCGGCAGTTCGTCGAGACTGACGCCGCTGTTGAAGATGCGCAGGTCGTCCGGATCGACGAAATGCAGCGACAGGTCCACCTGCTTGCCCAGGCGTTCGCGCAGCACCGACTCCACCTGCTCCAGCACCGCACGCTTGCGCGGGGTTTGCGGCAGCACGCGCATTTCCAGCGGCTTGTCGTTGAGGGAGACGAAGAAGCGCGTACCGCCCATGGAGCGCAACTGGTCCAGCACCATGGGGCGATAGCCGATCGGCAGCGAACGGATGTAGCTGACGCTGGCGACCATGGATTGCGCCAGGCTGCGGGCGCTGGTGAGCAGGCCTTCCATCTGGCTGGCGCGCAGTTGCGAAACCCAGATGACGCTGGACAGCGCCTGGGCCAGCAGCACCACCAGCAGGGTGAGCAGGAGCATGCGCCCGAGCAGCGAGCGCGGGATCAGGCGCAGGCGGCTAGGCATGCTGGTGCGGCGTGACCTGGGCCGCCAGCAGGTAGCCTGCGCCACGCACGGTGCGGATCAGCCGCGGCGCCTTGCCGGTGTCGCGCAGGCGCTGGCGCAGGCGGCTTACCGCCATGTCGACGATGCGCTCCAGGGGCAGCACTTCGCGGCCACGGGTGGCATTGGCGATGGTGTCGCGGTCGAGGATCTGCTGCGGGTGGTCGAGGAAGAGTTTCAGCAATGCGAAGTCGGCGCCGGAGAGGATCACCTCTTCGCCATCGAGGTGGAACAGGCGGTGGCTGATCATGTCCAGGCGCCAGTCATCGAAGGCCAGCACCTCCACCACCGAGCGCTCCTGGCCGAAGCCGACGCGGCGCAGCAGGGCCTTGATCCGCGCCAGCAGCTCGCGGGGGCTGAAGGGCTTGCCCAGGTAATCGTCGGCCCCCAGCTCCAGGCCGATCACCCGGTCGGCTTCATCGGAGCTGGCGGTGAGCATGATGATCGGCACCTGGGCCAGGCGCTGGTGCGCGCGCACCCAGCGGCACAGGCTGAAACCGTCCTCGTCGGGCAGCATCACGTCGAGTATCACCAGGTCCGCCGCTTCTTCGGCCATGGCGTGCCGAAAGCCTTCGCCATCGGCGACGCTGCGCACCTGGAAGCCGGCACGGCTCAGGTAGGTTTCAAGCAGTTCGCGGATTTCCTGGTCGTCGTCCACCAGGACAATGGATTTGCCGGATTGGCTCACAATGGCCGTCCTTTGTTGTTCTCTATCGCTTCGTAGGGTGCGCCATGCGCACCACGAACCTGGAGGGTGCGCGCAGCGCACCCTACGTCATCGCGCGGTCTGCCGAAGGGCCACCCCCGCCCCTTCCAGGCCGGGATACTCGGCCGTCACCAGCCACACCGGAATCCCCTCGAAATACCCGCTCATGCAGCCCTTGCTGGCGAGGTTGCGGGCGAAGCTGCTGTTCTGGAAAAACGCCGCAAAGCGCGGCACCACGCCGCCGACTATATACACACCGCCACGGCCGCCAAGGGTCAGCACATTATTGCCGGCTACCCGGCCGAGCCAGCCGCAGAACAGCTCCAGTACGTCCTCGGCGAGCGGATCGCCCGCCAGCGCCGCCGCGCTGACCTCGGCCGGCGACGCCAGGCGCGGGGTATGGCCGTCCACGGCGCACACGGCACGGTAGAGCTGCAGCAGGCCGTTGCCGCTGAGCACGCTTTCCGCACTGACATGGCCGAGCTGACCATGGAGCTGCTGCCAGAGCGCCGCCTCGCGCAGGTTGCCCACTGGCAAGTCGACATGGCCGCCCTCCCCCGGCAGCGCCTGCCAGCGTCCTTCTCCCTGGGGCAGCAACGCGCCGACGCCGAGGCCGGTGCCCGGCCCGATCACCACCGCCGGGCTGTCGGGATCGGCGACGCCGGGGCAGATCTGCAGCTTCTCGTGCTCACGCAGGCGGGTCATGCCCAGGGCCATCGCGGAAAAGTCGTTGATCAGCAGCAGCTCGTCCACCTGCAGGGTGCGGCAGAAGGCCGAACGGCTCAGCCGCCAGTGGTTGTTGGTAAAGCGGAAATGCTCGCCACTCACCGGCCCCGCCACCGCCAGGCAGACGGCCCCAAGGCTGCCCACCGCTAGGCCGAGGCCGGCCAGGTAATGACCGATGGCCTGCTCGGGACTGGCGAAGTCGGCGGTGGCCAGCACCCGTACCGACTCCAGCCTATCGTCGCGCCAGAGGGCGAAGCGCGCGTTGGTACCACCGATATCCCCAACCAGTGCCAGCTTCACTTCAGGCCCTCCAGGCTTTGGGTGAAGGCGCTGGCGCCCTGCTCCGCCGTGCTGAAGGACTCGCGCATGAAGGCGAACAGCTCGCGGCCGGTGCCGACGTTGGGCTCCAGGTCCCAGCGCGCCGGTTCACGGGCGGCGAACTCGGC